>NZ_RAWE01000037.1 GCF_003611695.1 Corallococcus carmarthensis | reverse complement strand
CTTCCCTCTCGCTGCGCTTTTCAGCGCTGCTCTTGAGGTGAAGCGCCCTCAAAAAATTGACTGCGGGTTTCCGCAATCCATTACTGCTTGGGCTTGCTATTTGGTTTTCAAAGACCGAGCCGCTTGTCCTGCTTCGCGACTTCTGCTACCGTTACTTCGTTGCCGGTTTCGCCTCAACCGGCGGGGTTGCAGCTTCTATTTCAGTTCGCAGTCAGCGTCAACTTCGCTTTTGCGTCCTGCGGGCTGCTTCGAATTTCGTCGGCGCCGTCCAGTGACTTTCGCCGTTTCTTTTCGAAGGGGAGCGGCTTCTACTTCGTCGCCGTCTTCCCTGTCAACCGCTCGCTGTCAGCTTTCCTCACCGCCCGCCGTCCGTGTGTTGCCTGCCGGACTGCTTTCTTCGGTGGGGCGCGGCTTCTATCTCTTCGCCGCGTTCGCTGTCAACCCGCTCGTTGACTGCCCTATTTCCTTGTCGGTGCTGCTCTCTCTCCGAAGTTCCTTCCGCGCCAGTGCGCGGGCTTCGAAGCGAGGGGCGCGGCTTGTACCACCACCGCATCCGCGATCAACCATTTTGGTGGCGACCGTTTGCTGCTTCCGCTCCTTGGTCCGACCTGCTGCTTTCGGAGCCGTTCGAGCGGGGCGCGGCTTCTACCTCTTTGCCGCGTTCGGGATCAACAAGCTTCGTCGATCCTTTTCTTCCCCCCGCGCTGACTTTCCGAGGCCCGGGGGCCAGCGGTCCGTTGCGCGGGGGTCCACTGTCTAACGCTTCGATTCGGTGACGTCAAACCCTGATTGATCCGGGCCTGATCATTCGTCCCCAGCCGCCCGGGATATGGGCACGCCGTTCCAAGGTGTGAACCCCCGGCTCCGGCTTTCTTCTTTCCCCGTCACTTCCCTCGGCGTGCCGCCTGCTCCTCATCCGGAGGGGCGATCCATCGTGTCCCGAAGAGCCCGTCTCCGAGGGGAAAGGTGATGTTGAAGTTGTGGCGCCCCATCCGGCTGGGATGGTGGTGCACCTGATGGTGGCTCCGGAGGAACACGATGCCGGGCAGGCGGGTGCTCCAATGGCCGCTCGGCAGGTGCGTGGCGAAGTGCACCCATTCGTACGCCAGGTAATAGCCGAGCGCCGTGGCGACGAAGAGCCAGCCCGCGTTGGGGGAAATCAGCAGGAAGCAGAGCGCTCCCAGCGGGGCGGCGATGGCTCCCAGGAAGAAGAGGAGCAGCACCGGCGGGAAGAGCACCATCTTGAAGTCCCGGCTGGACTCGTAGGCCATCGCCTCGTGGGTGAAGAAGCGGTGGTGCTGGACGGTGTGCCGCTCGAACATCAGGCCCAGGCCCCGGGTGCGGTGGTGCATCGGGCCCCGGTGGCCGAGGAACTCGACCGTGTTCGCGAGCGCGATGACGACGGGGACTCCGAGGAGCTCCCAGAGGCGGGGGGCTTCCACCCGGCTCAGCGCCAGGGCGATTCCCCCCAGGCAGACGAGGCTGGTGAAGGCGAAGTGGGCCTGCCCCCGGTAGCCAGACCCGATGGCCTGGGCCCGGTACTGCTCACGGAAGGCCTGGACCTGACGGGGGACGGAGCGCGTTTCCATGCGCTCGAGCGTAGCGCGCCCCTCCGCTTCACCGTCAGCTAGGAGCGCTTCGTCCCCTTGCTCTCCTCGGGCTCTTCCTTCCGGCGTGCGAGCGACTTCTGCAGCTTCTTCATGCGGTCCAGGATGAGGGTCCGCTTCAGGCTGGAGAGGTGGTCCACGAAGACGTGGCCGTCCAGGTGGTCGATTTCGTGCTGGAGCACGTGCGCGAGCCGCCCCTCCGCCTCCAGTTCGTGCCACTGGGCCGTCTTGTCCTGGTAGCGGACCTTCACGCGCTCCACGCGGGGGCACTTCTCCCACACGTCCGGCACGGAGAGGCAGCCCTCCTCCAGCTTCACGCTCCCCTCCTTCGACAGAATCTGGGGGTTCACGATTTCGAACTGGGTGCCGTCCTCCCGGCCGACAATGGCCACTCGCAGGGGGACTCCCACCTGGTTGGCCGCGATGCCAATGCCCTTGGCTTCCGCCATGGACTCCGACATCTCCTGGAGGAGCGTTTCGAGCGCCGGTCCGAAGTCGGTCACGGGCTGGGTGGACGTGGTGAGAACCTTGTGGGGCCAGATGACGATGTCGCGAGCCATGCGCGCGACTCTGCCATGCGGTTTCTTCCATTGCTCGGCACTTTCCGCGCGCCGGCGCACCGTCCGGATGGCCCGAGCGCGACGCCGGACGGGTCTGATAGACCGTCGACATGCACCCGCACTCCCAGCTCATCACCGACTTCTATTCGGCCTTCCAGCGGCGCGACGCGGACGGCATGGCCGCCTGCTACCACCCGGACGTGGAGTTCAACGACGCCGTGTTCCAGAACCTGCGCTACGCGGGCGCCACCTCCATGTGGCGCATGCTGCTGGAGCGCGGCAAGGACCTGGAGCTCACCTTCGGCCAGGTCCAGGCCGATGACCGCTCCGGCAGTGCCCACTGGGATGCGCGCTACACCTTCAGCCAGACGGGCCGGAAGGTGCTCAACCGCATCGACGCGACCTTCGACTTCAAGGACGGGAAGATCATCCGCCACACCGACCGGTTCCCCTTCTGGACCTGGTCGCGGCAGGCGCTGGGCCCCGTGGGCTGGGCGCTCGGGTGGACGCCGCTGCTGCACAACAAGGTGCGCGCCCAGGGCGCCGCGGGCCTTCGCAAGTACATGAAGGAGCGCGGCATCGAAGGAGCCTGAGGGGCCCTGACTCACTCCCTCACGTCGAGCTGCTTCAGCGTCACGGGCCCCTTGGGGCCCTGGCGTGACAGGGTCGCTTCACAGCGCACCTGTCCCATCCAGTCCGTGTAGCGCAGCGACGCCGTGCCGTCCGCGTTCAGCCACAGCGTCGCGTGGCCGTGGTTGCCCCGGTCCTGGCGCACGCCCGTCCATTCCGGGAAGCGCGGCCGGGATTCGAAGAAGCGGACCGGTGCCATTGGATACTCCGGCGCATCCCTCCTCTCGGAGGGGAAGCCTCCGTGGCCCAGGCTGGCGCCGAGGAAGGGCAGGCCTGGTGCCCGGTCGTAGAGTGCTCCGGCCTGGGCGCCTCCCCAGCACCAGAGGTCCACCCATTCGCGCTCCACGACCAGCGCCCTGAGGTCCTCCGTCACCAATGGGGCGAGCTGTTTCGCGTCGGGCCCGTAGGGCGCGGCGTGGCTCAGCAGGATGTTCATCGCTCCGCGCCTTCGCCCCTCCGACAGGCGCTGCTCCAGCCACTGCAGCAGCGCGGCCTCGCGGTGACGGCCCGCTTCGAACCAGGCGGTGTCCAGGCCGATGAGCTGGAAGCGCTCCGCGGCGAGGCAGAAGTAGCTGCCCTCCTGCGGGTGACGGGGGCCCGCGCCCCGCCGCTCGTCCAGATAGCGGAAGTAGGCGCCCGCGCCCGAGCGCATCTCCGGCGGCGCGTTCAACGTCAGCAGCGACGTCGTCCCGAGCAGCGGCTCCAATGGCTCCGCCACGTGCGCGTCGAACTCGCCCTGGCGGCCCGCGTAGAAGACGCCGCCCAGGTGCACCGCGCAGTCCAGGCGCTCGCCTCGCATGACGAGTTGCCTGGCGATGTACCGGGAGGCGTATTCGCCCGTGCCGAAGTCCGCGAAGAGCGCGACCTCCACTGGCTGGCCCGGCTCCGGCTCGCGCAGGGGATAGACGAAGCGGCTCTTCGCTCCGAAGTGCCAGCGGAACGGCGCCTGCCGCGCCGCCGCGCCCTGCTCCAGCCAGACCGGGCCGCTGAACAACAGCCAGCCGCGCAGGTCGGACTGAGGCTCGAAGCGCGTGCGCGTGGGGTCGATGGGGATCTCCTCCGTCCTCAGCGGGAAGGTGAAATCCGCGGGCAACCCTCCCGTCCCCTGACGGGCGTGGCGCTCCGTCGCGTCCAGGCGCTCCTGGAACTGGCCGGGGTCCGTGAAGAGCAGCTCGAGCTCGCGCAGCACCTCCACGAACGCGCCCACCGTGGCCCTCGCTCCCAGGCCGCTCTCCGTCCAGCGCAGCACGTCCTCCGGCTCGCGCAGGAAGGCGGACTTGAGCGCCTCCAGCTCCTCGGGACCGAGGAGGGGCAGGTCCGTGTCCCCTGGCGGCGGAGCGTCCGCCGGGAGCCCGGACGGCGCGGCCCTGCCCGTCGCTGGCGGCCGGTAGCCGAGCGATTCGTAGAGCGGATTCCACCTGCTTTCCATGCGTCCCCCTCGTGATGGCATCGGATGCCCAGGGACGTATTCTCCCAGGCATCCCCGACATTCCTGTTCACCGTGGCGTGCCGGGAGAGGGGCCGGCACGGTGCGTCCGCGCTCAGGGGCTGGGGGTGCCCGTGCCTTCCTTCCGGAAGGTGTAGAGCGTGTAGTACGAGCCCGTGGCGAAGCCGGGCAGCTTGAGCGGGTTGAACACGCTCAGGTTGGACAGCACGCCTCCCGCGAAGCCCGGCGGGACCTCCACCAGCTTCAGCGTGCCTCCCGCGAGCACCACCCCCGCCTGGGGCTGGTCGTTGCTCACGAGCACGCACTCGCCGGACGCGGTGAAGGCTCCCACCGGCAGCAGGAAGCGCGCGTAGAACGGCACCTGCGTGCCCGGGGTGAAGGCCCAGTCCGTCAGCCGGAAGCAGGCCGTGGCCGAACCCACGCGTTCATGGCCACCGTCCGCCACCGGCACGTAGAGGCCCGCGCCCAGCTTCACGGTCGGACTGAAGGGCGCCGCCGCGCACACCGCTTCATCCGGTGGCGTGGCGGCATCCTCCTGCGAGCGAAAGGCATACACCCACTCCGAGCCGGACTGCAGCCGCACCGTGGATCCCGCCTGCTCCCGCGTCATGTTCAAACCCATCCTTCAGGACCGCGGGTTGTCTGCTCCGGTCACTGCCAGGACAGCGCGTACTCCGTGTCCACCGGGCCCGTCTGGCGGCCCTTCACCTGGACACCCCGGGCGCCCAGCGCCTCGATGACTCCCTGGAGCACGCCCTCGTGGTAGGCGGGCGGCATGAAGTCCCGCTTCATCACGAGCCTGCCCGCGCGGTCGCTGGTCCACTCCACGGTGCGCTCGCCGTAGCTCACCGCCGCGCGGTAGCCCGTGGGCAGGTTCGTCACCAGCCGCTTCGGGCTGTCACCCGCGAGCAGCAACAGCGTCTTGCCCGCAGCCGACGACAGGAAGTCCGTGGTCGCCTGCGTGCCCATCTTGCGCAACATCGCGTCGAAGCCGCCCAGCTGCGGCCCCATCAACTGCGCTCCGGTAAAGGACAACTTCAGGAAGCCCGACACCGGGTAGTTGAAGAAGTCCACGAACTTCTTCTCCTGCACCGACGCCAGGCACTTCTCCACCGCGGCATCGCCACCGAGAATGCGCACCGCGTTCAGCGCTCCGTTGAAGAACATGCCTCGGGCCGTGTCGTCGGGGGTCGCCAGGGCCAGGCGTTTCTCCAGGTCCTGGGCAATGGCCGGATCCAGGCCTGTGACTTCCTTGCGCTGCTCACTCATAGAGGGGGGAATCTCCGGGGGGGAGGAGATGAAGACCCGTGCACATCACAGCCGCACGAGCTGGGCCCCATAATGGACGTTGGCACCGACAGCCGCCACCACCACCAGGTCCCCAGTGCCGAGTGCAACACGACCCTGCTCCAGGTCGTCCGCCAGGAGAATCAACATCCCGGCCGCGGACGTATTGCCAATCCGGTCCACGTTGCAGGCCACGGCCTCCTTCGGCAGGCCCGCGCGGTTCACGAACGAGTCCATCACCCGCTTGTTGGGCTGGTGGAAGTAGTAGCGCTTCACCTGCTCGCGGAGTGCGGGTGTGAGCACCGCGTCCAGGCACTTCTGCATGTACTCCGGGTAGCTGCGCGCGACCTTGAAGCCATCCACCACGAAGGCCATGTCCGACGGGCGCGTGCGACCCGGCTGGTAGGGCAGCTTCAGCATGCCGCCGCCCCGGCGCGTCACCAGCTCCGCGTACGCGTTGCCGGAGAAAGAGTTGAGGATGCCCGGGCCGTCCTCTTCGCCCTCCTGCTTGCGCAGCACCACCGCTCCCGCGCCGTCCCCGAAGACATACATGGACAGATAGGCGTTGAGCGCCTTGGGGCGGCCCGGCGTGGGCGGCAGCTCGTCCGTGTAGACCTCCCGGTTGAGCAGCGGCGAGGTGAACGCCGAGGCCACCACCGCCACCGTGCGGAAGCGGCCGCCGTCCATCATCTTGCGCACCAGGTCCAGCACGTAGGGCGTGCCGCCGCAGCCGTCGTCCACCACCAGCGCGAAGGCGTCCTCGCGCAGGCCCAGCCGCTCATGCAACACCATGGCGTCGTGGTTGAAGTGCGGCGCGTCCGGGGTGCACGTCACCACGAACAGCGCGTCCAGCTCCTTCGCCTCCACGCCGCTGCGGGAGAGGGCCTGGCGCAGCGACACCTCGCACATGTCCGTGTTCGTCGCCGGGTAGAAGCGCCCCAGCACGTCGTCCGGCGGGGGGATGGCGCGGCCGGTCTCATCATCAAAGTCCCAGAGGAACCGGCGCTCCTTGATGCCAATCTTTTCCTCGATGCGGGCGGCCGACCAACCGGGGATCGCCTTCGCGATCCGCTCGTTGGAGATGGTCCGCGCAGGGACGAAGGAACCGGCGCCCACGACACACACCCGTTCGGTCATTTCCATGGCCTCGCGATTTCACAGCCTCGCCGGACGGGATGGATTCCCTGGCACGCGTGCATAGAGCACGTTCCAGGCCACTCCCTAAGCCCTTGGAAAGACGGAGTTCCTGTTCCTGGACACGTCATCCGTGAAGTGCACGCGATGACAGAAGACCCCCTGAGGCCTGGGAAATCAGGAGGATGCGGAATACTTCAAAAGTGAAGCTACCGACGTGGAATGAATCACACGCGGCGTGTCAATTCACTCAAAGTGGACATCGAAAACACGCATGGTGTCTGCCATTGGTTTCCGAATGTCAATGCCTCCCCCGATGGCCAGCAGGGCGCACCGCGCTCCACCTGTATTGCGTAAACCGGGACCGATTGGATCTCCCGCGGCCGTCGAATGGCCGCGGGGCCCAGGTTCCCCTCAGAACGGGATGTTGTCGTCGTCACCGGGGGGCGGGATGTCGCCGTCGTCCGGCGGGTTGCCGTAGCCGTAGCCACCGCCCCGGCCTCCACCACCGCCACGCGCGGGGGGCTCGCCGCCACCGCCGCCCTCACCGCGCTGCCGGGCAATCTCCGCCTCGATGGCGGCGAGGAGCTGGCGCTCCTTGTCGTGCCAGCGCGACTTGCTGGGGTCCGCCAGGGAGCGGCGCGCGCCGTTGGCGTAGAACTCCAGGTCCTGGAGGCTGGCGCCGTAGACAGGGGCGCCCTTGCTGCGGCCGTAGTTGGGAAGGAGCGTGCCGTCGCCGCCACCACCCCCGCCGGACGGGGCGCCCGAGGACGCGGGACGGCGGTACGCCGGGGCCGACGCCGCGACGGGCGTGGCGCTCATGGACAGCTCGCCCAGCTGCAGCGTGAAGCCGTCTTCGTTCCGATACGCCGTGCCCACCCGGACCTGCTCCACCGAACCGTCGGGACGGCGGACCGCGACGGTGACTGGATATTGCTCGCTCATGGGGCCGGGATTCACACCGCCACGGGCCTCATGTCAACCGTAGGAAGCAGTGCGTGTCGGGCCCGGGGCACGGATGGCGGGCCGCTCGGGGCGACCCGCCACGCGGGGAGGACCGCGGACGACGTCCTCCGTCAGTTCAGCGACACCATTCCGCCACTGGAGCCCTTCTTGCGCAGCCACGCCTTGGGCTTGGGCGGCGCCGCGGGGGCGACCGGCTTCGCCGCTTCCTTCAGCGCCTGGCTGCCCGCGCGTCCACGCGGCAGCGTGACGTCCGGGACCGACTGCGACTTCGCGCCATCCACCCACGCGTCCGGACGGCGGCCGGTGCGGATGAGCAGGCGCAGCTTCTGGTAGTGCGCCGAGCAGTAGCCCTTGGAGCGGCTCTGGCGCTTGCAGCCGATGACGGCGCAGGCCTGGTTGTCTTCCACGGCGGCGGCCTTCGGCGGACGGCCCGGGGACTTCGCGGCGGGCACGGCGACCGTCTTCACGGGCGCGGCTTTCGCGGCGGGCGCGGCCTTCGCGGCCGGTGCCTTCGCGGCGGGCGTGGCCTTCGCGGCCGGTGCCTTCGCGGCGGGCGCGGCCTTCGCGGCGGCGGACGCGGCCTTCGCGGCGGCGGACTTCGGCGGACGGCCCGGACCGCGGCGGACGGCCGGCTCCGGGGCCAGCGTGGGCGTACGCACGCCCGCCACGGCACCCAGGCGGCTGGACAGCGGAGCCAGACGGTCGGTTACCGCGCGCAGCGCGTCCAGCGCATCCAGCCCCTTGGCCATACGGGCCACGGCCTTCTGAACGGGAGCCAGTTGCAGTTGCAACTCGCGGCGGACCATGTCGCGAAGTTCGGTCTCAAGAGAAAGTGGGGCCATGTGGGGCAGGATATACACCCATCCGCCTGTCGAGGGATGGAAACATTGCCCAGGATGTTAAAGGAGCCATCCATGACTCCGGTTCCCACTCCTGTTCGCTTCCGCGGCACCGACTCCTACCTCACGAGCGAGGGCCTGCAGGCGGCCGTCAACTGCGCCCTCACGCTCCAGCGCCCCCTGCTGGTCAAGGGCGAGCCCGGCACCGGCAAGACGCTCCTGGCGGAAGCGATTGCCCAGGGACTGGGATTGAAGCTGCTCACCTGGCACGTGAAGAGCACCACGCGCGCGCAGGACGGCTTGTATGTCTACGACACCGTGCAGCGGCTGTATGACTCGCGCTTCGGGGACGGGGACGTGCGAGACATCCGGCGATACATCCGCCTGGGGCCGCTGGGCGAGGCCTTCGCTTCGCCGGAGCGCGTGGTGCTGCTCATCGACGAGGTGGACAAGGCGGACCTGGAGTTCCCCAACGACCTGCTCCACGAACTGGACCGGATGCGCTTCCGCATCTCCGAGACCAACGACGAGGTCGTGGCGAAGAACCGCCCCGTGGTGCTCATCACCAGCAACAACGAGAAGGAACTGCCCGACGCGTTCCTGCGCCGGTGCGTGTTCCACTTCATCGACTTCCCGGAGCGCGAGCTCATGCAGCGCATCGTGGACGTGCACCACCCGGGGCTGGACGCCGCCCTGGCGGAGCAGGCGCTCAAGGTCTTCTACGAGCTGCGCGCGATGACGCGGCTGCGCAAGCGGCCCTCCACCAGCGAGCTCATCGACTGGATTTCGGTGCTCAAGGCCAACGGCGTGGTGGAGCTGAAGCTGGAGGAGCAGCTGCCGTTCCTGGGCGCGCTGCTCAAGAAGGAGCAGGACCTGGTGGCGGTGGCCGAGGCGTTCGGGCGCGGCCGGCGGACGCGCGCTTAAGCGGCAAGGGGACCACGCCATGTTCCTGCCGTTCTTCTACGAGCTGCGAAAGCGCGGGGTGAAGGTGGGCGCGCAGGAGGCGCTCGCCCTGGCCGGGGCGCTGAAGGCCGGGCTGCATGACAGCAGCCTGGATGGGTTCTACCACGTGGCGCGCGCGCTCCTGGTGCACTCGGAGACGCAGCTGGATGCCTTTGACCAGGCGTTCCTCGCGCACTTCCAGGGCGTCGCGTCCGACGCGCTGAAGCTCACCGAGGAGCTGTTGTCCTGGCTGGAGGAGGCCAAGGAGCGCACCGACCTGAGCCCGGAGGAGCTGGCGCTGCTGGAGCAGTGGGACCCGGAGGAGCTGCGCCGGCAACTGGAGCAGCGCCTGAAGGAGCAGACCGAGCGCCACGACGGCGGCAATCGCTGGGTGGGCACGGGCGGCGCGTCTGCCTTTGGCAACAACGGCGCGGCCCGGCAGGGCGTGCGCATTGGCGGCACGGGCGGCCGGCAGGGGCAGGCGCTGTGGCAGGCCGGCGCGCGCAAGTACGCGGGCTACCGCGACGACGTGGTGCTGGACACGCGGCAGATGGCGGTGGCGCTGCGCAAGCTGCGGGCCTTCGCTCGCGAGGGCGCGGCGGATGAGCTGGACGTGGACGAGAGCATCGCCGCCACCGCGAAGAACGCGGGCGAGCTGGAGGTGGTGACTCGCCCGCCGCGCCGGCCCAACACGCGCGTGGTGCTGTGCATGGACGTGGGCGGGTCCATGGACCCGTACGCGCACCTGGTGAGCCGGCTGTTCAGCGTCGCCAGCCAGGCCTCGCACTTCAAGGAGCTGCGGACCTACTACTTCCACAACTGCGTCTACGGGAAGCTGTACGCCACGCCGCAGCTCACCGGCGGCATCACCGTGCCGGAGCTCACCGCGCAGGTGGGAAGGCATCACAAGCTGGTGATGGTGGGTGACGCGTCCATGGCCCCGTATGAGCTGGGCATCCGCACGGATGCGAATGGCCAGTACCGGCAGGAGGGGCTGGAGGGGCTCACGTGGATGATGCAGCTGGCGCAGCACTTCGAGCGCAACGTGTGGCTCAACCCGGAGCCTCGCGGGTCGTGGCGCACGGGCACCATCGCGGTCATCGCCAACGTGTTCCCCATGTTCGCCCTCACCGTGGAGGGACTGGGTGAGGCGGTGAATCACCTCACCCGGGGGAAGACACCGCGCGGGGCGGCGGCGCGGCGTTAGATTTTGCGCACCTCGTAATCGGGCGGGTCAAAGCACCTGCTCGACACGCCAAACCCAAACGCTCATCAGAATTTCCCGGTGCGGAGGAAAAATCCAATCATTCCGGCCTATCCAACTCACGGCAGGAAACACCTGCTGAGCGTCCATCCGCCAAAGCCATCCGCATCCAGGGGCTGCTCCCGCTACTGAAGAAGGGCGAGCAGGCCGGAACAGCGGTATCTCTTCCCCATGTTCCCGCCCATCAGCGTCCTGGATGCGCCGTCCAACCTGGGCCTGCGGCCCGCTTCCCCGGGTGCGATTCCGGGCGTGTATCAACTGCCCCGGGTCCTGCGCGAGCAGGGCATCGTGGCGCGGTTGGGCGCGGAGGACGCGGGCGTCGTGACGCCGCCTCCGTACTCACCGGCGGCGGAGCCGGACATCGGCTTCCGCAACGGCGCGGCGCTGGGCCGCTACAGCGTGGCGCTCGCGGACCGCGTGGGCGCGCTGCGGGCCCTGGGACGGTTCGTGCTGCTGCTGGGTGGGGATTGCAGCGTGCTCGTGGGCTCTTCGCTCGCGCTTCGACGGGCCGGGGCGCATGGGCTGGCGTTCATCGACGCGCATGACGACTTCTCCTACGTGAAGGACCGCGCTCGCCTGGCGGGCTGGTTCACCGCGGCGGGGCTGGACCTGGCGCTGGCCACCGGACATGGGCCCGATGCCCTGTGCGACCTGGACGGCCTCAAGCCCTACCTGCGCGAAGAGGACGTGGTGCACCTGGGCCTGTCCCGCACCGCCGAGGACACCGCCGAGTCCGCGGTGCACGAGTTCGACACCTCCCGCATCCCTTCGCTGCCGCTCACCGCCATCCGTGCGCGCGGCGCGAAGGCCGTGGGCGACGAGGCCCGCTCGCGGCTGGAGGCTCGGGGGCTTCCGGGGTTCTGGATCCACGTGGACGCGGACGTGCTGGACCTGAGCGTCATGCCCGCCGTGGATTCGCCCAACCCGGACGGGCTGCGCCTGGAGGAGTTGACCGCGCTGCTCGCGTCGCTGCTCGCGAGCCCCCAGGCGGTGGGCCTGGAGCTCACCATCCTGGACCCCGACCTGGACCCGGAGGGCCATTGCTCCCGGGCCTTCACCGATGCCGTGGTCGCGGCGTTCGTCCAGAGCGGCCGCGTTCCGTAGCGCATTCCCGGAAAAAGCCCCCGGCCCCCCGCCCGACCGTCGGTGTGCCTGCCGACGGACGGGCGCGTTTGGTGCGGCGCGGCGGACCCAGTTACGGCATGGTGCGCCCGCGACGAAGGCTCAGCGCGGGAGGCCGCATGACGACCGAGAAGATCGATACCCAGGCAATCAACACCATCCGCACGCTGTCCATGGACGCGGTGGAGAAGGCCCACTCGGGCCACCCGGGCGCGCCCATGGCGCTGGCGCCCGTGGCCTACCAGCTGTGGCAGCAGGAGCTGCGCTACGACCCGGCCCAGCCGAACTGGCCGGACCGCGACCGCTTCATCCTGTCCAACGGCCACGCGTCCATGCTGCTCTACAGCCTGCTGCACCTGGCCGGCGTGAAGCGCGTGAAGGACGCCAAGGTCACCGACGTGCCGGCCGTGTCGCTGGACGACATCCGCAACTTCCGCCAGCTGGACTCCGCCACCCCGGGCCACCCGGAATACCACTGGACCACCGGCGTGGAGACCACCACCGGCCCCCTGGGCGCGGGCGTCTCCAACAGCGTGGGCATGGCCATCGCCAGCAAGTGGCTGGCCGGCCACTTCAACAAGCCGGGCTTCGACCTGTTCACCCATGACGTCTACGCGCTCTGCGGCGACGGCGACATGATGGAGGGCGTGGCGTCCGAGGCCGCGTCGCTCGCGGGCCACCTCCAGCTGCCCAACCTGTGCTGGATCTACGACAGCAATCACATCTCCATCGACGGCAGCACCGACCTGGCCTTCACGGAGGACGTGGGCCGCCGCTTCGAGGGCTACGGCTGGCGCGTGCTGAAGGTCACCGACGCCAACGACCTGGACGCGCTGTCCAAGGCCTACCGCTCCTTCAAGGACGAGCGCGGCAAGCCCACGCTCATCATCGTCAACTCCTTCATCGGCTACGGGTCGCCCAAGAAGCAGGGCTCCGCCAGCGCCCACGGCGAACCCCTGGGCGCCGAGGAGATCAAGGCCACCAAGAAGGCCTACGGCTGGCCCGAGGACGCGCAGTTCCTGGTGCCCGACGGCGTGCGCGAGCGCTTCCAGGAGCGCATGGGCGCTCGCGGCAAGGCGCTGCGCGACGCGTGGGAGAAGTCGCGGGCGGACTACAGCAAGCAGCACCCGGAGCTGGCGCGCGAGCTGGAGGCGATGCTCAAGCGCGAGCTGCCGGAAGGCTGGGACAAGGAGCTGCCGGTGTTCCCCGCGGACGCGAAGGGCATGGCCACCCGTGAGTCCGGCGGCAAGGTGCTCAACGCGCTGGCGAAGAACTACCCGTGGCTGGTGGGCGGCTCCGCGGACCTGAACCCGTCCACGAAGACGTACCTGTCCGCCTCCACGTCCATGAAGCCGGGCGAGTACTCGGGCCGCAACATCCACTTCGGCGTGCGCGAGCACGCGATGGGCTCCATCGTCAACGGCCTCAACCTGAGCCACGTGCGCGCCTACGGCGCCACGTTCCTCATCTTCAGTGACTACGAGCGCCCCTCCATGCGCCTGTCGTCGCTGATGGAGATTCCGTCCATCCACATCTTCACGCACGACTCCATTGGCCTGGGCGAGGACGGCCCCACGCACCAGCCGGTGGAGCAGCTGGTGTCCCTGCGCGCGGTGCCGGGCAACATCGTGCTGCGCCCCGGTGACGCCAACGAGGTGACGGAGGCGTGGCGCTACATCGCGCAGCAGCAGCACCACCCGGTGGTGCTCGTGCTGTCGCGTCAGCCGGTGCCCACGCTGGACCGCACGAAGTTCGCGCCGGCGTCCGGCGTGGCCAAGGGCGCGTACACGCTGCTGGAGGCGGAGGGCGGCACGCCGGACGTCATCCTCATCGGCACGGGCACGGAGGTGGCGCTGGTGGTGGAGGCCGCGGAGAAGCTCAAGGCCGAGGGCGTCAAGGCGCGCGTGGTGAGCATGCCTTCGTGGGAGCTGTTCGAGCAGCAGCCCCAGGAGTACCAGGACAGCGTGCTGCCCCCGTCCGTGAAGGCGCGCGTCTCCGTGGAGAAGGGCGCGGCGTTCGGCTGGGAGCGCTGGGTGGGACACACGGGCAGCGCCATCGGCATGCGCAGCTTCGGTGCCTCCGCGCCCATCAAGGCGCTGCAGCAGAAGTTCGGCTTCACCGTGGAGAACGTGGTGAAGGAAGCGCACGCCACCATCGCCAAGGCGAAGAAGCACTAAGACTCCGAGCCTGTCCGGCCCGACCGGGGCCCGCAAATGAAAGGGCCCCGGACCCTCCCCCGAAGGTCCGGGGCACCTCTGGGTTCACCGCCGGGCGACCGGCGGGAACAACCCTGGATGCGTGTGGCTGTATCCCCCTCGCTTCAAATCCCCCCTGCTTCAAATCCCCCCTGCTTCACATCAGGCCGCGAAGAACACGGGGCGCGTGGGGCGCGGGGTGCTGATGAACTTCATCTCGTTGATCATCTTCTTGAAGTCCTTCTGGTCGATGCCCGTGGAGCCCTGGGCCTGCGACCGGGTGGCGTACTTCTCGTAGGTGTCCACCACCTTCTTCGCCTCGGGCGTGAGGCGGTCGTAGTTCTGGCGCGCCCACTTCATCGTGTCGGTGAACTCGGTGCCGGCCGCCTGGCCGTCCAGGTCCCCCGCGCCCTTCTCGATGGCGGCGGTCAGGTCGCTGCCGGAGATCTTGCCCTTCTTGGAGTCCAGGCCCTCCAGCGCGTCGCGCATGGAGCTGTCGTGGAAGGTCTTGAAGCCGTCCATCTTCTTGAACATGGCGTCGGCCTCCTTCTGCGTCATGCCCTCCGGGCCGGCCTTCTTCGCGGCCTGCTGGTAGGTCTTCAGGACCTCCTTGGCCTCGGGCGTGAGGCGGCTCTCGTTCTTGGCGGCCCACTTCTCGAACTCCTTCAGCTCGGAGGTGGAGGAGTGGCCGTCGGTGTCGGAGATGCCGTCCTTGATGGCCTTGGTGAGGTCCTCGCCGGAGATGGGGCCCTGCTCCTTGTCCAGCGCCTCCGTGGCCTTGCGGGCGCTCACGTCACCGGCGCCCACCTTGCGCATCTCCTTGTTGAGGGCGGCGGTCTCCTTGTCCGTGAGGCCGGTGCGGCCTTCGGCCTGCGCGGCCTTGGCGGCCTTGCGGTAGACGTCCAGGACCTCCTTGGCCTCCGGGGACAGGCGGCTCTCGTTCTTGGAGGCCCACTTCTCGAACTCCTTCAGCTCCGCGCCGGCGGCCTGGCCGTCGTGGTCCGCGGTGCCCGTCTGGATGGCGCGGGCCATGTCCTGGCCAGACACCGTGCCGCCGTGGGTCTTGCTGTCCAGGTTGGCGAGCGACTTCTTCGCGCCGGCGTCACCCACGTCGCGCATCTCCGCGAGCATCTTCTTGAAGTCACCCTGAGGGATGCCGGACTCGCCGCGCGCCTGGGAGAGCGCCGCGTACTTGCTGTAGATGTCCATCACCTGGCGGGCTTCCGGGGTGAGGCGCTCGCGGTTGTTGGCGGCCCAGTCCGCGACGGCGCGGTACTCACCGGAGGCGGCCTGGCCGTCCAGGTCGCCGACGGCGGCCTCGATGCTGTCCGCGAACTTCTCCGCGCCGATGGGGCCCTGGGTCTGGTTGAGCTTGTTCATCTCCACCAGGGCGCCCAGGTCCTTGGGCTGCCAGTTGTCGCTCGGGGTGCCCCAGCAGCCGTGGCCGCCGCCGGTGGTGAACTGGTCGCCGCCCTGCTTCGCCTTGAGCTCCGCCAGCTGCGACTTCAGGCCTTCCACCTGCGCCTTCACGTTGTTCAGCGTGGCGGCCATCTCCGCCGCCTGCTTCGCGGGGGACGAGGTCCCGCGCAGGACGGCGAGTTCCTTGTTGCCGAGCGCCGCGCTGCTGTTCAGGGAGGTGGTGACGGTGGACTTGATGGTGGTCATTTTTGATCTCCGGTAGGAGCGGCTTCCTTTGCGGAAGCAGTCATGCCGGGACCTATTGCGCGCGTCGTGCCAGCCCTGCCTGCCAGCACACCCTGAGTGATTCCATGGAGTTACGCGGTGATGACGCGAAGGCCGGGGTGGTGACAACAGTCACCAGCGGTGATGACAGTCACCATCCCCCCCACCCCCGGGGTGGTGACCGGAAGCATCACTTCCGGCGCGCGGGCCTGAGCGCCTTGCGCACGCGCTGCTTTCCGGCGGGGCGGTCCCCGACGTGGACGTAGCCGCGCTTGAGGAAGAACGGGAGCGTGCCCGTGTAGGCCATTCCGTTGCTGATACGCGCTTCGCCCCGGGGTGGTTTCACCGGATAGCCTTCGAGGGTGTGGGGGCCTTCGCGGCGCACCGCGGCCTC
This sequence comes from Corallococcus carmarthensis, assembly GCF_003611695.1. Classification (GTDB taxonomy): domain Bacteria; phylum Myxococcota; class Myxococcia; order Myxococcales; family Myxococcaceae; genus Corallococcus; species Corallococcus carmarthensis. The sequence continues at coordinate 44,957 of NZ_RAWE01000037.1, read as the reverse complement.
CACGGCGGCGAGCAGCGCGGTGGCCACGCCCTGGTTGCGCCAGTTCCGGTGGATGAAGAAGCAGGGCACGGAGGAGACCGTGTCCGCGTCGTCGCACTTGAAGCTGGGGGCGCGGTCCAGGCGCGGGAAGTCGCGGCGCGGGCCGAAGGTGGCCCAGCCCACCGGTTCGCCGTCCGCGTAGGCGAGGACGCCCTTCGCGGCTCCGCTCGCGACCAGGGCCTTGAAGCGGCGCTTCGCGTCGGGGCCTCGCACGTCGTCGTAGCGCTCGCCCTCCGGGATGCGCCAGTACATGCACCAGCAGCCGCCGCAGGCGCCGTTGGGGCCGAAGAGCTTCTCGAGGTCGGGCCAGAGCACCGGGGTCAGCTCGACGGTCTTCAGGTCGGGTGGGGCCATGGGGCGTCTGTTCTAGACGCCGCCGCGCAGCTCTGTCTCTGGCGCGAGCACGCCGTCCCGGGGCGTGAGCAGGAAGGTCAACTTCCCCTGGTGGAAGCCGCGCACGGGACCCGGTGGCTCCGGGTAGCCCGGTGGGAGGCGCCAGTCCGGAGCCTGGAGCGGCGCGACGGGAATGGGTTGGCCCTGGCGCAGGGTGCCCACGTCTTGATCCGTGAGCGCGCGTGAGTGCGTCCAGGGCAGCAGGTCTCGGCCGTGCAGTTCGATACGATGGCCGGGGCCCGGGTCCTTCCAGGGACCGATGGCCGTGCGCTTCAACTCGGAGAGGTGCGCGCCGCAGCCGAGCGCGCGCCCCAGGTCGCGGGCCAGGGAGCGGACGTAGTAGCCGCCCCGGCAGGTCAGCTCCAGGACGCTGGCTCCAGGCAGGTCGTGCGAGAGCCACCGCGCGGCGTGCAGGTACACGCGCGACGGGGGCAGGTCCACGGCTTCACCCCGGTGGGCCTTGCGGTAGGCGGGCTCGCCTCCGAGCTTCTTCGCGCTGGTGGCGGGCGGCACCTGGTCCGTCCAGCCGAGGAACGGGCGCAGCGCTTCGTCGAGGCGCTCGGGCGTGAGCGCGGAGGCGTCACCCTGGTGCACGGGGCGGCCGTGCAGGTCGCCGGTGTCCATCTCCGTGCCCCACTCCACGCGGGCCTCGTAGACCTTGGGCGCCGCGTGCAGGTGTTCGAAGAGGTGCGTGGCCGGACCCACCAGCATCAACAGCAGCCCTTCCGCGAACGGATCCAACGTGCCGCCGTGGACCAGCGCCGTGCGGCGGCCGGGCCTCGTCGCCTGCGCTTCCTCCTGGAAGGCCCGGACGGTGGCGAAGCTGGTGGCGCCCACGGGCTTGTGCGTGAGGTAGAGGCCGGGCGTCATTCTTCGTTCCAGGTCCGCTTCACCGTCGTCGCGCCCTGCTGCTTCTCCAGGTGCACGGGCGAGGTGCCGGTCTTGTCGGCGATGACTCGGGCGAGCGCTTCCGCGTGCGTCGTCACCCAGACCTGACTGTATTCGGAGGCTCGCACGATGAGCCGGCCCAGCGGTTCGAGCAGCTCCGGGTGCAGGCTGGTCTCCGGTTCATTCAGCGCGAGGAACGGGGGCGGCCTGGGGCTGAGCAGCGCCGCCAGCAGGCACAGGTAGCGCAGCGTTCCGTCCGACAGCTCCGCGGCCGCCATGGGCCTCGACAGGCCGGGCATGTGCAGGAAGAGGCTGAAGCGGCCTTGCTCCGCTCGCACCTCCAGCCTCGCTCCGGGGAAGGCGTCGTCGATGCCCTGCTCCAGGGCGCGCTCGTCCCCCACCTCCCAGATGGTTTGAAGCGCCGCCGCGAGGTCGCGCCCGTCGGATGCGAGCACTGGCGTGCGCACGCCCACCTGCGGGTGCCGGGGCAGCGCGTCCGGGTCGGTGCGGAAGTGGTGGTAGAAGCGCCACGCTCCCAACGTGCGCTGGACCTCCGACAGCCGGGGGAAGCGGTGCGGTTCGGAGAGCTGATCCATCACCGACTCCGCGCCCCACAGCTCCGTGGGGAACGTCACGCGCTTTCCGTCCGAGTCGCGGATGAAGGCCGTGCGGTCCTTGCGCTCCATCAACACCAGACGCCGGCCTCCGGAGTGCCCCCAGAGGTGCTCCTCCTTCACCTCCGGGTCCAGGGTGAACATCGTCGGTCGCGGCTCTCCGGGCGCGCTGGGTACCACGCCGCATTGCAGCTCGTAGGTGAGGTCGTCCAGGTCCACCGTCACGCGCACGCGCGCCGGTTTCTTCGGGTCGCGCGGGCCGGCCCACATCACGCTCGGGGCGCCGCCTTCGTCCGCCAGCGTGCGCGCGAGCCGTCCTTCCGCCGCCGCCGCGAGCAGGTACAGCGCGCGGTACAGGTTCGTCTTGCCGCTGCCGTTGGGTCCCACCACCACGGTCACCGGCCCCAGCTCCAGGTGGAGCTGACGCACGGAGCGGTAGCCTGCGATGTCCAGACGCGTGAGGGGCATGACGTGCTCGCGAGCCTACCCGGACCGGCGTGCTTCGGGGGCTCGCGCATCCGCTTCGGGCCGTGGGCTAGACTCCTGGGGCTTCGCGCGTCGGCCGTGGACCGCGAAGCCCTGCGCTGGAGCCTCCATCCCATGACGTCCGCCCTTCGCCTCGTGGGCACAGGCCTGTTCGCCTGCGCCCTGTCCCTGTCCGGATGCAGCGACAACGCCCCTTCCGTGCCGGACGCCGGCACTTCGGATCCGCAGCCCGTCGTCGAGCTCACCGACTACGTGGACGTGGTCCCCACCGAGCCCTGCATGGACGCGGACTACGCGGCGCCCCGTGCGAACTGCACCGACCCGGCCAGCTTCCGCCTCACCGGCTGTGACCTGCGGGCGGTGGGCGCCCTGGAGCAGTCCGGCGTCTACCAGGCCGTCCTCCGCTACCACGCCACGAGCGTGTTCGGCGCGGGCTTCCGCCTGGACACGAACCCCTCCTTCCTGGGCTGGCCCCTCGTGCGCAACCAGGTGGACGCCCAGGGGTTCTTCGTCACCGGCGAAGTCACCACCTCCTCCAAGAAGAAGCAGCGGTACGCGCTCGCGGGCTGCCACGTGCCGGAGCCCGGACGCATCACCGGCTGCTTCGTGCGCTGCACCGACGGCGTGCCGGACTACTCCGGGACCTTCGACGCCCGGCGGATGAACCTGGACCGGGAAGAGGACACGGGCGCCCAGGAGATGCGCCTCGTCTCCGAGACCGCCGTCCCCGAGGGTGACCCCGTGGACGTCTACGTCACCCAGGGCCACGCCTACGTGGTGTCCCTCCCCCGGCGCGACGAGGCTGGCGGCCTGAGCGTCTTCAACGTGAGCGACCCGGCCCACCCGGTCTTCGTCACCCGCGTGAGCCTGCCCACCGACAACTACTGGAACGGCGTCTGGTCCAAGGGGGACGCGCTCTACGTCGCCAGCGGCGACTCCGGCCTCATCGTCTACGACATCACGAACCCCGCGTCCCCGCAGTACGTGCGCGCGCTGCCCGGCGGCGTCATCGACGTGCACACCGTGTTCGTGGACGGCGACCGGCTGTACGCCATGTCCCCGTCCCCCAACGGCGAGACGCTCCTGTTCGACGTGACCTCGCCGCTGGATCCCCTGCTGCTCAACCGCATCTCCGTGCCCCGTGAGGGGGAGATCAGTTACCCGCACGACGCGTTCGCCTACCAGGACCGGCTCTACGTCAACCACACGCGCAGGGGCTATGTCGTCCTGGACGTGAAGCGCGCGGACTGGACGCCCGTGCTGGGCACGTATGCCTTCGACGGCCAGTACAGCCACGCGAACGCGGTGGGCACCATCGACGGGCGCACCATCGCCTTCGAGGGCGGCGAGCGCTTTGGCGCGCACCTGCGCGTGCTGGACGTCACCCACCCCGCGAACATCCAGCTCATCGGCCAGGTGAAGAAGCGCCCGCAGACGTCCATCCACAACATGGTGCTGAAGGGCACGCGGCTCTACGTGGCCTGGTACCACGAGGGCGTGCGCGTCTTCGACGTGGCCCACCCCGAGCAGCCGAAGGAGATCGCCGCCTTCGACTCCTTCCAGGAAGCGCACCCGCACAGCACCTCCAGCCTCTACCAGGGGGCCATTGGCATCCGCGTGCCGGGCGACGGGTACGTGTACGCCATCGACATGTCGCGCGGGCTGCTGGTGCTGGCGGAGCCGTGACGCGCTGGCGTCACTCCGTTTCGATGCGGTTGCGGCCGTTCTCCTTCGCCCGGTAGAGCCGGGCGTCGGCGACGCGCAGGAGCTCATCCAGGGTGGTGCCGTCCATGGGCGCCACCGCGAGCCCCGCGCTGAAGGTGACGTGGAAGGTGTGTCCCGCGTCGCTTTCGAAGGCCATCCCCGCCAGCTCCTCCGCGGTGCGGGAGAGGATCTCCTTCGCGCTCTCCGGCGTCTCCCCCAGCAGCGCGACGACGAACTCCTCGCCGCCCCAGCGGGCGCGCAGGTCCTCGCGGCGGAAGCGCGCCCCCAACAGCCGGCCCAGCCGCGTCAGCACGCGGTCCCCCGCGAGGTGGCCGTGCTGATCGTTCACCTTCTTGAAGTGGTCCACGTCCAGGAAGCACAGCGCCAGCGGCCTGTCGCTCCGGCGCGCCTCCGACAGCCGCGTGGCCACCGCCTCCACGAAGGGGCGGCGCAGCATGAGGCCGGTGAGCGCGTCGCGCTCCGTGCGCTCGCGCGACAGCCGCGCCCGCTCCAGCCGGGCGTGCACGCGGGCGCGCAGCTCCTCCTTCAGCACGGGCTTGGCCAGGTAGTCGTCCGCGCCGGCCTGGAACGCGGCCAGCCGGAACTCCAGCCCCACCTGCGTGGTGATGAGCAGGATGGGCAGCTCCTGCCACTCCGGCGTCAGGCGCAGGATGCGGCACAAATCGAAGCCGCTGGGCCCGGGCATCTGCACGTCCAGCAGCAGCAGGTCCGGGCGGTGCTGCGCGAGCGCGTCCAGCAGGCCGTAGGCGTTCTCCAGCCCCACCACCTCCACCGCGTCGCTCACCAGCGCCTGGGAGAGGGCGCGCACCGCCTCCGGATCGTCATCCACCACCATCACCTTGGCGCGCTCCAGCCGGCGCGCCGTCACCAGCCGCTCCGCCGCGGTGGCGAAGTCCTGCTGGGTGAAGGGCCGGGGCAGGAACAGCGACGCGCCCGCGTGCGCCGCGTGCACGCGCTCCTGGAGGCCCGCCCCGGTGCTGGAGAAGGCCAGCGGCAGGGACTGGTGGCCCTCCATCGCGCGCAGCGCGTTCGCGGTGGCGAGCCCCGCTGAGCCCATGTGCAGCAGCGCCCCGTCCACCCACTGACGCTCCACCGCGGCGCAGGCCTCCTGGGGCGAGCGGGCCGTCACCACCCGCACCCCTTCCCGGTCGCCCATCTGCTTCGCGTCCGCGAGGATGGCCGCGTCCTCGTCCACCACGAGCAGCGTGCCCATGGCGGCGACGACGGCCTCCTCCGCCTCCGGCTCCGGGGTGAGGACCGGCAGCGACACCCGGTCCTCCAGCGCGCGGAAGCCCGCGTCCACCCGGGCCCAGTCCAGCGTGCCGCCGGTCTTCACCGGCTGGAGCACGTCCTCCAGCGCTCCCGCCGCGATGCTCACGTCGCGGAAGCCGTAGCTGCCCGCGGTGCCGTGCAGCTTGTGCACGACGCTGTAGGCCTCCTCCATGGCCGCCGCGTCGCCGTGGCGCCCCCTGCCAAACAGGGCCTGGAGCGAGGCCAGCCGCTCCGGCAGCTTCGCGCCGTAGTCCGCGCTCAAGAGGGCCAGGCTGGCCGCGAAGTCGTCCACGGGCTCGTCGTCCTCGTCGTCGTCCATCGAGCCGAGGGACTCCGAGGGCGGGGGCGGCGGCTCCACCACCGCGAAGAGCTGCTCCAGCCACACCGCCAGCTCCTCCGGCCGGTAGGGCTTGTGCACCACGCGCGCCACGCCCAGCTGGCGCGTGAGCAGTTCGTGGCTCTTGAGGTCCTTCCAGAAGGCGGACGCGAAGAGCACCGGCAGGTTCGGCTTCGTCTGGCGCAGCTCGCGGATGAAGTCCGCGCCCGTCATGCCCGGCAACAGGCCGTCCACGATGGCGGCGTCCACCGGCTTGGACTGGAGCACCTCGCGCGCTTCCGCGGCGGAGCGCGCGGGCGTCACCTGGTAGCCCTTGTCGCGCAGGAAGGTGCAGACCAGCGTCTGGAGGTCGCGGTCGTCCTCCAGGAAGAGCAGCATCTTGTCAGTGCGAGCGGTGCTCATGGCATCGCCTTTCGGGGCTCGGCCGCGGCGTCGCGGCGGGCCAGCAGTCCGTTGAGCAGCTCCCGCACGGAGGCCATTAGCTCCTCCTCGGAAGCGCGGGCCTTCGTCAGGTGCCGGGTGATGCCCAGGGTGAGCTGGCGCTGGTCGGTGCGCGACAGCTCGCGGCCGGTGAAGACGATGAGCGGCGTGGCGCGGCCCTTGCCCTGGCGCAGGATGTCCACCACCTCGAAGCCGTCCAGCCGGGGCAGCCCCACGTCCAGCACGATGAGGTCCGGGGGCGTGTCCCGCGCGAGCGCCACCGCGCTCTCCCCGTCCGCCGCCTCGATGCACAGCGCGCCCAGCCGTTCGAACTGCGCGCACAGCACCCGGCGCGTGGTGGCGTCGTCATCCACCACCAGCACGCGCGCCTGGCCCGGCTGGCGCATGGCGTAACGCAGTGTCTTCAGCAACCGCGTTTCCTCCACGGGCGTGGGCAGCCAGTCCACCAGCAGCGCCGTGCCCGCGTCCTTCACCCCCGTCTGCGAACGCCCGGACAGGGCCAGCACGGGCAGCTCGCGCGTGCGCGGCTGTTCCCGCAGGCGGCGCACCCAGTCCAGCACGGGGCCGTCCGGCATCTGCGTGTCCACCACCAGCGCGTCCGGCAGCGAGTGCTCCACCGCCTGCACGGCCTCCGTGAGCGTGGCGGCGCGCACCACCCGGTAGCCTTCGTGCGACAGCAGGCCGCGCAAGAGGGCGGACAGGTCCGTGTCCGCGGTGACGATGAGCACGTTGTGGCGCGACTCGTCCGTGGGCAGCACCGCGGAGGCACCCGGCGCGGCGACGCGCAGGGCCTCCAGGGTGAAGTGGAAGGTGGCGCCCTGGCCGGGCGGGCTGTTCACCTCGATGCGGCCGCCGTGCTGCTCCACGATGGCCTGCGAGATGGCCAGCCCCAGGCCGGTGCCGCCCTTGGAGCGGGTGTCGGACGCGTCCAGCTGCTGGAAGCGGCCGAAGAGGCGCGGGAGCTTCTCCTCCGGGATGCCGGAGCCCTGGTCCGTGACGCTGAAGCGCACCCGGCCGTCCCCCGTGAAGCCGGCCGCCACCACCACGGAGGAGCCCTGGGGGGAGAACTTGATGGCGTTGGAGACCAGGTTGGTGAGCACCTGGATGAGCCGGTCGCGGTCGCCCTTCACCTGCGGCGCGCCCTCCACGTCCGAGCGCAGGGTGACGTGCGCGGTCTCCGCCATGCCCTGCACGCCCGCGAGCGTGGCCTCCACCAGGTCCTGCGCCGTCTGCGGCTGGAGCTTCAGCTCCAGCATCCCCGACTCCATCTTCTCCAGGTCCAGGATGTCGTTGATGAGGCGGATGAGCCGTTCGGTGTTGGTGCGCGCGATGCGCACCATGTCCAGCGCCTGCGAGGGCAGCTCCCCCACGATGCCGTTCTCCAAGAGGCCCAGCGAGCCGCGGATGGAGGTGAGCGGCGTGCGCAGCTCGTGGCTCACGGTGGAGACGAACTCGTTCTTCATCCGCTCCACGGCCTTGCGCTCCGTGAGGTCGCGCACGAAGACGGTGGTGCGCGGCGGGCCGTCCGCGTGCACGCGCGCGAAGGTGAGCTCCGCGGGGAACACGTCGCCGTCCGCGCGCAGGCACGGCGTCTCCACGCGCCGCGCGCCGCCGTCATGGAGGAGCGCGGCGTGGACGGCCTCCCGCTGCGAGGCCGCCAGCGACGCGGGCAGCGCCAGCGACAGGAAGTCCGCGCCCACCGCCCGCACGGACGGCAGGCGGAAGTGGGACGTCGCGGCGGGGTTGAACTCCGCGACGCGGCCGGACTCGTCCAGCACCACGATGCCGTCCGGCGACGCCTCCAGGATGGCGGCCTTGCGCGCGTCGCTGGCCCGCGCCTCCGCGCTCGCGGCGGACAGGGCCTGGGTGCGCTCCGCCACGCGCGCCTCCAGCCCCCGGTTGAGCTCCCCCAGCGCCGCGGACGCCCGGGCCAGCCGCACCAGCACGACGAGCACGTAGCCCACCAGCAGCAGCGACACGCCGAAGAGCACGATGCGCGTGCGCTCCGCGCGGGCCTGGGACTGCTCCTGGAGCTGGAGGTACGTGGAGATGAGGCGCTCGGCCTCTCCAGTAGCGCCGGGGTCCAGCAGCGCCTGGAAGGACGCGTCCGCGGAGCGCTGGAGCGCCGTCAGCTCGCGCGCGCGGGCCTCCAGGCCGTCCAGCGCGGCGCGGGCGGGGCCGGAGAGCGGCTGCCCCTCACGCGCCCGGGCCAGTCGCGCGAGCGAGGCCTCCACGCGGGCCCCCGACGCTTCCCCCTGCGCGCGGGAGGCGAGGATGACGTCCACGCCCAGCGCCTCCGCCTGCTCCCGAAGCGCGCCCGGGGGCAGCGAGGCGGTGGCGGAGGCGACGGCCGCGGGGAAGGCTTCGCGCAGGGCCGCCAGCTTCTGGTCCTTCTCGCGGGCCGCCGTCAGCAGGACGCGCGAGCCCTCCAGCACGCGCAGGTACGTGTCCAGGGACACGTTCAGCGACCGCATCCCTTCCGCCGGGAGGAAGCCGGGCGCCGTGCGCAGCATGCGGGCGCGGGCCGCCAGCGCTTCGAAGTCCCGGTCGGAGGCGCCGTGCAGCTCCGCCATGCCCACGCGCTGACGCAGCACGTCCTGTTCCAGCTCCGACGTGGCCACGCGCAGCTGCCGCAGCTGGGTGCGGTAGCGGTCGTGGTCGGCGGTGGAGCCCGGGCGGCCCAGGACGAACAGGGCGCTCAGGAGCACCAGGGCGCCGGCGGCCAGCGCGGCGGAGCGTTTGGACAGGCGGGGTTCCATCAGGGCACCAGGCGGCGGATTTCCTGCGGCAGCGTCATGGGGTCGAACGGCTTGCCGATGACGCCCACCGCGCCCAGCTCCAGGTAGCGCGCCACCTCCTGCTTCTGGACCTTGGCGGTCATGAAGATGATGGGCGTGTTCGCGGTGGCGGGCTGGGCGCGCAACCGGCCGAACGTGGTGGGCCCGTCCATGCCGGGCATCATCACGTCCAGGAGGATGAGGTCGGGACCTTCCTGACCCGCCTTCTCCAGGGCCTCCGCGCCCGAGGACGCGAGCACCGTCTTCCATCCCCCCACACGGCTCAGGCTCAGCTGCCCGATGGTGCGGATGTCATCCTCATCGTCCACGAGCAGGACCTTCTCGATTTTCGCCATGGGAGGGAGTGCTCCGGGAAGAGGGGTTTGGATCGGGGGTTACGGGCGCGGGCCGGAAGTGGATCCCCTCAGGTGGCGTCCGGCCCGGGGCCGCACTCCGGCAGGTCGAAGGAGAAGCGGGTGCCGGCGCCGGGGGCGGTGGTGAAGCGCAGGGTGCCGCCCATGCGGGCCACCAGCCCGTGGGCGATGCTCAGCCCCAGGCCGGTGCCGGGGCGCTTGCGGGTGTCGGACGCGTCCGCCTGGGCGAACTTCTGGAAGACGCGGGACTGGAAGGCCTCCGGGATGCCCGGGCCATGGTCCTGCACCCCCACGCGCAGTGCGCCCGCCTCGCGGGTGAGGAACAGGGTGACGCGCTCGCCCTGGGGGGAGAACTTGATGGCGTTGGACAGGAGGTTCGCCAGCACCTGGATGAAGCGGTCCTCGTCCACGCGGGCGCGGGCGTCGGGGATGTCCACGACGGCCTCCAGGCGCACGCCGTATTCGTCCGCGTAGCCCTGGTGGGCCTGGAGCGCCTGGGCCAGCAGCGGCGCGACGTCCGTGGGGGCCAGGTTCAGGTCCAGCCGGCCGGACTCCATCTTCTCCAGGTCCAGGATGTCGTTGATGAGGCGCAGCAGCCGTTCGCTGTTCTTGTGGGCGATGCCCACCATCTGGGCCACCTGCGAGTCCAGCGGACCGGCGATGCCTCCACAGAGCAGGCCCAGCGAGCCGCGGATGGAGGTGAGCGGCGTGCGCAGCTCGTGGCTCACGGTGGAGATGAACTCGTTCTTCATCCGCTCCACGCGGTGGCGCTCCTCCTCCAGCAGGCGGGCCTGGGTGACGTCGCGGGCGACGGCGTAGAGCAGCCCCTCCTCCGGGTCCGGCACGGCGTTCCACTGGAGCCAGCGCCAGGAGCCGTCACGGCAGCGGGCGCGGTGCTCGAACTGGAGGACGGGGGCGCCTTCCAGGGCGCGGGCCAGGTGCTTGGAGGTGGCGGCGCGGTCCTCCTCCAGGGCCAGGTCCACCAGGGACGTGCTGTAGAGCTCCGCGTCGGAGAAGCCGAGGGTGCGGCTCCAGGCCCGGGACAGGCGCAGGAAGGTGCCGTCCATGGCGGCGATGCAGAGCATGTCCACGGAGACTTCGAAGAAGCGCTCCTGCTGCTCCAGCGCGGCGCGGGCCTCGCGCTCATGCAGGGCGTTGAGCTCCACCTCCGCCCAGCCGGCCATGTCCGCGAGCGCGGCGCGGTCCGCGTCGGAGAAGTCGCGAGGCTGGGAATCGATGAGGCACAAGGTGCCCACGCGGCTGCCGTCCGCGGCGCGCAGGGGGTGGCCCGCGTAGAAGCGGACGAAGGGAGCGCCCAGCACCAGGGGGTTGTCGTGGAAGCGCGGGTCCTTCAGCGCGTCCGGCACCACGAAGGTGGAGGCGGAGAGGATGGCGTGGCCGCAGAAGGACACCTCGCGAGGCGTCTCCGTGGCGTCCAGCCCCTGGCGGGCCTTGAACCACTGGCGGTCCTCGTCGATGAGCGACACGAGCGCGATGGGCACCCGGAACAGGTGCGACGCGGCGCGCACGATGCGGTCGAAGCGCTCGTGGGCGGGCGTGTCCAGCAGACACAGCGAACGCAGCGCCTGGAGGCGCCGCGGCTCATCCGCGGGCGTCGGGGGAGGAAGCATGGCGTGCGCCCCGTGCTACCCCACTTGTCTGCCATTGGGGAGAGGGACCCGCACGAAGGCCCGGTCCCGGGTCCGGAGAGCGGGCGGGCGAACAGCGGATTGCAGTCCGGAAGGATTTGTCTGCCCTTGGCGCCGCGCCAAGGGGTGCGGCGCTTGCGACCCAGGGCCAATGGCTTCTTCCGGGACGCGGGCGCGGGGGACGGCCCGCTCCGCTCGTCGGCCGGCCACTGTTCATTCGTGCCGCGCCATCTCGTGCCCCTTCGAGCCAGGGCTGCAGCGCGTCAGCACGTTCCAGGCCCCAGTCGTCGACCACTTGCTGCCAGTCTCCACAGGCCGACAGCCCTGCTCCCCTGGCTCGACTGAAAGAACGTGACCATGAGATTCTGCGCCTGCGCCGCACTCCTGATCATCCTCTCCTCGTGCGCCACGTCGGCGCCGAGCCCAAGAGAGTTCGTGTCCCGGAACCCGAGGCTCGCCAACCTCCAGCGAGCGGCGACGCTGCCGTGGACGGACGGGGGGCGGTGCGCTGTCCGTGAGGCCTCCCAGCCTTGGCCCGTGCTGGTGGAGAAGTGCTATCGGACCCTCGACCCTGACCGGATCGAGTTCCACGACACCACGGGAAGATGCTCGGTCGCCTCAGCGGATGCCGCAGCCGTGGGGCTTGGGTTCTGCGTGCTGGCGGCTCCTGAGATCGCCGTGGGAGCCGTCATCGTGCTTGGAGGATTGGTGGTCGCCGTCGCCATCCAGGAAGCGCTGGATGCATATGAACTCCGCCATGCCTACCCCGAGGAAGCAGGGACCTCACGAGGAGCGAAGGTGTCATCCCGGGAAGCCGAAGCGCAACGCAAGCCCAAGCCGAAGCCCGAGCCAGCGGGGCAGGACTGGCAGCCCCCGGTGCCGCCTGTCCCTGTGGACCGGACGGGCCGCGCCAGTTGCGAGCCTGTTCCAGTACCTCACGCGGGCGAGGACGACCCGCATAATGAGTGCGCCGACAGGTTCCCGCCCAACCGCTATCCCGGGATGGACGTGCTCGTTGGAGGCGTGCGCTTCGATGCGCTGCAAGTCGGCGTTCGCAAGCTGTGGGAGATCAAGACCCATCAATTTGATACGTACAACGACTATGTTCGAGATCGGGAGATTGAGAAGGAAATCAAACAATTGAACAAAGAGCGGAAGGCCGCGGCGGCGTGTGGATATGGTTTCGTCATTGGGGTGAGCACCCAGGCGCACAAAGACGCGCTTCAGCGGGAGGACCGGAGCCTCAATATCGTTGTCACGGGGTGCAAACGATGACTGCCCGAAAAAGACTCGGCATCATCGTCTACGCGCCCGCGCTTGTGGGCAAAGACCGCCGCACAATTGATAGCGTTCATGGAATGGAGAAGGCGCTTCCCGGCCTGCGGCTGGAGTGGAGACTCTCCAATGGCGGGCGTCCTATCGCATTGCCGCTGCGTGATGGGTGGATCCTGGAAAAGATCGAGGATGGAGGATTCCCGATCGTGTGCAACGGAGACCAGGGCTCCCCCGTGACGGTCTGGGGAAGGGAAAGATCAGGACTCTTCAGCCCAGGTGCTCAGGACCTGTTCGAAGTGCATGCCAAACTGCCACTGGACAAGCCCGTGATCGCGTCAGCGGCGGCTGTGCTTGAGGGCGTAGCGGAAGGGGCACGTGCGCGATGGGGGGAGGCGACGCCAGACGACGCCGCCGTGGACATCGCGTATCAGACCGCCCCCACGCTGGAAGGACCCCCATCCCCACGCCGGGGATTGCCCGCCCTGAGGCTCTTCGAGCACATCCGCGCGCCCGAGATTCCCTATTACCTTGGGTGGCTGAACTACTGGTCGGCTGCCGCCGCGCAGGCCATCGGGTTCCCGGACCCCACGCGCGACGCCGAACTGCTCTCACGCGCGCGGCGCACGGAATCGGGCGGATGGGTCGTGCAGCTCACCGACGCGCCGCTCGACCTGGACAACCCCGCCCACCTGGACGCGCTCAAGCGGGCCTATGAGCGGTTCCCGGCGATTGGCGGACGTGCGCCGCCCTGACCCGATTCAGGGGCCTGGGACGCCGCTCCGGCGGCAGGAATGAGCCCCGCTGCACGAACGGCGGCGATGGTAGCCTTCCCATTCGGGAGGTTACGCATCCTTGCTCCAACCCTTCAGATTGGCTCTTCCCCTCGCGCTAACAATTGCTTGGGGAGCCGCCGCGCAGTCCCAGCCGGCCACGCGGACGCGTATTGAGCGCAAGCGCTCCGTGCTCCTCTCCAGCACGTCCACCGGACCGATGCCCGTCGTCCACGTCGCTGGAGACACGCCGACGGTGTTCCTCTTCTCCTCGCCCATCCAGAAGAAGACCCTGACCTTCGACGAGTGCCGGATCCGCGTCCTGGATGCGGGCGAACGCTCCGTCATCGTTCAGCCCGTGGCCGACCTTGGCGACGGTGAACGTCAAGAGTTCGGGGTCTTCTTCGCCGACGGCCGAGCGCCCGCACGGGCCGCCTTCGTGCTCGTGACCGACCCCGCCGAAGTGAACTCGCGGATCGACGTGCAACGCCCGGAGCCGCCGAACGGGACCTGTCCGGCGGACGCTCCCGCTCCGGTGCCGAAGCCCGAAGACTTCGTGTTGCTCGGCTACCTGGGCTCGGAGGGCGTCACGACCTCCAGAGTCCAAGACATGCTGGATACTGCGAGTGGGCTCGGTTCCGAAGCTGGCATCTCGTTTCGAGGCAAGGGCTGGATCCTCGTGGACATGACAATCACTAACGGCGCTGGCCGGCCGCCTTGGACGCCGCAGGAGGCGACATTCACGGGCCGGGCCGGCATGCCCTTGCGTGCGCGGCTCATGGTGGAGCCGAGAGGACCGATCCCCTCTGGAAGACGGGGGCGCGTGCTCGCGGTCGTGGAAGTGCCCGTGATGGATCCGAAGGCGGATCTCGTCTTCACCGTGGAGGTGCGCGGGGATGGCGGGCGCCGTCTATCGACTCCGGACGTGCGCTTCCCGAAGTCCGGAGCGGGGGCGTCCCAGTGACCCTGCATCCGACGGAAGCATCGGCCAACACCTTCATTGACGGGTGGCAGGTTTCCAAGGCGCTGGGCGGCGGCGGATTCGCATTCGTCTTTCTTGGCGAGAAGAACAGCCAGCGTCGTGCCCTCAAGGTCGCCAGGCACCGGGAGGCCAGCGGCGACCCGAAGCAGACCCACGCTCGGACCCTGCGCGAGGTGACGACGCTGCTCATGCTGGACCATCCGAACATCATCCGGCCGCGCGGTTACGGGCTCGCGGAGAGTGGGAACCTCTATCTCGCGCTCGACTATGTGGACGGCTGGACGCTCGCGGAGTGGGCCGAGCGCAAGCACCCCTCCTTTCGCGAAGTCCTTGGGGTCTTCGAGAAGATCGCCGGGGCGCTGGCCTACATGCACCGCCGGGGCATCCTGCATCGGGACCTGAAGCTGTCCAACGTGCTGATCCGGAAGAGCGACGGCGAGCCCGTCATCATCGATTTTGGATGCGCGACCCATGCGTTCGCCGAGGACCTGACGGATGGCGGCTTGCCTCCGGGGACGGAACGCTACCGGGCCCCCGAGCAGTTCCAGTTCATGCAGGACCACAAGGACGAGCCCCGAGCCCGCTACGCCTCCCGGGTGGCTGACGAGATCTTCGCGTTGGGCGTCATGCTCCATGAGCTGCTGACCGACCCTCGACCGACGGAGTTTCGCGCGCGCTTCGACCTGAACAGCCGCGTCTTCGTGCCGCCAGCTCCCCGAGCGATGAATCCTCGCGTCCCTGAAGGGGTGAGTGACCTCGCGCTGACCCTGCTGTCACGAGAGCCTGCGCGGCGTCCGGTTGACACCGAGGCGCTCCGCCGCGAGCTGGCGGAGCTCCGGCAGCAGACCGCCGCCGAATACGACGTGCCTGTGCACCGCCCCTCGGAACAGCACCCGGCGGAGCCGGCGCATGGGGGGCCTCCCGCGGCGTTGCCGCTGCAACCCACTCCCGTTCCCCTCAAGCGGCCGGGCGCCCTCCTGGAGCGTCCGCGCCGGCGGTCGTGGTGGCCCGCGGGCATCGCCGTCCTCGTCGCGCTCGGGGTTGTCGCGGGCCTCTGGAACGAGTCGCGCATTGCCGCGAGCCCACCTCCTCCCAGCCCCAACCGGTCCGTACCTGGGAGGACTGCGCCTCCTGATATGTCACCCCCCAGCCGCTCACCCGTGGCTCCCCCGGGGCCTGCAATCGACGCAACACAGAAGGAAGGATCCGCCTTGAAGACCCCCGCACCCGAAGGTCCGTCCCAGGGACGCACGCCCCGCCTGAAGAAGAAGCCCGCCGCCGTCGTCGAGTGCGCGGCGCTGTCGCTCGTCGCGGCGCTGGCGGCGGGGTGTCCCGGTGCGCAGCTCCGGCCCGAGTCCTTCACCTGCCCGGCAGAAGCGGAAGAGGCGATGCGCGAGCAGCTTCACTGGTCGCGCTTCGACAGGTTCTCGCTCCAGCTTGATGACCGACACTCGCCATTTGAGGACATATGGTTCACCTCGGGGGATGACGTGGTGGGGATCCGCGTGGAAAACGAAGGATATCCAGAGATGATGGCGCTCGCCCCTGCCGGCACACGCTTCTACGGCAAGGCCTATTACCTGTCGGACAAGATGGGCCGCGTGAACGGGCCGGCGCTCGTCGTCCGGTATGACCGCGTGAAGCTCCCGGGGCAGGACGAATACCCCATCTGCTTCGTGGTCGAGAGCCGGGCCCAGGCATTCAAGGACGGCAAGGTGAAAGCGCGCAACAGCAACACCGGGTTCGTGGTGGACCGCTGGCCCTGAGCCCCAGGTGGCGACGTGTTGGGTAGGTGCTTGATTCCGGCCGTCCCGCGCCAATCCCGACAGGACCCTGTAGGGTCGTTCCCTCGTTGCCCATCTCCCAGGTAGCGTTCGCCGTGAAGCGTTGGCGTCGGGCCCGCGCGAACGTGAGGAGGGCAGAGCGTGCCGGCAATCGAGTTCAAGGTTCCACGAGGGGCGATTCTCTTCGTGAAGGACGGCTTCCAGTACGAGTTCCGCGAGGACCTGGGAGAGGCCCATCACGGGCTGAGCCTGCTGCTCGCCCGGCGCCGCACGCTGGAGGGCGCCATCCGGGGGAAGGTGCTGCTCAAGGCGGTGGGGCGTCCCACCGTCGAGGAGGGGGCCCGCGTCAAGCGCGCACGGGCGAAGCTCGAAGAGCAGGTGCGGCTCGCGGCCTACCTTGATCACCCGAGGATTCTTCGCGTCCACGGGCTGCACAAGGGCGAAGGCGGCTGGTACGTCATCACCGACCATCCGTCCGGAAACAGCCTGAACGACCTGATCACGGTCGCCGGGGAGTGCAGGCGGTACCTGTCGCCCCTGTTCGTGCTGTACCTGGGGACGCAGGTGGCGGCGGCCCTGGAGCATGCCCACGGCGCCAGGGACGAGCAGGGAAGGCCCCTCCACATCGTTCACCGGGCGCTCGACGTGGCGCACGTCTTCGTGGATTGGCGGGGCAGCGTGGAGGTCTCCGACTTCGGGCTCGCCCTTTCAGACCTGCCCGGCCGCGTGGCGTCCACCGTGCATCGGCCGCAGGGGGATGCGTTCTACTCCTCCCCGGAGACGCTCCTGATGGGCCTCGCGGATGCGCGCTCGGACCTCTTCGCGCTCGGCAATGTCCTGCTGGAGCTGGCGACAGGAAAGAACCTCCTCGACGCCCCGGACAGCCTGACCGGAGCGGTGAAGGAAGCGCTGCCGGACAGGCAACTCGCGCGCTGCCGGCGTGCCATCAAGCGGGCCCGGTCGGCGGGAAGTCCCGCCGCGGTCCAGGACGCGATCTGGCGCGCGGCGACCTACACGCAGGCGGACCTGGATTCGCTGCTGGCACCCCTGCCGCAGGTGCTGCGCGTGGTCCTCAACCGGCTGCTTCAAAGGTCGCCCGCTGGCCGCTACCAGACGGCGCGCGAGCTGGTGGTGGACCTGCACCGCTGGCAGGGGGAGGGCAAGCTCTTCGGCCCCAAGGAGGCGGAAGCCGAGCTGCGGGAGCTGATGCGGCAGGCGGGCGAAGTGCTGGCGGAGCTGGACATTCGCGCGCCCCGGAGCGCTACGACTCCCCAGGACGCCATCAGCACGAACTAGCAGGCGAGCCTGGAAGGCCTCCGGGATGCCAGGGCCGTGATCCTATCCGCCCCTGGGGCTTCAGCTAACCCGCGCGGCGCTTCCGGCCAGGGGCCGGCGGCTTCTTCCGGGACGTCGGCGGGGACTCAGGGGCTGGCTTTGGGGGCATGACGGACACCACCGTGCGCACCACGCGCGCCACGGCCTTGAGCTGGCGGGGCTCCAGTTCACGCAGCGTGCGCACCAGGCGCCGCAGCTCCAGCGAGTCCTCCTGGCGCGGCGTGGCCCGGGGCGACACCGGAGAGGGGCCAGGCCCCACGCCCAGGAGCGCGTCCGCGGACACGGACAGCACGTCGCACAGCCGCCGCAGGTTCTGGGCGCGGGGCAGCATCTTGCCGCGCTCCATGCGGCTGTAGACCTCCATGGCGATGCCCACGCGGTCCGCCACGTCCGCCTGCGTGAGTCCCAACCGCAGCCGCGCGTCACGGGCGGCCGCGCCAAACACCGTGTTCAGATTTCCATTCACCTGGGAGGGCACCCCCAAAACCTTGCATCTCTCCCCCAGGGCGCAAGTTTTCGGGGCCGTGGCGCCCGTGGGCTCAGCGGTCCCGCAGCGCGAGCGCTCCCTGGATGATGAGCCCCATGGCCTTCAGGTCCTCTTCATCCAGGGGCCTCAACGCGCGCACCAGCCGGCGCAGGGAGGGAGGGTCCTCCTCGCGGTCCGCGAGCGCCAGCGTGAGCGCTTCGTGTGGCGGCGTGGGCCCGTCCAACCCCAGGAGGGTGTCCGCGCGGATGCGCAACACCATGGACAGCCTGCGCAAGGTGGTGGAGCTGGGCAGCACCCGCCCGCGCTCCATGCGGCTGTAGACCTCCATCGCGATGCCCACCTGGCTGGCGACGTCGCCCTGGGTCAGGCCCTGCCGCTCGCGGGCCTCGCGCGCCGCCGTGCCCACCGTGATGGCCAGCTCCTCGTTCATTGCCGCTCACCACCCCTGGCCGGAGCATGTCTCCCATGAAGTCAGGCGTCCGGCATCCTACCTGACACGGCACCAATACTACCCCAAGGGGCATCCGCCATGCTATGGACCTGCCACGTCCAGTCGGCACTTTCGCGCATGCATCCTCCCAGCCACGTTCTCCCTCTCCCATTGAACTCTCCACATCCAGCATCCACTTGGCCCTCCCCGGGCGTAGGAGGCGTGACGCCATGAGCCTGGAAGGAGGACATCCGCTGCTCCTTCAGCCACAGGAGGTGGTGGGCAGCTTCCGGCTGTTGAAGCGCCTGGCCACCGGTGGCTTCGGCACCGTGTTCCTGGCGGAGACCGGGGGCTTCCACGTGGCGCTGAAGTTCGCGCTCCAGGGGCCGCAGGACGCCGAGGACGGCTCGCAGGTGGACGCGCGCACGCTCAAGGAGGTGAGCGTGCTGCACCGCATGACCCACCCCAACGTGGTGGCGCTGCGCGGCTACCACCGCTGGCCGCACCCGCGCACGGGCTACCTCTTCCTGGTCATGGACTACGTGGAGGGTCCCACGCTGTCGGACTGGGCCATGGAGGCCAAACCCACGGCGCGGCAGGTGGCGCGGCTGTTCTCCGAGCTGGCGCTGACCATGGACTTCATCCACCGCGCGGGCGTGCGCCACCGCGACATCAAGGGCAGCAACATCATCGTCCGGGCGTCGGACGCGCGGCCGGTGCTGGTGGACTTCGGCTCCAGCGACCACGCCTGCGCCCCGGCCATCACGGACGGGCGGCCCCCGCCGGGCACGCCCAGCTACCGCAGCCCGGAGCTGTTGCGCTACTGGCTGGACAACCCCGGGGGCATGTCCCGCTACGTCTATCAGCCCACGGATGACCTCTATTCATTGGGGCTGACGCTCTTCCAGGTGCTCACCGGGGACTTCCCCTATCCCCCGGGCCTGCCGGCCGCGGCGCTGCTGGGCGGAATCCAGAACATCAAGGGGCGGACGGCGCGCTCGCTCAACCCCCGCGTGCCCCGCGCCCTCAATGACATCTGTGACCGGCTGCTCCGCCAGGACGCCAGCCAGCGCTACCAGATGGGCGCGGACCTCTACGCCGACCTGAGCGCCGCGCTGGAGCGCGCTCCGGACAGCTGGGACACGCCGCTGTTCAACGCGCCGCCGCCCCAGGACGCGGTCACGGAGGAATCCGACGCGTACTTCGACGGCAACGAGGAGGGCCGCGAGCTGCGCCGCTGGGCCCGCGCCTACGAGCGGCGCGTTCCCGGCGCCCCGCCCCACTCCAGCGCGCCCACGCCTTCCGGGCCGCCGGGACCGTCGCTGGGGCTGGCCGCGCCCCTGCCCCCGCCGATGCCCTGGTGGGTGGCCCGGCGGCTGGCGTGGCGGCGGCGGTGGGAGCAGTGGCTCCGGCGTCTGGGATTGCGCCGGGGCGGGTGAACCCTGGGAGTCCCCTGCACTTCATCCAACCCTGGAGGTTTTCCCCACGACAGGGTTTGTGCTACCTGCGGGGTTGAGCGATTCCCGCTCGACCTCACAGGTTGAAAGGCAGGACATGAAGACGCCCGATACGACGACGGAGGAGATTCCCGGCGTGCCCCGCCGGCCGCGCGTGCTGTTCACGGTGGGAGGCACGGCCTTCGAGTTCGTGCGCAAGCTGGAGGTGCGCTCCACGGGGGAGCTGTTGATGCTGGCGCGGCGGCGCTACCGGGGCGGGCTGGGGGGCCCGGTGGTCATCAAGCGGCTGCGCAACCCGTCTGGCTTCGTGGAGCGGCGGCGGCTGGTGGAGGAGGTGGAGCTGACGTTCCGGCTCAACCACCCGGGCATCGCGAAGGTCTACCACCTGAAGGCGTACCGGGGCGTCCCGCACGTGGTGATGGAGTACGTGGAGGGGCGGTCGCTGGACACGGTGCTCAACCTGGTGGCCATGCGGCGCAAGCCCATGTCCCCGGCGTTCGGCGCGTGGGTCGTCTCCGAGGTGGCGGAGGCGCTGCACCACGCGCACACGCTGCGGGATGAATGGAACCGGCCGCTGGGCATCGTGCACCGGGACGTGAGCCCCCGGAACCTGCGCCTGGGCGTGCATGGCGAGGTGAAGCTCACGAACTTCACCACCGCGTTCTCCACGCTGCCGGGCCGGGAGATCACCAGCCGTCCGCTGGTGAAGGGGGACGTGGCGTACGCCTCACCGGAGGCGCTCCGGCGCGAGCCCCTGGACGCGCGAAGCGACCTCTTCTCGCTGGGGCTGGTGCTGCTGGAGGTGCTGACGGGGACGCACCCGCTGGCGCATGGGGACGACGCGGCAGCCCCGCCGCCCCCGCCGGACCTGCCGCCGGTGCAGGCGCAGGGGCCCACGTGGATGCCCCTGACGGAGGTGGCGGCGCGCATGGCGCTGGTGGGCCCCAGGGAGGTGGAGAACCTGGCGCGCGACGTGCCGGAGGGGCTGCGCGCGGTGTTGGTCCGGGCGCTGCGCCAATCCCCAGTGGACCGCTTCGGCACGGCGGCGGCGCTGGCGGCGGTGCTGCGGGAGTGGCTGCGCGACCACGCGCCCGGGTACGGACGGCAGGCCGCGGCGGAAGAGGTGGAAGAGGCGGCGAGGGAGGCCACCGGCCGGCGCAATCAGGCGGAGCTGCTGGAGGGAGGGCTGCACCCGGCGGAGCTGACCGCCGAGGAGGCCGCGATGGCGTCCGAGGCGGCGTTCGAGGCCTCGGGCGCGGAACGCCCACCGCCGTTCATGGGGGGTGATGACGTGACGCCGGACGTGAATGACGCCCCCCTGCTCGTGGAGGACTTTGACGAGTTGGGCGGACCGGACGCGGAGGCGCCGGGAGACGACTTCGAGGACGACGACGACGGCCACCAGCCGGTGTGAAGCCGCTCCGGCACAGGCTCCCTGGGACTCCCACCACCCGAGTCCCCCGGGACCAATGGGGTGCCGCTGCCGGTCCATGACTGTCTTTTCCGGATTTCATACGAGCCGCCAAGAACCAGGGTGTTTCACGAAGCTTCCGTGAGTTGCTTGATTCCTCTCACTCAGCAACCCGGTGCATCACCTTGCCGGCCCGTTCTTCCAGTTCGCGTGCCGAGAGGGCTGACGATTCCTGTCACCGCGCGGGTCCGCCGCGACTGACACGCATTCCACCCGCCAGTCAGCGCAAACCCAGACATTGACAGACTTTCACAGAAGCCAATAAAAGGCGTGACAGCATTTTCACCCGCTGGCACTGTCATTTGCGTTTCCAGCTGTAGAACAGACATGCGCCGAGGGCCGGGAGGTCCCCCCGGGTCGGCGCAGGCCTGTCCACCCCCCTGTTTTCCATGACGTCCCCCGGCCGTGCTCCCTCCGAGCGCGGCACGGGAAACGTGTCTCCGGGCTCCGGCCCAGGCACGTGAGGCCGGCGTGTGTCCGCAGTGAGCCATTGACCTTTGTCTGTCTTCTGTCCTCCCAAGGAGTGCCTTCGTGAAGAGATCATCCCCCCGTTGGTTCCGGTCGCGCGGCATGTTGGGCGCGCTGCTGCTGTCCCTGTCTTCGCCTTGGATTGCCGCGTGTAGTTCGGGCACCAGTGCGCAGGAACCCGCCGCGCCTTCCGAGCAGACGCAGTCCCAGGTCACCGTCTCCATCGGTGCCCAGGACATCTTCGCCGAGGCCGTGAAGAAGGGCCGCGTCTCCGCCCTCGCCTTCTCCTACTCCGACGTGAAGAGCATCCGCATCGACGTCTCCGAGCAGGGTGATGGCGGGCTCGTCATCTTCAAGAACTTCGACCTCTTCACCTCCGCCGGGGCGTGGACTGGAAAGCTGCCCTTCCTCCCCAAGGCCAAGGCTCTCACCTTCTTTGCCCGCGCACTCGATGCCTCCGGCAACCTCCTCTTCTCCGGCTCGCTCGATGCCACGCTGAACCTCGACTTCCAGACCGTCACCATTCCGCTGGCCCCGGCCAACAACAACGCCGTCATCTCCCTGCCCCGCATCAAGAAGATCAGCATCCCCAGCGCCTTCGCCTCCGCGCAGTCCGGCAACATCACCTTCGCGGTGGAGGCCACCAACGGCGAGGCGCTCCGCTACGCCATCACCTCCGCCGTTACGGGCAGTGGCACCTTCTCTCCGCTCAACGGCGCCATCACGTTGCAGAACACGGCGGGTGCCTTCGTCTCGCAGTACACGCCTCCCACGGTGTCCTCCGAGACGGTCTTCAGCCACACCGTCACGGTGACGAACCCCGCCGGGCACTCCATCAGCACCACCTTCACGACGAAGGTGCAGCCCCCGGAGACCACCAACGGTGTCATCGACACCTCCGTCGCAGTCCTCTTCAACCCTGTCATCAACGGCCTCAACGGCCAACGCGTCCGCGACACGCAGAACGTCATCTTCACGGCGGACGTGAGTGACGACGGGGCGCAGGAAGCCCTCACCTACGCGTGGAGCTTCACGCCCGCTTCCGGCACCACCCCGGACCCGGTGCCCGCCTTCACCGGAGCGACGAACCCCTCCACGCTCCAGAACTACGCCACCAGCTTGCAGGGCGACCTGAAGCTCGCCGTGACGGATGCCAACAACGGCACCACCACGCTCACCTACAAGCTCACCCCGGATCAGTTCCCGGACAACCCCGTCGCCGAAGGGCCGCTGGATGGAATCAACAGCATCCGCAACGGCCGGGACCATACGTGCACCCTCTTCAACAACGGCTCCGTGCGGTGCTGGGGTTACGGGGCCTACGGACAGCTGGGCTACGAGAACACCCAGAACATCGGTGACAACGAGCTGCCGTACACGGCCGGTGAGGTGAAGCTGCTCGGCAAGGCCACGAAGATCGCCATGGGTGGCAACCACTCGTGCGCGCTGATGGACACGGGCCTGGTGCGCTGCTGGGGCCTGAACAACTACGGGCAGCTCGGTTACAACAACATGGACAACCTGGGCGACGGCGAGCCGGTGGCCAGCTTCGGCTACGTCAACCTGGGCGGTCCCGCTACCCGCATCGCGGTGGGCGAGACGCACTCCTGCGCGCTGATGGCCACGGGCAAGGTGCGCTGCTGGGGCCGCAACCAGTACGGCCAGCTCGGCTACGGACACACCAACAACATCGGCGACGACGAGCAGCCCTGGACCGCGGGCGACGTGGACCTGGGCGGCGTCACCGCGACGGATGTGGTCGCGGGCAGCAACCACACCTGCGCCCTGCTCTCCAACGACAAGATGCAGTGCTGGGGCTACAACCTGGAGGGACAGCTCGGCTACGCCCACGCCAGCACCATCGGAGACAACGAGGTGCCGGGCAGCCAGCCCGCGCTCGAGCCGAGCGGTCCGGTCGCGCAGATCGCCATGGGCAACAACCACACCTGCGCCCTGCTGAAGACGGGCACCGTGCGGTGCTGGGGCGCCAATGGCAATGGCCAGCTGGGCACCGGGCAGCCCGGCGGCAACTTCCTGTTCAAGGACTCCGGCAGCATCGACCTGGGCACCGGTGCCTTGCAGGTCACGGCGGGCGTGAGCCACACCTGCGCCCTGCTCTCCACGGGAAGCGTGCGGTGCTGGGGGCAGGCCAACTTCGGCCAGATTGGCTACGGCTCCACGACGGCGCGCAACACGCCGGGCCCGGCCGTGAACCTGGACGGAGCCACCGCTTACCAGGTCGCGTCCTCCGCCTCCGGAAACCACACCTGCGTGCTGCTCTCCACGGGCAAGGCGCGCTGCTGGGGCCAGGGCAACTCCGGACAGCTTGGCTACGGCAACACCAACCACCTCGGCGACAACGAGCAGCCCTCCGCCTCGGGTGACATCCAGCTCCTGCCCCCCGCGCCGTAGTCGCTGACGCCTCCGCGGGCGCTCGCAGGACCGGGGCGCCCGCTTCCTTTCCGTCTGCAATTCCCTTCGCCTTCAGGAGTGTTCCGTGCAGAGGTCATCCCCTCGTTGGTTCCGTTCGCGCGGAATGTTGGGCGCGCTGCTGCTGTCGCTGTCGTCTCCGTGGCTCGCCGCGTGCAGCTCCGGTTCGAGCGCTCCAGAACCCTCCGCGCCTTCCGAGCAGACGCAGTCCCAGGTCACCGTCTCCATCGGCGCCCAGGACATCTTCGCCCAGGCCGTGAAGGGCCGCGTCTCCGCCTTCGCCTTCTCCTACTCCGACGTGAAGAGCATCCGCATCGACGTCTCCGAGCAGGGCGCCGGTGGGCTCGTCATCTTCAAGAACTTCGACCTCTTCACCTCCGCCGGGGCGTGGACCGGGAAGCTGCCCTTCCTCCCCAAGGCCAAGGCCCTCACCTTCTTCGCACGCGCGCTCGATGCCTCCGGCAACCCCCTCTTCTCCGGCTCGCTCGACGCCACGCTGAACCTCGACTTCGAGACCGTCATCATTCCCCTGGCACCCGCCAACAACAACGCTGTCATCTCCCTCCCTCGCATCCGAAAGATCAGCATCCCCAGTGCCTTCGCCTCTTCGCAGTCGGGCAACATCACCTTCGCGGTGGAAGCAACGAATGGCGAAGCGCTGCGCTACGCCATCACCTCCGCCGTCGCGGGCAGCGGCAGCTTCTCCCCGCTCAACGGTGCCATCACACTGCAGAACACCGCGGGCGCCTTCGTCTCCCAGTACACGCCCCCGACGGTGTCTTCCGAGACGGTCTTCTCCCATACCGTCACGGTGACCAACCCCGCTGGCCACTCCATCAGCACCACCTTCACCACCAAGGTGAAGCCTCCGGAGACGACCAACGGCGTCATCGACACCTCCGTCGCCGTCCTCTTCAACCCCGTCATCAACGGCCTCAACGGCCAACGCGTCCGCGACACGCAGAACGTCATCCTCACCGCCGACGTGAGCGACGACGGGGCGCAGGAAGCCCTCACCTACGCGTGGAGTTTCACGCCCGCCACCGGCACCACGCCGGACCCCGTGCCCGTGTTCACCGGCGCGACGAACCCCTCCACGCTCCAGAACTACACCACCGCCGTGCAGGGTGACCTGAAGCTCGCCGTGACGGACGGCAACAACGGCACCACCACGCTCACGTACAAGCTCACTCCGGATCAGTTCCCGGACAACCCCGTCGCCGAAGGACCGCTCTCCGGCATCAACAGCATCCGCGGCGGCAACGACCACACGTGTGCCTTGCTGAATGACGGCTCCGTGCGCTGCTGGGGCTACGGCGCCTTCGGTCAGCTCGGCTACGAGAGCACCCAGAACATCGGCGACAACGAGCTGCCGTACACGGCCGGTGAGGTGAAGCTGCTAGGCAAGGCCACGAAGCTGGCGGCGGGTGGCAACCACTCGTGCGTGCTGCTGGACACGGGCCTGGTGCGGTGCTGGGGCCAGAACACCTACGGACAGCTGGGCTACAACAGCACCCAGAACCTGGGCGACGGCGAGCCGGTGGCCAGCTTCGGCTACGTCAACCTGGGCGGGCCCGCCATCCGCATCGCGGTGGGCGCGGAGCACTCCTGCGCGGTGATGGCCACCGGCAAGGTGCGCTGCTGGGGCCGCAATCAGTACGGCCAGCTGGGCTACGGGAACACGAACAACATTGGTGACGACGAGCAGCCCTGGAAGGCGGGCGACGTGGACCTGGGCGGAGCCACGGCCACGGATGTCGCCGCAGGAGGCACGCACACCTGCGCCCTGCTCTCCAACGACAAGATGCTCTGCTGGGGCTACAATCTCCATGGCCAGCTCGGTCAGGCCCACACCCTCACCATTGGTGATAACGAGCTGCCGGGCGGCCAGGCCCCGTTCGATCCAGGTGGCCCGGTTTCGCAGATCACCACCGGCAGCAATCACACCTGCGCCCTGCTGAAGACGGGAACCGTGCGGTGCTGGGGCTTCAATGGCTCGTATCAACTGGGCACGGGCCAGTCCAACGGCAGCTACCTGCTCAGGGACTCGGGGAGCATCGACCTGGGCACCAGCGCGCTGCAGATCTCGACAGGCATGAGCCACACCTGCGCCCTGCTCTCCACGGGCAGCGTGCGGTGCTGGGGATTCGGCCTCTACGGCCAGACGGGCTATGGCAACTCAGCGGCGAAGTCCACGCCGGGCCCGGCCGTGGACCTGGATGGCGCCACCGCGTACCAGGTGTCCGTGTCCTCCGGAAACCACACCTGCGCGCTGCTCTCCACGGGCAAGGCGCGCTGCTGGGGCCAGGGCAACTCCGGTCAGCTCGGCTACGGCAACACCAACCACATCGGTGATACCGAGCAGCCCTCCGCCGCGGGCGACATCCAGCTACTGCCGCCCTCGCCGTAATCGATGAACCGCAGAGGACGCTCCCGCGCATGAGAAGCGTCCTCTCCGCTTTCGACGTCACGGGAGGGGTGGGCTCCGTCGTCCCCCTTCCCGCCCGCTGTCTCGCCCGACGGTGGACGTCGGGCCTCCTCTTTCGTCAACCCTGGAGTGCATCGTGAAGAGAACGTCTCCCCGCTGGTCTCGCGGCGTGCTGGGTGCGCTGCTGCTGTCCCTGTCTTCGCCTTGGATCGCCGCGTGTAGTTCCGGCACCAGTGCGCAGGAGCCCTCCGCGCCTTCCGAACAGACGCAGTCCCAGGTCACCGTCTCCATCGGCGCCCAGGACATCTTCGCCGAGGCCGTGAAGAAGGGCCGCGTCTCCGCCCTCGCCTTCTCCTACGCCGACGTGAAGAGCATCCGCATCGACGTCTCCGAGCAGGGCGCTGGCGGCCTCGTCATCTTCAAGAACTTCGACCTCTTCACCTCCGCCGGGGCATGGACCGGGAAGCTCCCCTTCCTCCCCAAGGCCAAGGCCCTCACCTTCTTCGCACGCGCGCTCGATGCCTCCGGCAACCCCCTCTTCTCCGGCACTCTCGACGCCACGCTGAACCTCGACTTCGAGACCGTCACCATCCCCCTGGCGCCCTCCACCAACGGCGCTCAAATCTCCATCCCCCGCATCCGCAAAATCAGCATCCCCAGCGCCTTCGCCTCCGCGCAGTCGGGCAACATCACCTTCTTCGTCGAGGCCAACGTCGGTGAGGCGTTGACCTACTCCATCTCCTCGTCGGCCACGGGCAGCGGCGCCTTCTCTCCCCCGAACGGCGGCATCACCCTGCTGAACACGGCGGGCGCCTTCGTCTCCCAGTACTCGCCTCCCACCGTCGCCACCGAGACGGTCTTCAGCCACACCGTCACTGCCACCAACGCGGCCGGCCACTCCATCAGCACCACCTTCACCACGAAGGTCATGCCTCCGGAGACGACCAACGGCGTCATCGACACCTCCGTCGCCGTGCTCTTCAACCCGGTCATCAACGGCCTGAACGCCCAGCGCACCGGCACCAACGTGAAGTTCAGCGCCACCGTCGCGGATGACACGCCCGAGGAGGCGCTCACCTACGCGTGGACCTTCACTCCCTCCACCGGAACCACGCCGGACCCGCTGCCGGAGTTCACGACACAGACGAACCCCACCACCCTCCAGCACTACGCCACCACGTTGCAGGGCGACCTGAAGCTCTCCGTCACCGACACCAACAACGGCACCACCACCCTCAACTACAAGCTCACGCCGGATCAGTTCCCGGACGAGCCCGTGGCCCAGGGCCCCCTCGATGGCATCAGCACCCTTCGCGGCGGCAGCAATCACACCTGCGCGATGCTGAACGACGGTTCCGTGCGCTGCTGGGGTTACGGCGCCTACGGCCAGCTCGGCTACGCGAGCACCAGCAACTGGGGCAATACCCAGGCACGGCTGCCGTACCTGGCGGGCCCGGTGGGTATCCTGGGCAAGGCCACCAAGCTGGCCACGGGGGGTGACCATTCCTGCGTCCTGCTGGATTCGGGGCTGGTGCGCTGCTGGGGACGCAATGACTTCGGGCAACTCGGTTACAACACCACGCAGAACCTGGGTGATGGCGAGGCCGTGACGGAGTTCGGCTACGTCAACCTGGGCGGCCCCGCCATCCGCCTGTCGGCTGGCAAGGACCACACCTGCGCGGTGATGGATACCGGCAAGGTCCGCTGCTGGGGCCGCAACAACGCGGGCCAGCTGGGCTACGGCCACACGGACACCATCGGCGACAACGAGCAGCCCTGGCAGGCCGGTGACGTGGACCTGGGCAACAACACCGCCACCGATGTCGCCGCGGGCGAGAACCACACCTGCGCCCTGCTCTCCACCGGACGGCTGCTGTGCTGGGGCAAGAACACCTACGGGCAGCTCGGCTATCCGCACCTCCAGGCCGTGGGCGCGTCCCTCAAGCCCGGCAGCCAGACGCCGGTGGAGCCCACCGGCCTCGTGGCCCAGGTCAGCGTGGACCGGAACGCCACCTGCGCCCTGCTGCGGTCCGGCTCCGTCGTCTGCTGGGGAAACAACTACCTGGGACAGGTGGGCTCGGGCGGAGGCGGCACCCAGATTGGCGTCTGCGAGTACAGCCAACCCTGGGCCATCACCTGCTACGTCAAGTATCTCGGCAACCCGGGCACGACGGCGGTGGACTTCGGCGGTGTCACCGCGCTGCAGGTGTCATCAGGTAACGACCACTCCTGCGCGCTGCTCTCCACGGGCGACGTGCGGTGCTGGGGAAGCAACTCCGCCTACCAGCTCGGCAACACCGGCGGCACCGCCGTCGTGCCGGCGGCCTCGGTGGAATTGGGCGGGTCCACGGCCTACCAGGTCAGCGTCGGTGACAACCACTCCTGCGCGCTGCTCTCCACCGGCAAGGCCCGTTGCTGGGGCCTGGGCAGCCAGGGCCAGCTCGGCTACGGCGCGACCACCAACGTCGCGTCCCCCACCGCCGACATCCAGCTCCTGCCCCCGACGCCGTAGGCCCTGAGCACTCGCGGGCGCCCGGCACACTCCGGGCGCCCGCTTCGCCGTCTTCCCGTGTGAGCCATGACGAAGCCCGCCGCCCTCGCGCTCCTCCTGCTGTGCATCGCCTCCGCGTGCACTGCTCCGTCATCCACGGGTGACACCGTCACGCCGGAGCCCACCGCCTCCGTCACGTTCACTGTCTCCGCGGACGCTGTCGGCTCCGAATCCCAGACACGTCGCGCGCTGGGCTTCTCCTTCGCGGACGTGACCCGCATCCGCATCGACGTGGAGGACGCGGCCAGCCACAGCGCGTTGTTCACGAACTTCGATCTGGTGCCCTCGCCCTCCGGGTGGTCCGGCACGATGCCGTCCCTGCCTCGCCACCGTTCGCTCACGTTCATCGCCCGGGCCTACAGCGGCGGCGACGTCCTCCTCTTCCAGGGCAGCACCACGCAGACGCTGGTCGCGGACCGGGAGACCGTGGCCATCACGCTCGCGCCCACCAACGACGGCGCGCCCATCACCCTGCCCCGCATCCCCCGCATCCAGATTCCTGGCGAGCTCGTCTTCGGTCAGCCCGCCACCCTCACCTTCTTCGTCGAGGCCACCTCCGGAGAAGCCCTCACGTTCACCCTCACGCCCGCGCCCGGTGGCGGCTCCTTCGTCCCCTCCAGCGGGACGTTCACGCTCACCGGCACCTCCGGCGCCTTCGTCGCCCGCTACCTGCCTCCCTTCGGCATCCCCAGCCCCACCGACTACACCCACTCGCTCACCGTCGCGAACCCGGCGGGGCACTCGGTCAGCACCACGTTCGTGACGCGTGTCCTGCCCGCGGATCAGTCCTCGGACTCGCTGGGCACGACCGTGCGAGTGCTCTTCAACCCCGTCATCCAGGGCCTGGCCGCGTCGCGCCTCGCGGGCACCTCCGACGTCGCGTGGTCCGCTTCCGTCTCCGACAACCAGCCTTCCCGCACGCTCGACTACGCGTGGAGCTTCACCCCGGACGCGCCCGTGACACCCGCCCCGGGCTTCACCACCCAGGCCAACCCCACCGTCCTCCAGCACTACGCCCCCTCGCTCCAGGGCCGCCTGTCCCTCCAGGTCACCGACGCCGCAGGAGGCCGCACCACCGCCTCCTACCGCCTGGGCGCGCAGCAGTTCCCCGACGCTCCCGTGCAGACGGGGGGCCCCACGGACGTCGCCCAGCTTCGCGCCGGGGACAGCCACACCTGCGCGCTCCTCAACGACGGCTCCGTGCGCTGCTTCGGCGGCGGCGCGCAGGGCCGGCTCGGCTACACCGGCACCGCCAACGTCGGCGATGACGAGACGCCCGCCTCCCGGGGCGCCGTGCCACTCGCCGTGGGCGAGAAGGCCGTGCAGCTCGCCACCGGCCTGGGCCACACCTGCGCCCTGCTCTCCACCGGGCGCGTGCGCTGCTGGGGCGCCAATGCCTCCGGCCAGCTGGGCCTGGGCCACTCGCGCGCCATCGGTGACGACGAGCCCATCGCCAGCGTGGGCACCGTCGACCTGGGCGGTGCCCGTGCGCTGCGCATCACCGCGGGCGCCAACCACACCTGCGCCCTGCTCACCTCCGGCGGCGTGCGCTGCTGGGGCGACAACGCCCACGGGCAGCTGGGCCTGGGCCACACCGACACCCTGGGCGACAACGAGCCACCGCCCACCACCGACGTCCCCGTCGGAGCCCCCGTGCAGGACCTGGTCGCGGGCGGCGACCACACCTGCGCCCTGCTCTTCTCCGGCCATCCGCGCTGCTGGGGCGCCAATGCCTACCGGCAACTGGGTTACAGCCGTGATGACGATGTCGGTGACACCGAGTTGCCGTCGTCAGCCGGTGACGTGGACGTGGGCGGCACCGCCGTGCAGCTCGCCCTGGGCACGAACCACACCTGCGCCCTGCTGGACACCGGCGCCCTGCGCTGCTGGGGCGCCAACGCCTTCGGCCAGGTGGGCAACGGCAACCCGGACTACGCCACGCCCCTCACCGCCGTGGCACTGGGCTCGGGCCTTCGCGCCGTCCAGGTCGCCGCCGGGGCGCAGCACACCTGTGCCCTGCTCGAGTCCAGCCAGCTCCAGTGCTGGGGCAACGGCGCCCGGGGACGGCTGGGATACGCCAACACGCGCTCCCTGTCCGCGCCCGGCACCGCCGTCATCGACGTGGGCGGAGCCCCCGCCACGTCCATCACCGCGGGCGGCCAGCACACCTGCGCCGTGCTCGCCACCGGCCGGGCGCTGTGCTGGGGCTTCAACACCTCCGGACAGCTCGGCTACGGCCACGTGCGCGCCATCGGCGATGACGAGGCACCCGCGCTCGCCGGGGGCATCCTCCTCGTGCTGCCCTGACACCGCGCACGGGAGGGCCCTGCCGCCTGGCTGCCTGCCCTCCAGGCCCTGGCGAGTGCTTCGGGAGCAGGTTGCCGGACACGGGGGTGGATGAAGAACCTCTCCCGACGGAGGGAATCCTTCATGGCCAACAACGACAAGCGTCCCGCACCCCCGCAGCCCGCCGAGGATTTCTACGGCCGTCCGACGGATCGACGGCAAGGCACCGAGCCCCTCCGCGAAGGCCAGGGCTCCACGCCCTCCACTCCTCGCGAGCAGACGGAGCCGAAGCGCCCCAGCTCCGACGAGGACGAAGAGACCCGGTCCCGCCGCGAGCTGACCGAGGCCGACGAGAAGGGCGTCCGCCTCCGCACCGAGGAAGACGTGGACGACGCCGACGACCGCGACCTGCGCCTCCACGACGCCAGCGGCCTGCACCCCTACGACCCGCGCGAGCGCGCCCCCGGGGCCGTGCTCGACGACATCCCGGATGGCGACGGGCCTCGCAGCGACGCGGGCACCAACCCGCTGTCCGACGTGTACCGCTACGGCCACCCGGACCGCATGCCGGGCCGCGAGCGCTGAGGTCCCCGCCCACCGCCCGGTCCCAACGGGTCCGACTGTCGGACCCGTTCAGGCGCCGCGCCGCGGACGGGCGGTCCCCTGAAAACACCACGGGCCAGGACCCGGGCTTCCCGCCCCGTCCTGGCCCTTCGTCACGTCCGGATGCCGCCAGCGCTCAGCCCGTACGGCGCGGGGCGTGATCCACACGGTGCGCGTTCACCCACGCGTCCGCCTGCGCCAGCGTGTCCACGAAGACCGTGTCGAAGCTGGCCGCGTGGCCGGTGAGCAGCATGGCCACCGACATGGCCTTGCCCACCACGCGCTGTGACAGGTCGGACCCCACGTACACCACCGAGCGCATCCACTCCGCGCGCACGTTGTTGGCCAGGTACTTGCGCGACTCGGCCGGCAGCTCCGAGCCGGGCACCTCGGCCACCAGGTAGAACGGCCCCTGCGCCGCCATCTCCTCGTAGACCCTCAGCGCCCACTTCGCGTCCTGCAACCCCACGACGCCCGTGTACTTCGTGTGCAACACGTCCGGCGCGGTCATGCGGATCCGATGCGCGCCACACGTCCATTCGCGAATCTGATGCTCCATGCGGTCCTCCCCCCGGCTGCTGGAACGGAACCCTGCCGGACCCCGCCACCCCTGGGAAGCGCCCCCGCGCGAACCTGCCCTTTCGGACAAGGTCCGCCTGTCCATTGGATGTCAGACCCCCTCTGTACTGTGTACCTATTCCGACAGCCTTCCAGAGGGGGAAATCATGACGGAAACCCGTGAACTGCCGCGCGTTTCGGTGAACAAGCTGGGCGAGTACCTGGTCGCCACGCCCGCCCGCCGCAAGCGCATCATCCACGACCAGAAGCACCCGCCGGATGCCCAGTACCTGCGCTATCCGGAGGCGTCCCAGGCCATCACGGACTTCCTCTGCCGGGGCCTGGATTTGAACGTGCTGCGGGAGTCCCAGCGCCGGTTCGCCTGCGCGGTGCCGCAGACGGAGTTCGAGGCGCAGCGCATGCAGTTGTGCTCGGAGGCGCTGGAGCGCTTCGCGGACCTGGTGCCCTGGCTGGACCTGGACGACGCCATCATCAGCGCGGTGGGCGCGGAGCCGCCCGTGCTGGAGATGGCCGGCGTCACCATCAGCGTGCGCCCGGAGGTGGTGGTGCAGCGGCTGGACAAGCAGGGCAACCCGCGCGTGGGGTTGATGAAGCTCTACTTCTCCAAGACGCACCCGCTGGACGAGCGGAGCGGCCAGTACATCGGCACGCTGCTGCAGCGCTTCGCGGAGCAGCACCTATGCCGGCTGGGCCCGGCGGACCACCGGCTGATGACCGTGGTGGACGTGTTCGCGGGCTCGCTGTTCGTCGCGCCGCGCGCGCACATCCGCCGGCTGGGGGACGTGGTGCTCGCGTGCGAGGAGATCGCCGAGCGCTGGGCCGTCCACTGACGCACTCCGGAGCTCCGGAGCTCCCCCCGGCCGCCCGCGCGCCCCTCAGCCTGGAGGCGCGTCCTGACGGCGCCGGTGGGCCGTCAGCCACGCGCGGGCCTGGGCCTCCGAGTCCACGAACTCCGCCTCCAGCTTCGCGTCGCCGGTGAAGTTGAGCGCCACCACGAGCGCGCGCAGCACCTCGCGGTGCGTGCGCTTGGCGCCGAAGAAGACGACCGCGCGGAACCACGTGGGACGCACGTGTTCGGCCAGGTACTTGCGCGGCGCGACCGACAGCCCCTCGGAGCTGCTCAGGTCCACGACGAGGTACAGGGGCTTGTCCGGCCCCGCCCCCAGTTCGTGGAACACGTCCACGAGTTCCCGCACGTCCGTCTCTGAAAACGAACCCCGGACCTTCGTCCAGAGGATGTCGGAGGACTCCAGCGAGACACGCTGTGTCCCGAAGACCCACTCCCGCAGCACCGCCATGCCCTCTCCCACGCAGAGGGCTGAAGGGTACCCAGAATCCGGGGGGCGTCACCAGTCCGTGACCCCTTCTTTCCGGAGGGGGCTGTCCGTCCAACCCTCCGGGTTCGCCGCCCGCGGGCGCCACGTGTCCTCACGGGCCGGGTCATTCCTCGCACGTCGCGTCATGGCTCCACGCACCGCCGGATGCGGCGCCAGGGGCGCGGCTTGTGTCACGGCCGGGGCAGCGCGGCGCGGGGACCCGACGGGGAGTGAACGGAAAACCGCTATGCTCTCCAGCGGGCGGCCAGGCGGACGGCCGCCCCTGGGCGCATCCCCGGCCGGTTGTCGGGACGCGCTTCCTTGCTCACTGTGAAGGATCGCGCCCATGGCGCGGAGGATGGGAGCGTGGTGCTGGAGTCCTTGTGGAGCAGACGCGCCGTGCTCGTGTCGGGCAAGGGCGGCGTGGGCAAGACGACGCTCTCCGCGGCGCTGGCGGTGGCGGCGGCGCGCGCGGGCCGGCCGGTGCTGCTGGCGGAGCTGTCCCCGGACGAGGGCGGCCCGTCCACGCTCGCGGGGCTGGTGGGCGTGAAGGAGGCGGGGCCGCGCGTGGTGCCCGTGGCGCCGAACCTGTCCTTCGTGCGCCTGTCGGCCCCGGAGGGGCACCGGCTGTTCCTGGAGGAGACCCTGCCCGTGAAGTGGCTGGCGGAGGCCGCGCTGCGCTCGCGGGCGCTGCGGCGCTTCCTGGAGGCGGGACCGGCCCTGAAGGAGATGGGGCTGATGTTCCAGCTGCTGGCGCTCCTGCGCCGCACGCACCCCGACGGCCGCATGGTGCACCCGCTCACCGTGGTGGACCTGCCCGCAACCGGCCACGCGCTGGCGCTGGCCACGCTGCCCCGCAGCATCCTGTCGCTGATGCCGGGCGGGCCCGTGGGGCGCGCGGTGCGCGAGGGGCTGGACCTGCTCCAGGACCCCGCGCGCACGGGCGTGGTGGTCACCACCCTGCCGGAGCCCCTGCCGGTGAGCGAGACGCTGTCGCTGGTGGGCGAGTTGAAGGACGTGGGCCTGCCCCTGTCCGCGGCGGTGCTCAACCGCATGCCGGAGGACCCCTTCACGCCGGAGTCGCGCGCGGCGCTGGAGCGGCTCTTGGAGACGCACGGGCCGCACCGGGGACAGCGGGCGCTGGAGCGGCTGGAGCGCGCGAGGGAAGCGCGTCAGCGGCTGGCGGCGGGCCTGAGCGTGCCCCACTGGGGCATGCCGGAGCTGGCGCTGACGGGCATGGCGCTGGTGGAGCGGTTGGCGGAGCTGTTGGTGTCCACACTCGAAGGGGCCGCGACTCACGACGGCCGGGAAGCCACGCCATGAACCTGGACGGACTGCTGCGCGACAAGCGGATCATCGTCCTGTGCGGCGCGGGCGGCGTGGGCAAGACGACGACGGCGGCGGCGCTGGGCGTGGCCGCGGCCCGCGCGGGGCGCCACGTGCTGGTGCTCACCATCGACCCGGCGCGGCGGCTGGCGGAGGCCATGGGGCTGAAGGAGAACGGCGCGGAGCCCACCACCGTGCCTCCGGAGCGCCTCTACGCGGACGGCCCGCGCGGCACGGGCCGGCTGGACGTGTGGATGCTGGAGCCGAGCGTCGTCTTCGAGCGCATGGTGCGCAGGATGTCCGCCACGGAGAGCGCCGCGCGCGCCATCCTGGAGCACCGCCTGTACCGCTTCCTGTCGGAGCTGGTCGCGGGCGTGCAGGAGTACGCCGCCGCGGAGGCGCTGGACACCTTCCTCGCGGAAGGCCACTACGACCTCATCCTCCTGGACACGCCGCCCAGCCGCCACGCGCTGGACTTCCTGGAGGCCCCGGGCCGGCTGTCGCGCTTCCTGGATGACCGGGTCATCTCCCTCTTCGGGCCCGACTCGGGCCGCACCGGCCGGCTGTGGCAGGGCGCGCAGGCGCTGGTGGGCCGCGTGCTGGACGGCATCTTCGGCGGCGGCTTCGCGCAGGAGATGCGCTCCTTCGTCGCCGCCTTCGGCGGACTGTTCGCCGGCATCCGCCTGCACGCGGACCGGCTGCGCGAACACCTGTCGTCGAAGGACGCGGCGTTCCTGCTCGTCACGTCGCCAGAGGCCGCCGCGCTGCGCGAGGCCGGCTTCTTCCAGGAGGCGCTCCAGGCGAAGGGGCTGCCCTTCGCGGGCTACGTGCTCAACCGCAGCTGGGCGCGCGAGGACGGCCTGGCCCCGGCCGCCGCGCTGAAGCCGCACGCGAGCAACGCCGCGGACACGGACGCCGTCATCGGGCTGGAGCACCTGGCGGGCGTGGAGGACGCACGCGCGAAGGCCCACCGCTCGCTGCTGGCCCGGCTGGCCGAAGGGTTGCCCCTGGGCGCGCTGGCCATCGCCGCGCCGGACGCGGGCGCGGACCTGGAGGACTTCCGGGGACTGGTGCACCTGGGCGACGCGCTCACCGTCGCCTGACGTCCCGCGCGGGTTGCCTCCCGCACCAGGGCGGACGGGCGAGCGGTGCCACACCCGCACGCTGACGTCCCCGCGCGGGTCGCCGCCTTCCAGCCCAGGGCGGACGGGCAAGCGGCGCCGCACCTGGCTGGCTGGAGCTTTGCGCGTCCGGGCCCGCTTCCCATGTTCGCAAGTCGAGGAGGCTTGCGACGCACATGGGCACCAAGGACTACAGCAACGGAAACGGCAGGCATGACCTGGGGCGCGCGGACATCTCCACGCCTCCCACCGACGCCATGGCCACGCACCGCGCGCCGGACGTGGCACCCCCGGGTTCGCGCGAGCGCGCGGAGTCCGACGTGAGCGGTTGGAGCCCCGCTCGCGACGAGCCGCCCGCCGACCGCCAGGGGCGCTTCCACCGCGCCGCCGCGTGGCGCATGGGCCGCGTGCGCACGGACGTGGACGACACCGGCACCTGGCGCGCGGACCGAGAGGGCGAGCGCGACGGCGGCACCACCGGGCCCTACGGCCGCGATGACCGGGACCCGCGCTACGCCAACGGCGCGGGCCCCGTGCGCACCCAGGGCGAAGGCACCGTGCAGGAGATGCGGCCCGAGCGCGCCGACTACCGCGAGTGGGACCGCACCGGCTACGGCGGCGAGGAGCCCCTGCTGCGCGACCGTCCGGCCCGCGCGTCAGCGTCATCCCGCGCGGACCCGAGCCCGCGTGACAGGATGTCCCCCCAGCGGGAGGAGTCCTTCCCGCTCGACCCACGGCTGCGCGAGTCCCGCGACGCGTCCGGCACCTCCCGCCGCCGCTGGAAGCGCGAGCCCCTCACCGCGCGCGACATCATGACCCGCCAGGTGCGCACCGCCCGCCGCGACAGCTCCCTGCGCGAGGTGGCGCAGCTCATGCGCGACGAGGACTGCGGCGTGGTGCCCATCGTGGACGCGGAGGGGCGGCTGTTGGGGCTCGTCACCGACCGCGACCTCGCGCTGCGCGCCTTCGCCGGCCAGCGCGCCGTGGACGGCCTGCGCGCGGCGGACGTGATGACGGAGGACCTGGAGGCGGTGCTGCCGGAGGAGGACCTGCACGGCGTCATCGAGCTGATGGGCCGCCGTCAGGTGCGCCGCATCCCCGTGGTGGAGCCCGACGACCGGCTCGTGGGCATCATCGCGCTGGGGGACATCGCCAGCCGCGCGGATCAGGACGAGGAGCTGCAGGAGGCGCTGGAGCGCATCTCCTCGCGGCGCTCGTTCTGGAGCCGGCTGCGCTGACACCGGCCGGTGGGGACGGGAGGCACCGAGGGCCTCCCGTCGTCCCTGATCAGGCGATGGTGACGATCACGCCGGACGCGTCCACCGTCACCGTGAACTTCTTCAGGTCGCTGGTGGCAGGGCCCTGCGTGACGACGCCCGTCTTCGTGAACGTGGACGCATGGCAGGGGCAGAGCAGTTCGTCGAGGCTCGACTCGAAGCCCACCTCGCAGTGCGCATGCGGGCAGTCCGAGTCCACCGCGGAGTAGGAGCCGTCCTCCAGCTTGAAGACGAAGATGGTCTTGCCGTAGCCGGTGGGGTTGCCGCTCACCATGCCGCCCGTGTTCTGGAGGTCCGGGAACTCGGCGAACGTGAGCGTCACCTTGCCGTCGATCACCGACGGGAAGTTGTCGCTGCCTGCCTTGATGTTGATGCTCAGCACCTGCGTGCCCGCGTTGTACGTGGCCACGTACACCTTGAGCGGCACCGTGGCGGGCGCATTCGTCACCGCGCCCGTCGTGGCGTTGAACTTCGACAGGTGGCAGGGGCACACGGCCTCCGTCCCGTCGAAGCCCATGGGGCAGCCCACGTGGGTGCACGTGGCGGACAGCACCGAATAGGTGTCCGCGGACGGGTGCATCACCAGCAGGTTCTCCTGCCCGGAGCCGCCCGGGAAGCGCAGCGTCACCGCGCCGCCCGTGCGGGACAGGTCCGGGTAGCGCTGCACCACCAACGCCACGATGCCGTCCTCGCCGGGCGCGGGCACGTCCAGCACCGGCGCGGGGTCGATGTTGGGCGCGCACGCGGGCGGCAGGCCCGCCACCACCACGCCCGTGCCCAGCAGCTTCTTGAAGAAGTCGCGACGCGACGAGCTCACGTGCCCTCCGAGAAGACGAGGTGCGGCTCCAGCACCAGCTCGTCTTCCACCTTCACGAGTAGCAGCGTCGGCCGTTCGATGTTGTAGCCCTCCAGGCTGATCTTGAAGGAGCCATCCGCCGTCACCTGCGTGGCGGAGTCGAACTTCACCGTCATGGGGATCTCCACGTCCTTCGTCACGCCGTGGAAGGTGAGCTTGCCCTTGAGGGTCACCGGCACGGAGGCCGGGAAGGTGGCGGGCGTCTTCACGCCGGAGCCCACGGCCTTCACCTCCACCAGCGGGAACTTGGAGGCCTCGGTCACCTCCAGCATGTGCGTGTCGCGGTTGGAGTTCTGCGAGTCGAAGTCCTTCACCTGCGCGCGCACGGCCACCTGGAGGGTGCCGTCCGGCTTCAACACGGCCTTGCCCTCGCTGGGGGCGGCCTTGCCGGACACGGTGTGCATCTTGTGGATGAGCTTGTAGGTGAGGGAGCTGGCGTCCTTCTTCACCGAGTACATCTTCGCGTTCTGCGCGGCGGCGGGCAGCGCGAGCAGCAGGGCAGCGGAAAGAACGAGTCGTCGAGCAATCACGGCGTCCTCCAGAGGGGGATACGGCTTGCCTTCGCACAACGGCCGGCGCGCGGAGACATTCACGACAGGGGGGTTCGGGTCAGAAAGTGAGCGTCACGATGCCCGCTGCGACGCAGCCCAACGTGGCATAGCCCACCACCTGGTGCGCGGTGGCGTACTTGGGCTCCTGCAGCTCGCCGTAGCTGTGCGTGGCCAGGATGCCCAGCACGGCCTGGGCAATCATCCCGGCGGTGGCCAGGCTCATGAAGATCTTGTGGAACGTGACCGTGTCCCACTGGAACGCACGCTCCACCGGATCCGGCGCCAGCAGGCCCAGCGTGCCCACGGTGGCGAACAGCAGCGACGTGCCGATGACGACACCCCGGTGCCAGGCGAGCAGCGTGCGATCATCCCCGCCGCCCCGGAATGACTCGTTGAACTGGATCTGCCCCAGCACGGTGGCCGCGGTGAGGCCGCCGGCCATGGCCAGGCCCAGACCCTGGTGCAGCTTGAGCATGGTGCGGCGCGTCTCCAGGTCCTTCTGCAGGTTCGGATCCAGGAGGCCCGCGGAGGCCTCCGCCTCCGGCGTGAGCAGGTCGAAGTCCAGGCTGGGCTCCGACGACGGCGGGGTGCCGGAGTCCTGCTTCGTGGGGGCGCCCGTGGAGCCGGACTCCGGCGTGGCGGACACCGGCGGCGTCACGTCCGGCGTCACCTGAGGAGCCGCGGGGGTGGCCGCGGGCGCGGTCTCCTGCGAGGGGCTCGGCGGCGGAGGGACGGGCTTGCGCTTCGTGGGTTTGCGCTTGGCCGCGGCGACCAGCACGGGAGCGTCCGGAGCGAGGGCCGCGCCGGCGGGGGAGGCCGCCAGGAGCAGGACGGCCAGGAGGGGCGAAATGACGCGGGTCATCATGGGGTTCCCGGGGGGAGACAACGCGGCCCGTCAAAAAGGGGGGGCCATGCCTTCCCAGGCTACCCCGGCTCGCGGTGCTGGTGCACGGAAGTGCACAGTGAGTGCGGGTGAACCTTGTGATGACAGCATGCCCCTGGATGGCTGGAGCCATAAGAACCCCAGGGGCCGCCGGAAGTTTCGCGTGTCAGGCCGGTGTCGTCGAAGGCACCTCCGAGCGGGGCGCGGTGCCGTGCGCGAGCTCCTGCCCCAGCGCATGCGGGTCGAAGTAGGCGAAGAAGCGGCGGACCCGGTCGCCGTCCCACTCGATGATGGAGACGCCCTCGTAGGCGACGGCGGCCCCGTTGTGCGCGGTGCCCTGCGTCTCCCACTCCAGGGCCACGCGGTCGCCGGACTCAATCATGTTGCGGAAGGTGGACTTCACCTGGCCCAGGGTGCCCTTGTACTCAGTCCAGAAGCGGCGGGCGCCGTCGGCGCCGGAGAAGACGCTGGGTGAAGCGACGTTGCTCACCTGCGCATCGTCGGTGAAGAGCGCGACCATCGGCTCGATGTCGCCGTGCTCCTCCAGTTTCAGCAGTGCGTCCACGAACCGCTGCGCTCGTTCCATCGGCATCGGGTGTCCTCGCTCGTCGCAAAAGGGAAGTCAGGGGTGTGCCCGGGAAGGGTGCGCACGCGGACGGGAGGTGGCCTCCTTCCGGCGGTTGCTCCCTCGTCCTCCGGACGGCGGCCCCACCCCCTTGCTCCCGGGTGGCCCGATGGAGGAAGAGGAGTGACGCCATGTCCCAGGAACCCCAGCACCCCCAGTCGGAGTCCGCCTCCCCCAGGAAGCAGTCCTGGCAGGAGGCCGAGGCGGCCATGCTGTCCCTGGTTCCCCCCGTGGCGCTGGAAGATGAGCCGGCCTCCGGCGCCACGGCCCCCCAGGCCGCGAGCCCTTCGCCGCCAGGCTGGGGCACCGCCGTCTGCATCGCGCTGATCGCGCTGTACCAGCTGCGCCGGGTGATGCCGCTCGAGAACGTGACGCCGTGGGACTTCCAGGCGCTGTTCTCCAAGGGCTTCGGCACCGTGGCCGTCCTGGTGTTGTTCCCCTCGCTGCTGTCGCTGTGGGGCATCGCGAGGGACGAGCTGAAGCGGCAGACGCAGGGGTCGGCATTGCTCCTGCTTCAAGCGGTGTGCTGGGCGTTGATGGCCGGGGTGGCCTTGTTCAAGGGCGAGTTCGTCACTGCGCTCCTGATGCCCTGGCACCTGACGCTGGTGGGCGCATTCATGATGTACACGCCGGATCCGCCTCCGCTGGAGGCCCCGGTGCCCCCGCGCGCGAAGCCGCCACCGCCCACCGTGCGGCCCGCCACGCCCGAGGACCGGGAGTCCATCGAGGGTCTCCAGGACGCGGCCCTGGCGCGGCGTCCCACGGAGTTCGAGAAGCCGTTCGAGGGCGGGCAGGACGGCCGCCATCCGGTGCTGGTGGCGGAGGAGGACGGGCGCGTCGTGGCATGCGTGTCCACCCACGCCTACAGCTCGCGCGAGTGCTACGCGGGCATCGCGGACTTCAGCCTCTTCGTGGCCAGGGAGGTCCGGGGCCGTGGCGTGGACGAGCTGCTGCTCCAGGCGCTGCTGAAGGAGGCGGAGGCCCAGGGCCTCCACAAGCTCACCACCAGCGTCTTCGCGGACCACACGCACAACCTGAAGCTGTTTGAACGCCTGAGGTTCACCACGGTGGGCACCCACGAAAAGCACGCGCGGGTCGACGGTGCGTGGCACGACGTGGTGGTGGTGGAGAAGTTCCTGCGCTGATCCGCGGCGGGCCGCGGTTCCACGGACACTGTCTCCTCCTGGCACCCGAGGGCCGGGGGCCCCCCTTGCTCCCGGGCTCCCGCCGGAGGATGACTGTCCCTGTAGGAGCACCCATGTCCCAGGAAGCCCTCCGTTCCGCGCCGTCGCCGTCCACCGCCGACGAGGCGCCCACCGACATTCCCGCGCCCATGGCGGAATCGTTCCCGCCGCTGACGGTCCTGCTGGAGGAGGTGCGCTCTCCGGGGATGGTGCGCGCGGACGTCGACGCGCTCATCGTGGGCCTGGGCCGTCCACCCGCGCCGGACGAACCGCTGCGCGAGCGGGCGGACCTGCTGCTGGCGCTGCTGGACCGGAACAACGCGGTGGGGGACTACGCGGGTTCGGGCGGGATGAAGGTGCGCAGCGCGGCGAAGGAGGCGTTGCTCGCGCTGGGCTATCCCTACGCCATGGAGCTGCCGGTTGAGTTGCTGGAGACGAAGGGCGCCGGCGGGAAGGAGTCGGGGCTGAGCGGGGGCGACGTCGTGCTGGCGGTGGTGTCCCTGCTGTACCAATCGGTGGCGCTGCTGGGGGCCCGGCTCATCCTCACCAACTTCAATCTGAACGCCGACGAGGTGACGCTCGGCATCGGCGCGGGCATCTGGCTCTTCACCCTGGCCGCCCTGGCGGGCCACCAGGGGCGGTCGCGGGACCTGCAGGTCGTCGGGTCGGTGGGGCTGTGGGTGGTGACGGTGTTCTGGGGCCTGATGGCCCTGCTGGGGAGCGCGGCCGTCGGGGTCGGGGCCCTGGCCCTCATCCCGTGGCACCTGGCGCTGTGGACCGCCATCTCCCTGCGTCCGGAACCCGAGCCGGAGGCGCTGCCGGCGAAGCCCTCGTCCCCGCCCACGCCATGACCGCGCCGCCCACCGTCCGGGCCGCCACGCGGGAGGACCGGTCCGCCATCGCGGCCATCTACAACGCGGCCCTCGCCGAGCGCGCCTCCACCTTCGAAACGCGCCCGCGCACGCCCGAGGACATCGACGCGTGGCTGGGCAAGCGCCATCCGGTGCTGGTGGCGGAGGAGAACGGAAGCGTCATCGCGTACGCCTCCACCAGCGCGTACAGCCCGCGCGAGTGCTACGCGGGCATCGCGGACTTCAGCATCTACGTGGCGCCGCGGGCCCGGGGCCGGGACGTGGGCCGGCACCTGATGGAAGTGCTGCTGAAGGAGGCGGAAGCAGCGGGCTTCCACAAGCTCACCTCGCGAGTCTTCGCCACCAACGTGCGCAGCCGCGCGTTGCTCGGGCGGCTGGGGTTCCGCGAGGTGGGCGTGCACGAGAAGCACGCCTCGCTCGACGGTGTGTGGCACGACGTGGTGGTGGTGGAGAAGCTGCTGCTCGCGAACGTGCGGTAGTCAGCGCCGTGAGTCCTGGGCCCACTCCTCGCGCGTCCAGCCCTGCCGTTCGTAGAGGGCCCGGCGCTCCGCGGGCAGCGCATCCCAGGCGGTGCCTGGGTCCAGGTCCCGGGGGCGGCTGAAGAGGCCGGGGACGTCGCTGCGGACGGCCTGGGCGGCGCGCTCGGGGGTGAGGCCGCGCAGGCCATAGCCCAGCTTGAGGCCCGCGTGGCTCTGACCGGACTTGTCGGAGACTTCGAAGGCGATGCCGCCGCCGAACTCCGCGGTGCGAGGGTTGAGGGACGCATGGGCACGGGCATGCGGGCCCGCGCCGAGGGACAGCTCCACCTTGCCCTCCGAGTCGCGGCTCACGCTGGCGATGCCCAGGTCCACCTGGAGCTCCGTCTCCGTCTTGCCGTGCGCGTCCATCATCACCTCCAGGCCCAGGGGCCCGGCCTTGGTGTGGATCCCCGCCTGCGTCTGGACGTCGGTGGCGCCGCGAGCGGAGGCATGGGCTTCGCGCTTGAAGGCGAGCATCTCGTGGGACGCGCTCGCTTCAGCGGAGACGAAGGCACCGGCGGGCCGTTCTCCGGAGAGGACCTGCGCGCGGGCGGTGACGGTCTCGTAGGCCTGGACGAGCGAGTGTTGAGGGCGCCCCAGTCCGGCCTTCCATTCCGCTTCGTAGCGCTCACGCTGGGGGTCGGACCAGGAGAGGCCGAGCGACGTCTCACGCAGGTCCAGCGTCTGGGGCGGTCCGAGCGCGCGAAGGGCCTGGAGGCTGCCGGCCTGGGCCACGGCGTCGCCGTAGCGTTGCAGGTATGCGTCGTAGGCGACGACGGTGGCGCGACCGGTATCGGTGGCGTGGGCATTCACCGCGTCGCGAAGGGCACCGGGCAGCTTCGGATCATTGACGAAGGTCTCCGGCCGTCCGGGCATGCCGAGCGAACCCTCCACGCTGCCCGGGCGCCGGGAGAGGACGCCATTGGACGCGGCCTGTTCGAGGAAGGACTGACGCGAAGGCGCATCCATCCGGGACACGTAGGTGGCGAGCAGTCCCTCACGGTCCATGCGCTCCAGCGTGGCGCGGTACGCGTCGCGAGGCACGGAGCCGAGCGCATCGTGCGTGGCCTTCAGGTCGCTGTCGGTGAGGAAGGGATTGGACAGGCTGCGCGTCAGGTGCGAGCGGACCGAGGCATAGACATCCTCGGGGACGGGAGCGGACGGGGAACGCAGCCGGCCGCCCATCGCCGCGAGCTCGCGCGCGGACACAGAGGGTCCATCCGCGTGCGCGGAGGCCCGGGGCGCGGTGGGAGCGACGGCAGGGCCGTCATAGGGCCGCAGTTCGTTGCGCCCAGAAGCGGAGGCACTGCTTTCACTGACGGAAGTCCTGCGGGACGCGGTCGTGCCCACGCGAACCTGTGGCGCGGGTGCATCGGGTTCGGGAAGCGTGGGTTCGGGGGACAGGGGACTGCTACCGGGCGCATCGATTCGGGACATCAGGCTCGCTCCGAGGAAGGAGGAGCCGGTCCACCGTGCAGCCGGTGCGCCACGGTCAGGTGCCCGGAATCACAGGCACCCTTTCGCATCCATGCGCCAGAACGTGGGACCCGCGTCCCACGTCCCAGACGGACTCAGCCCAGCACGTCCTGCGCGCGGCGGTAGTACATCTCGCGGCTCGCGAGGCCGTTGTAGCCGCCGTTGATGCGGCGGGTGACCTCGCGGAAGTTGCCCGCGTCCGCGTAGCTGTTCAGGTTGCGCGACTGCCAGTACCAACCCGCGATGCGGAACGCGACGTCCGGATCCTTCGCGCGCTCCGGGTGCCCTTCCAGGTCGATGCCCAGCGCCTTGCCCGCCGCACGGTAGTTCGCGCGGCCCGTGAGCTGGATGGGGCCACGGCCCTTGTAGCGCTTGCCGTCGCCCG
Organism: Corallococcus carmarthensis; assembly: GCF_003611695.1. Lineage (GTDB taxonomy): Bacteria > Myxococcota > Myxococcia > Myxococcales > Myxococcaceae > Corallococcus > Corallococcus carmarthensis. The sequence continues at coordinate 236 of NZ_RAWE01000037.1, read as the reverse complement.
GCTGCGTGTTGCCCAGGTCCTTGCGGCCCTCGTACGCCGCGCCGGAGGCGATCTCCTCCATGTAGCGCAGCTCGCCGCTCTCATGCGCCAGCTGTGCCAGGAACATCTCCTTGCGCCGGGGCGTGTTGATGTTCGCCTCCGCCATCGCCTTGTTCAGGTGCGGCAGGTACTGCTCCGCCTTCGCCTGTGACAGGTTCGGCATGATCCGCCGCAGCTGCGCCACCGTCACCCCACCC
>NZ_RAWE01000379.1 GCF_003611695.1 Corallococcus carmarthensis | reverse complement strand
CTCCCGCCCCACGGGGAGCACGCCCACGGTCCGTCAGGCCGGGGGGACTGGACCGCAGCGCGTGCTGCTGGTGGATGACAGCCGCTCCATCCGGACGCTGCTGAAGATCTACCTCATGGCCCGCAGCTTCGAGTTCCTGGAGGCCGAGTCCGCCGAGGAGGGCCTCAAGGTCGCCGAGGTGGAGCAGGTGGACCTCATCCTCACCGACTTCCACATGGACGGGATGAACGGCGCGGACTTCGCCGGGCAGATCCGCGCCAGCACCAACGCCAGGCTGTCCAAGGTCCCCATCCTGATGATGACGGGCGACCCGAACGTGGCGGAGGTTCGCGCCCTGGGCCAGAAGGCCGGCATCAGCGCCTTCGTGCGCAAGCCGGTGAGCTGCGCGCAGCTGATGACGCTGGTGGACACCATCCTCCCGCTGCCCCGCGCCACCGCGAAGTAGCCCGCTTCAGGCCGGGCGCGCCCGGGCGAGCGCCCGCCGCTTGCGCAGGGCCTCCCCCACACGCACGGCCAAGAGCAACGCCAGGACGGCCCCGTAGAGCACCGGCTCCGTGACGTCCTTCTTCACCCGCCACACGAAGTGCACCACGCCCAGCACCGCGGCCACGTAGGCCAGCCGGTGCAGGCGCTGCCACGTGGGAAAGCCGAGCCTCCGCACCCACGTGTTGGTGGACGTGACGGCCAGCGGCACCAGCAGCAGGAACGCGGTGAAGCCCACGGTGATGAAGGGCCGCGTGAAGACGTCCTCCGCCATGGCGCGCACGTCCAGGCCCTGATCCAGCACCGAGTACGTGAGGAAGTGCGCCGCCGCGTAGGTGAAGGCCAGCAGGCCCAGCGTGCGGCGGATGCGCGCGGGCCACGTCCAGCCCGTCACCAGCCTCAACGGCGTGCACGCCAGCGACCCCAGCAGCACCGCCAGCGCGAAGAGGCCGGTCTGGTTGAGGGCGAACTCGATGCCGTTGGCCCCCAACTCGCCCTGCGACCCCAGCACCGCGAGTTGCAGCAGCGGCGCCAGGCCTCCGACAGCGACGGCGGGGTTCAGCCAGGAGAGCTTGGAGGAGGCCATGGTTCAGAAGTCCTGCTTCAGGTCCATGCCACGGTAGAGGCCGGCCACCGCGTCCGCGTAGCCGTTGAAGGGCAGCGTGGGCCGGCGCGAGGTTTCGCCGATGCGGCGCTCCGACGCCTGGCTCCAGCGCGGGTGGTCCACCGCCGGGTTCACGTTGGCGTAGAAGCCGTACTCGCGCTTGTTGGCGATGCTCCACGTCGTGCGCGGCTGCTCGCGCGTGAGCGTGATGCGGACAATGGACTTGATGCCCTTGAAGCCGTACTTCCACGGCACGACCAGCCGCAGCGGGGCGCCGTTCTGTGGCGGCAGCTGCTTGCCGTAGAGGCCGGTGGCCAGCAGCGTCAGCGGGTGCTGCGCTTCATCCAGCCGCAGGCCTTCGACGTAGGGCCAGTCCAGCACCGGGCTCTTCTGGCCGGGCATCTGCTCCGGGTCCTCCAGCGTGGTGAAGGCCACGTACTTCGCGAAGGACGTGGGCTGCACGCGGTCCAACAGCTTGCCCAAGGGCAGGCCCAGCCACGGAATCACCATGGACCAGGCCTCCACGCAGCGCATCCGGTAGACGCGCTCCTCCAGCGGGAAGGCGGAGATGAGCTGATCCACGTCCACCGTCCACGGCTTGTGGACCTCGCCGTCGATGACGACCGTCCACGGCCGCGTCTTCAGCGTGTGCGCGCGGCGGGCCGGGTCGTTCTTGTCCAGGCCGAACTCGTAGAAGTTGTTGTAGGTGGTGATGTCCTCGTAGGGCGTGCGCGGCTCGTCCGTGACGTAGACGCCCTGGGCGGGGGCCACCGGCTGCGCCACCGCGCCCGCGTCCGGCACGAAGCCGTCCATGGGCCGGGTGCGCTTCATGCCCAGCAGGTACAGCCCTCCCCCCACCACCGCGGCGGTGCCCGCGAACAGGCCCGCGTTCTTGATGAGCTCGCGGCGGCGCAGGTAGAGCTTCTCGGGCGTCACTTCGGAGCCGGGGGGCTCGGGAGGGAGCTTGTCGCGCATGGCTCCCTCTATAACGCTCCAGCGCTTTTTCCGGTTACCGCCGGGCGTCCTTTACCCGCCACAGCCGCCACCAGGGCGTCCCGGGGGACTGATGGTGCTCCCAGTGGTAGCCGAAGAAGAAGCACGACAGCAGGGCCCACAGGTGGTTGCGCGGCAGGGTGCGCGCATGGTGCGGCGCCATCTCCGCCGTATCCGGGCGCCGGTGCGGCAGGTACGTGCCGAAGTAGAAGAGCTGCACGGTGGCCAGCACCGACGGCAGCACCCAGAAGGCCAGGATGCGCGCCTGGGGCACGCCCAGCCAGAGCAGCACGTTGAACTTCAACGCCATGACCGCGATTTGCGGCCACGTCGTGTAGCGCACCATGAAGGCCCCGAACCATGGCCAGAAGGACTGGCCCCGGGCCGCGAAGTCCGGGTCGTGGTCGCCGGTGGGGTCCGCGTGGTGCGCGCGGTGATTCACCACCAGCTTGCGGTAGGACAGCCCCGCGAAGAGGAAGCAGGCCAGCGTGCCCACCGCCGCGTTCACCCGGCGGTGCAGGGACACGGCGCCGTGCATGGCGTCATGCCCGGTGATGAAGAGGCCGGTGGACAGCCACATCTGGAGCAGGACGTGCAGCCAGGGGAGCGGTGAGGCCCACGGCAGCGCGGGCCCCGCCAAGAGCCACGCCAGATGCCCGCCCCACGCGCCCACCACCGCGAGCGCGAGCACGACGCCCCACGGGTCGGGTGGCACGGGACGGGCTGGGGACTCGGGCGCCATGGCTCCCTTACTGGCCATGCCCCGTCCCCCGCGCACGGGAAAAGCGCGCGGGTGGAACGGGGCGTGGCCGGGACGCTACTTCGTCGCGGGCGCGGCGGCCGGGGCGCCGAAGTCCTTCACCAGCGACTCGGCGGTGACGTAGCGCGGCTCGATGTCCACCGGCACGTTCTTCAGCCGCTCCAGCACCTTCTGCACGGAGGGACGCACCACGCCCTGCTTCGCGAGCAGCGCCTCCGCGGCAACGCGGTCGCCCTTGGCCTGGAGGGCCATCAGCTGGTTCGTCAGCGACGTGACGGCCGCCTGCATCTTGTCCGGCGCGACTTCGAAGGTGCCGTCCGCGTTCACCTTCACCGCGCCGGTGTCCAGGAAGTGGTTGAGCTGCAGCGCGATGCCCTTGCCGTGCGCCTCGTCGATGCCGAAGCGGATGGAGCGGAACGCGGACGCGAGGAACGTCGTGTACATGGTCCGCTGCAGGTCCTTGTCCAGCGTGCCCTTGTCCACCAGCCGCTGGAGCGCCCACAGGCCGGAGATGTCCGCCTTGGCCTCTTCAATGGCGCTGGAGGACGCCTGCAGCGCCTGACGCACCGTCGTCTGCTTCCCGGCCACGGTGACGTTGTGGGGCCCCAGGCCGTGCATCAGCTCGTGCATGAGGATGTGCGTGAAGAAGGCGTCGAAGGACACGTCCTTGCGGTCCTTCGCGGGCAGCGCCACCTTCGCGATGGGCACCAGCACGCGCTGGAACTTCGCCTCCTGGATGTTCTTCAGCATCACGCGCTTGGTGCCCTTCTCCGCCGCCACGCGCTCGTCGTTGGGCAGGTTGAAGGCCGCCGTCTGCACGCCCCGGTTGCCGTCGCCGGAGGAGAAGAGGCTGTTGATGACGCGGATGGGGGCCAGCGCGCCCAGCTTCGGATTGCGCAAGGCCGGCTCGATGGGGAGGTTGTTCTCCAGTTCCTGGAGCTCCGCGCTGAACTTCGCCAGCTTCTGCGTCTCCGCGTCGTCGCGCACGCCGATGAAGGCCTCGAACGCGGCCTTGTAGTTGAACCAGCCGTCCTCGTAGACCTCGTAGGGCCCGATGGTGGGGTCCACGCTCGCGTCCAGCTCCATCCACGCGACCTCGCTCGCGTAGTAGTCGTTGGACAGGAACGCCGCCGCGCGCGTCTCCAGGAAGCGCTTCAGCGTGGGCTGCTGGGTGAGCGCCGCCGCTTCACGCAAGAGCTGCGCGGCCATGGCCAGCTCGCCCTGGTACTCCACGCTGTAGGGCACGCTCACGAACTTGCCGTCCGGGCCCTTGCGCAGCGTGGTGAAGAAGCCCGTGGCCGCGTGCTGCTGCGCCTCCGGCAGGCTCTTCACCCACGCCTCCACCTCCGCCTTGGTGGCGCCGGCGGGATAGAAGTTGCCCTCGTCCGGCTTGGCCGGCACGCCGGGGATGAACGGCTTCGCCTCGTCCAGGCGCGACCAGGGGCCCTTGTTGAGCAGGAACGCGTGCAGCCGCTCCTTGCCCAGGGGCGTGGTGTCCTTCACCAGGTCCAGGAGCAGCGTCTCGTTGCCCGCCCATGCCTGGCGCAGGAAGAGGGGGTCCATCATCCTCGCGGCCTGGAGGACCTTGGCCAGGGCGCGCTTCTCCGCGTCCGGCAGCTTGGACACGTCCACCTTGACGTCCACGGGGGCGAAGCGCGCGGTCATGCGCTTCAGCGTCGGGGCGTCGGGCAGGCGGGCGGGGGCTTCCTGGGCGGGCGCGGTGCCCGACAGGAGCAGTGCCCCGAGCAGGGGCTGTCTCTTATACACATCTGACGCTGCCGACGACTAGTC
>NZ_RAWE01000378.1 GCF_003611695.1 Corallococcus carmarthensis | reverse complement strand
GTCCCCACCCCCAGGGAGCCCCCCTCATGGTCCACGAGGAAGCGTCGACGGCTGCCGAGGTCCCTCCCGAGGGATGGCTCGCGCGCCCCGTGAACGTCCTGCTGACGCCGCACCTGGACTCGTTGTCGCAACGGCTTTCGCGAATCCAGGGCCTCTCCCCAGCCGAGCGCGACGCGGTGGAGAGCGCGGCCCGGGAGATGCTGGGCTTCCGCGCCCAGTTCAAGCTCAACCGCGTGCTCCTCCTGGAGTTGCATGCCGCGTCGTTGGAGGGACGGCTCGACGCCGCGGACTCGTCAGGACGGTGGGGCCAGTTCCTCGAGCTTGCCTGCACGTCTGACTTCCATGAGCACCTGCGCGGGCGCTATCCGCCGCTCATGGAGCGGCTGGCGACGTTGGGGCGGCTCCAGACCCAGGCGGTGCTGCGGCTGGCGGAGCGGTTCGTCGCGGACCGCGAGTCCCTGAAGGAGCTACCGGGTCGTCCTCGCGGCGCGCTCAAGCGCCTGCGGCTGGGCGAAGGGGATGCCCACCGGGGCGGTCAGACGGTGGCGCTCCTGGAGCTGGCGGAGGGCGCGGTGCTCTACAAGCCCCGGTGCATGCGCGTGGACCGCGCGCTGGAAGGGCTGCTGGCGCGGCTGCTCGCAACAGAGGACACCCGCTTGCGCATCCGGGTGCCGGCCGTGCTGGTGCGCGCGGGCTACGGCTGGGCGGAGTTCGTGGAGCACCGCTACTGCGAGGGCGAAGCCGAGTTCGCGCGCTTCTACCGGAACCTGGGCCACTGGCTCGCGGTGATGCGCCTGCTGGGCGGCACGGACCTGCACTCGGAGAACCTCATCGCGCATGGGCCGGTGCCCGCGGTGGTGGACGTGGAGAGCCTCTTCACGCCGGACCCTCCCGTGCCCCCGGCGGAGCGCGGGCTGGCGGTGGACCTGGCCGCGAAGGCCATCCGGGGCACCGTCCTGCGCACGGGCCTGCTTCCCGTGCGCAGCGGAGGTCCTGGGCTGGGCGGCCTGGACATCTCCGCCGCGGGCTCGCTCCCAGGGCAGCAGCCGCGCATCGCGGCGCCGCTCATCGTCGAGGGTGGCACGGACGGCGCGCGCCTGGGCATGGCGCTGATGGAGCGCCCGATGGCGAAGAACCACCCCAGCCCGGAGCCCGTGCTCGCGCTGTATTGGGATCGGGTCGTGGAGGGTTTCCACGAGCTCACCGCGCGGATGAAGGCGCTGGATGCGAACGGCGAGCTGCGCCCGCTGCTGGATCCGTTCATGGGCGCGGTGGTCCGGCGCATCCTGCGGCCCACCCAGACCTATGCGGAGCTGCTGCGGATGCTCTGGCATCCGGCCTCCCTCTATGACGCGCCCAAGGCCCACGCGCGGGCGCGGGAGGTGATGCGGAAGAACGCGGACGTCTCCCCCGGCGCGCCCTCCGCGACGCCCGTCATCGATGAGGAGCTCGCGGACCTGTGCGTGGGCGACATCCCCGTCTTCACCCAGCCCGTGACCCGGAGCGTGATCGACGCCTCGGTGGAGGCATGGCGCTCCGTGGATGTGCCCCTGGAGGAGATGACCATCCAGAGCACGCTGATCAGCGCCTACCTCAACGAGAAGACCGTGCCTCCCCGCGTCCCCGCGCCAGCCACGCCCGCGCGCCGGGAGCGATTGGATGCACGGCGCCGGGCACAACTGTCCAAGCTGGTCCGCCGCGTGGGCGACGCGGCCGTGAAGGGACCGGACGGGACGGTGACGTGGATCAGCCCGGTGCTCGCCGAACACGGCTGGGCCGTGCGCCCCCTCTCCGCCGAGCACTACAGCGGTCAGGGTGGCATCACGGTGGTGCTGGCCCAGTACCTGCGCGAGGTCCAGCACGGCCGTGCGGACGCAGTGGACGGACTGCCCGCGCTGCTGGAAGGCACGCTCGCGGTGCTTCGCGCCACGGAGGACCGCGTACCGGTGAAGTCGCCGGGTGGCTTCTCCGGGCTCGCGTCGCAAGTGTGGATCTGGTCCACGCTGCACGACCTGGGCACCGTCCCCGGCGCGTTGGACCGGGCCCGCGAGCGCGCGGCGGCGCTGACGCCACAGGTGCTGGACGCGGACGGACTGCTGGAGGTTCTGGGCGGCGTGGCGGGGGTCATCGTCCCGCTGCTCAACCTGGTGGACCAGACGGGCGAGCCGAAGTGGCTGGACCTGGCGGCGCACGCGGGCCAGCGGCTGGAGGACACGGCGCGGAGCGTGGCGGGGGACGCGCGCTGGTCCACGTCCATGTTCCCGGAGCCCATTGGCGGCTTCGCGCACGGCACGGCGGGCATCGGCTGGGCGCTGGCGCGGCTGGGCCTGAGCGCGGCGGGGACGGCGGCGGACCGGCGGCGGTGGCGGAGCCTGTCCGAGCGCGCCTTCGACTTCGTGGACGGGCTCTACCGCCCGGAGCTTGGCAACTGGACGGACCTGCGCCGCCCGGACGCCACGGATCAACTGACGACCTGGTGCCACGGGAGCACGGGCATCGGCCTGGCGGCGGCGGACCTCTTCGCCCGCACCGGGGCGGCGCGCTACGGGGACCTCTTCCAGCGGGCCCGGGCCGCGGCCCTGCGCGAGGGCTTTGGCTGGACCCAGACCCTGTGCCACGGCGACCTGGGGTTGTGGGAGCTGTTGGAGACGTCGCGGCGGCTGGCCTCGGAGCCGCTGGGGGCGGACCGGGAGACGCTGGACGCGGAGCTCATCTCCGGCCTGGAGACGCGCGGCCCGGTGGCGGGGCTGGCTCGCGACGCCTTCTCGCCCGGGCTGATGGCGGGGCTGGGCGGCGTCATCCACACGCTGCTGCGCATGCACCCGGAGAGCCGGCTCGCGTCACCGCTGCTGCTGGGGCGCGCGCCGGACCTGGATCCGGACGCGCCCTGAGGCGTGCGTCACCGGCCCGCCCGTGAGGCAGGGCCGGTGACGAGCGGGGTGCTTCAGTCGCGGGTGTCGCGGCGCACGGTGACCTTGCGGCCGCGCAGCGTGGAGCCCTTCAGCGCGGAGATGATGCGCGCGGCGTCCGGCTCCGGCACCTCCACGATGGAGTACATGTCCGCGATGTGGATCGCGCCGATGCGCGAGGACTCGAGCCCCGCCTCGCCCGCGATGGCGCCCACGAGGTCCGCCGGCCGCATGCCCGCGGTGCGGCCCGCGCCGATGAACAGGCGCGTGACGTTCCACTCCGGCGCGCGCTGGGGACGCGCGGGGGCACCCCGATCTTCTCGTTCGCCGCGCTCGGGCCGCTCGCCGCGCTCGGGCCGGTCGCCACGCTCGGGCCGGTCCGTCCGGGGGCTTCGCGCCGGGCGCTCGGAACGTTCACCGCCCCGGCCCGGAGGCCCGGAGCGCTCCGGACGCGCGAACTTCCGCTCCGCCGGCGCGGACACCTGGGGAATGTCCTGCTCGGCGGACTCCCTGCCCTCGTCCTCCTTCTCCTGGAGGAGCTTGATGGCGGCGGCGGCCACGTCCATGACGCTGAACTCGCCGGACAGGTCCTCCGCGATGCCTCGGAACGCATCCAGCTCCCCGCCCACGAGCGCCTCGCGCAGCGACGAGCGGATCACCTCCAGCCGGCGCGCGCGCAGGTCCGACACGGTGGGGACCGCGGTGACCTCGATGCGCTGGCCGGTGAGCCGCTCGATGTTGCGCAAGAGCCGGTGCTCGCGGGGCTCCAGCAGGGTGATGGCCACGCCCTCGCGGCCGGCGCGGCCCGTGCGGCCGATGCGGTGCACGTAGGCCTCCGGCGCGTTGGGCACGTCGAAGTTCACCACGTGCGACAGCCGGGGGATGTCCAGGCCGCGCGCCGCGACGTCCGTGGCGATGAGCAGGTCCGCCGCCTGCGACTTGAACTGCTTGATGACGCGGTCGCGCTGCTCCTGGCTCATGCCGCCGTGCAGCGCGTGCGCGCGCCAGCCCCGGCCGTTGAGGGACGTGGTGAGCTCATCCACCTCCGTGCGCGTGCGGCAGAACACGATGGCGGCGGTGGGGGACTCCAGGTCCAGCACCCGGCCCAGCGTGGCGATCTTGAACGCGCGCGGCACGATGTAGGCCGTCTGCCGGACGCGGGGCATCTCCCCGGCCTCCAGCTTCTCCTTCTCGATGCGCACGCGCACGGGCTCGTGCAGGTGGCGCTCCGCGATGCTGGCGATGCGCGGGGGCAGGGTGGCGGAGAACAGCGCCGTCTGCCGCTGCTCGGGCGTCTCGGAGAGGATGGCCTCCAGGTCGTCCGCGAAGCCCATGTCGAGCATCTCGTCCGCCTCGTCCAGGACCACCGTGCGCACCTGGTCCAGCTTCAGCGTCTTGCGGCGCAGGTGATCCAACGCGCGGCCCGGCGTGGCGACGATGACGTCCACGCCGCGCTTGAGCACGCGCAGCTGCCGGCCAATCTCCTGGCCGCCGTAGAGCGGGAGCACGCTGACGCCCAGCTTCTGGCCGTAGCGGTGGATGGCCTCGGACACCTGCATGGCCAGCTCGCGGGTGGGCACGAGCACCAGCGCGGAGGTGCCGTGCGGCGCCGCGGCGCCCGGCTTCAGGTGCTGCAGCAGCGGAAGCGAGAACGCGGCCGTCTTGCCGGTCCCCGTGGCGGCGATGCCCAGCAGGTCCTTGCCGGCCAGCAGCGGCGGGAGCGCGGCGGCCTGGATGGGGGTGGGCTCTTCGTAGCCGAGCGACGTCAGCGCCTCGACGAGCTCGGGCTTGAGCCCGAGGGCGTCGAAGGTGGGGGTTTCGGGGGTAGCG
>NZ_RAWE01000377.1 GCF_003611695.1 Corallococcus carmarthensis | reverse complement strand
GGGTGGGCCAGGGGGATGGACACTCTTGGATGAACCGGAGTTGCACTTCGGAGAGGATGTCCTGGTTCCGGACGTCGCGGGATGGAGGGTGGAACGGCTGCCCTACGTTCCTGACACGGCGGCGATATCGCTCGCGCCAGACTGGGTCTGCGAGGTGCTGTCCCCGTCCACCCGGAAGTTGGACCGCGAGGCGAAGCTGCCTGTGTACGCGCGCGAGGGCGTGCGGCACGTCTGGTTGATGGATCCGCTCACGCGCACCCTGGAGGTGTTCGGCTTGAGGGACGGAAGGTATGAAGTGCTGCTCACGCATTCCGGGGGTGATGCCGTGCGTGCGGAGCCCTTCGACGCGGTGGAGCTGGACCTCGCGTTCATCTGGGGACGCACGGTGAGCTGACGGGATGGGACCTCCAGGGTCCAGGAGAATGCATACGCCTCTGGACGTCAGACGGGCGTGCTACCTCCTCCCGTCATGGATAGAGTGATGGGCGGCGAGGACTGGAGGGAATCCATGGGAAAGAAACCCGCGACCTACGCGGACCTGGAGGCGCTCCCGGAGCATGTCGTGGGGGAGATTGTCGCGGGGGAGCTGTATGCAAGCCCACGGCCTGCGTTTCCCCATCTCACGGCGGCTTCGTTCCTGATGGCGCTCCTGGGCAATCCCTTTGTCTTCGGACTGGGAGGCCCGGGAGGCTGGTACATCGTGCTCGAACCCAGGCTCAATCTGGGAGACGACGTCCTCATTCCGGACCTGGCGGGCTGGCGGCGCGAACGGCTCCCCCGAGCGCCGAAGGTCGTGGCCCTTGCCTTGTCTCCTGACTGGGTCTGTGAGGTGCTGTCTCCCTCGACGCGAAGCCTGGACCTCAAGGTGAAGCTTCCGGTGTACGCGCGCGAAGGTGTTCGGCATGTCTGGTTCATCGACCCGGTTCTTCGCACCCTGGAAGTGTTCCGGTTGGAGTCGGGACAGTACGTGCAACTGGCGACCCACTCTGGAACCGACCCCGTGCACGCCGAACCGTTCGAGGCAGTGGCGTTGACGCTCTCCGTGCTCTGGGACGAATTGGGCTGAACAGCACGTCCGCTTCCGGGCAACACCCAGTGCGGGCGGCCGGCCGAGCACGGATTCAGGTGCGCTCGGACACGAGGCGCGGGAGGCTGGGTCCATGCCGTTGTCCGCGTTCTCGCTCCTCATCGCGCTGGGTGCCGTGCTCGGGCACCTGTACCTGTTCCGGCGGCTCGTGTGGAACCTCACGCCCCGCCGTGGGCCCCGGCTCTTCGCCGCGCTCCTGCTGGGCGTCATGACGGGGGTGCTGGTGGCCCGGCGGTACCTCCAGCGCACGCTTCCGGAGGCTCCCGGCGATGTCGTGGAGCTGGTGTCCTATTCGTGGATGGGCGTGGCGCTGTGCCTGGTGCTCGCGCTCGCGGGGGTCGACCTGGGCCGTGCCGTGCTCGCCGTTGGACGGCGGCTTCGGCCCGCCCCTGCGGCGTCCTCCGTGCCCTCCGTGGACGCCGAGCGGCGGCGCTTCCTGTCGCAGGCGACCGCGGGCGGGGCGCTCGCGCTGGGTGGGGGATTGGCGGGCTATGGCAGCTGGCGCGCGTTCACCGCTCCGGAGGTCACGGAGCTGGTGGTGCGCATTCCCAAGCTGCCCCGCGCGTTGGAGGGCTTCAGCATCGTGCAGCTCACCGACCTGCACGTGGGCCCCTTCATCCAGCGGCGCTTCATGGACGAGCTGGTGCGGCGGGCCAATGCGCTGAAGCCGGACCTCGTCGCCATCACCGGCGACCTGGTGGATGGCACCGTGCCCCGGCTGGGCGGCTTCGTCGCGGCGCTCGGCAACCTCCATGCGCGCTACGGAAGCTTCTTCGTCACCGGCAACCACGACTATTCGTCCGGCGCGGAGGCGTGGGTGGCCCACCTGGGCTCGCTGGGCATTCCCTCGCTGCGCAACCGGCACGTGCGCATGGGTGACGCGGGCGGCGCGTTCGACCTGGTGGGCGTGGATGACTGGCACGGTGGACGGCGCCTGGGACAGAAGGGCTATGACCTGGACCTGGCGCTCGCGGGCCGTGATCCGGAGCGCGCCGCGGTGCTGCTCGCGCACCAGCCCGCCAACTTCAAGGTGGCCGCGGAGCAGGGCGTGGACCTCCAGATTTCCGGCCACACCCACGGCGGCCAGCTCTTCCCCATGACGGCGCTCATCGGGTTGAGCTGGGAGCACTCCGCTGGCCATTACCGGCACGGCGATTCGCACATCTACGTCAGCCGGGGCTGCGGCTTCTGGGGACCGCCCATGCGGCTGGGCAGCCCCCCGGAGCTGGTCAAGCTGGTGCTGACTTCGTGAGGAACGCGTCCAGCGCGGCGTTGACCGCGTCCGGATGGTCCAGCTGGATCCAATGGCCAGCGCCCTCCACCACCTGGTGCGCCACGCCCTCGCCCAGGCGGTGGACGCTCTGCGGCGTGTCGTTGTCCGGCGCGACGAGCGAGAACTTCGGCCCCGGGTAGCGCGCGAGCGCGGCCGTCAAATCGAAGCGCAGGCTGGAGCGCTGCACCGCCACCACGGCGGACAGCGGCGTGGCGTCCAGGTCCGCCAGCAGCCGCTCGCGCACGTCCGCTCGCGACCCGGCCATCTGCGCCCAGTCCTGCCTCACGGCCTGCGCCACGTCCGGCGCGTCCAGCGAGGCGAGGTACGCGTTCACCTGCTCCTCGGGGTACCGGCGCGAGTCCGTCATCGGATCCACCAGGAACAGGCCGGCCACCTGCCGGGGATTCTCGCCCGCGTACTCCAGCGCCACGCCCCCGCTGATGCTGTGCCCCACCAGCACGAAGCGCCGCAGCCTCAGCGCGCGCACGACGGCGGCGATGTCCCCCGCGAGCGACTCCAGGGTGAAGTCCTCCGGCTCCGGGAACGTGGAGCCCCCGTGGCCGCGCAGCTCCAGCGCGATGCCCCGGCGGCCCGTCCGAGCCAGGTGATCCAACTGCGCCTGCCAGTGGGACGCGTTGCCCGCGAGCCCGTGCACGAAGACGACGGGCAATTCCTTCCCGCCGCCGCCGGTGTCCACCAGCCGCAGGTCACCCGCGGCCCCCGCCACGCGGAAGTCGTCGAAGCGGATCCGCTGGGGTTCGAAGGCCTGGCCGTCCGCGAAGGGGACCTCGTAGTGGGTGACGTGCAGGTCCCGGTCGATGAGGTAGCGGTCGTCCTCCGGAAAGAAGACAGCGCGCTCCGGCGTGTCGCCCGCGAAGCGCTTCACCGCGTCCATGGACTCCCAGAGGGTGACGAGGAGGAACTCCGCGCGCCCGTCCGCCACCTTGCGCAGGCAGTACGCGGCCAGGTTGCCCGGCGTGCGCCGGTAGTGCGCAAGGCCCGTCTGGTGGAGATAGGCAAGGTAGGCGTCGGCGTCCTCCGCCTTCGTCACTCCGCGCCAGGTGCGTGCGAGCATTCCAGGTTCCTCGTGCCGGAAGAATGAAGCCGGGCATGTAGCGCGCCCGGTGGGAGCGCGGCCACCCCTCGATGGCCCGGGCGTGGGCAGACGACACTTGGCTTGAGGGCAGGCGTCACCGACGATGCCGCGCACGTGGACGCGAACCCTGTCGCACCGATTCCCGAGGCCACCCCCCAGCGCGTCAATGAAACCCGGACCGGCTGGCGCTGGATGCTCGGAGGCCTGGCGCTGGTGTTGCCGGCGCTCTTCTTCTTCCGGGCGACGTTCACGCGCGACGTCTTCCTGGCGGGCGACACGCTGCGGGCCTTCTACCCGATGCGGGCCTACTGGGCCTCGCGCGTGTCGCGGGGCGAGTTCCCCGACTGGTTCCCCTACGACGGCTTCGGGCAGTCGTTCCCCGCCATCTTCATCTCCGGCGTGTTCCATCCCACGGCGCTCCTGCACCTGGTGCTGCCCCTGGGCGTGGCGGTGAAGCTCACCGTGCTGCTGTGCTTCCCGGTGGCGCTCCTGGGCACGGCGGCGCTCCTGCGCGAGTGGGGCGTTCCTCGCGCGGGCGCGCTGTTCGGGGCGCTGACGTTCACCTTCAGCGGCTACCTGGTCTGCATCACGAACAACCCCACCTACCTGCTGCCCGCGAGCACCGTTCCGGCCGCGCTGTGGGGCGTGCTGCGCTTCGTGCGGCGTCCCTCGGCCGCCCGGCTGACGGTGGGCGGGGGGCTGCTGGCGCTGGTCGCGTTCGGCGGGGATGCGCAGGCATTCGCCGTCACCCAGGCATTGGGCGTGCTGGTGGCGCTGACGGAGCCCGTGACAGCGCCCGGGACATGGGCACGGCGCGTGGGGGCGTGTCTGTTGTTGGTGGCGACGGGAGGGCTGCTGGCCGCGCCCCAGTTGCTTCCCGCCGCGGCACTGGTGGCGACGGGCGAGCCTGGGGCCCGGTCGCTGGTGGAGGCGCAATATTTCTCCCTGCATCCGCTGCGGGTGGGGGAGCTGCTGCTGGGGCCGTTCCTGACGGATCCGGTCGGGGTGCGCGGCATCCCGGAGATGGCGGTGCGCAAGCTCATCCGCATGGGGGGCTTCACGCGCGCGTGGGTGGACTCGCTCTACGTGGGGACGCCGGCGTGCGTGCTGGCGCTGGCGGGCCTGGGGGCTTCGTGGAGGCAGCGGCGCACCTGGGTGTTCGTGGGCGCGTGGCTGCTGATGCTGGCGCTGGTGCTGGGCTCGTCGCTGCCCGTCTACGGCTGGGTGTACCAGCTGCTGCCGCTGTGGCGGCCCTTCCGCTACCCGGAGAAGCTGGGGTCCTTCCTGGTGCTGGGGCTCGCGGTGGGCGCGGGGCTGGGC
>NZ_RAWE01000376.1 GCF_003611695.1 Corallococcus carmarthensis | reverse complement strand
CCCGGTGCTCGCGCCCGTGGCCGCGCCGCCCCCGGCCGCCGCTGAAGCGCCCGCCGCGGCGAACGTCCCCGTGACCGCCCCGCCCGCCGCCGAGCAGCCGGCGGGCGCACCCGTGGGCCGCATCAATGCCCCGTCGCAGCAGGCCGCCCGCACGGCGCGTCCCCCGGATGCCGGCGCGCGCCCCGCCCAGCGCCGTCCGCAGGTGGTGGTGGAAGAGGTCGAGGACGACGACGACGAGCCGTCGCCGCGCGGCAAGAGCGCGTCCAAGGGCAAGGGCAGCAAGATGCTGTCGCTGGTCCTGCTCATCCTCATCCCGCTGTTCGCGGGCGGATACGGCTTCTACTCGGCGCAGGCCAAGAAGCGGGGCCGCGAGCTCAAGAAGAACCTGGACGCCGCCACCGAGCAGCTCAAGCACGACTCGTTCGACAGCTACAAGAAGGCGTGCGCGGCGGCGGACCTGGCGCTGGAGGTGGACCAGGACTCCACCGCGGCCCACGGCTACCTCGCGTACGCGTACGCCATCCGCTGGGGTGAGCACGGCGGCGGTGACGACGCGCGCCGGCAGGCCGAGGAGCACCTGGCGGCGGCCCAGAAGGGCAAGGAGCTGTCCAGCCACCTCATCGCCGCGCAGGCGTTGATCAAGACCTACAGCGGTGACGGCAAGGGCGCGCTGGCCTCGCTGGAGACGCAGGTCAAGGCGCTCAACGACCAGAACAAGGCGTCCTCGCTCCTGTACCTGACGCTGGGCCTCATCCAGATGAACGCGGGTGACCTGGAGCGCGCGCGCGACAGCCTGGAGCGCGCGCAGGCGCTGGCGCCGGATGATCCGCGCGTCTACGCGGGCCTGGGCGCGGTGTACCGCCGGCTGGGCCAGGACAACACCGCCTGGAAGAACTACGACTTCGCCCTTCGCTACGAGAAGGACCACCCGGAGTCGCTGCTGGGCCGCTCGCTGCTGATGCTGGAGCAGGACGCGCCGAACTACGCGGTGGCCAGCCGGGATATCAAGAAGCTGCTGGAGGCGGAGCCGCCGCCCAGCCCGCGCCAGCTCGCCGCCGCGCAGCTCGCGCGCTCGCTGCTCATCGCCCGCGTGGCGCTGGCCATGCCCACGCTCAAGCCGGACCAGCAGCAGCTGCTGACCGAGGCCACGGGCGTGCCGGCGGATCCCGCCAAGGCGAAGCAGGAGGTCACGAAGGCGGAGGAGACCGGCTTCGCGCTCGACAAGCAGAACCCGGAGCTGAACCTCATCAAGGGCCGCCGCCTGCTGGCGGAGGGCAACTTCGACGCGGCCGCGGAGGAGATCCGCAAGGCCATCCGCGTGGACGGCAGCCGTGCTCAGTTCCACGTCGAGCTGGCCAAGGCCCTCATGGGCAAGCCGGGCGGTGAGAAGGAGGCCTCCGAGGCGCTCGTCACCGCGCTCAAGACGATGGGCGACAGCCCCAAGCTGGTGGTGATGCTGGGCAACGCCTACCGCCGCCAGAACAAGCTGGATGACGCGCTCGCGCAGTACCAGCGCGCGGTGAAGGACCCCAAGGCGAAGAACCCGGAGGCCCGGCTCGCCATGGGCGCCATCTACCGGGAGCGCTCGGAGTGGGACAAGGCGAAGGAGCAGCTGGAGAAGGCCAGCCAGGAGTTCTTCGGCCAGCCGGACCGCGTCGCCACGGCGCTCACGGAGCTGGGCCGCGTCTACCAGGGCAAGGGCGACGCCGCGAAGGCGGACGAGTCCTACCAGCGCGCGCTGTCCTCCGACGAGAACTACTCGCCGGTGTACTACTTCTACGCGTCGCTGCTCTCCAAGGACCCCAAGCAGTCGGGCAAGGTCAAGACGCTGGCGGCGGAGTACGTGCGGCGCGAGCCCAAGGGCGAGTACCTCGCCGACGCGCAGCGGCTCGCGGGGAACTGACGCTTTCCGCTGTCCCCCAAGCGCCGCGACGCCCCTCTCCGGGCCTCGCGGCGCTTCGTTTTTGAAGGGGGGCGACAAGGCAGGCTGATGTGGCGGGGCGCCGGAGCCTTGCCACCCCTGCCGGGTGACGGTATGGGAGGGTCCACCCCACCACCCCCTGACCGGTAGCGACCGCGGCCCAGGGGCCTCCTGCTGGAGTCCGCTTGAGCGCGCGTGCCTTGTCCCAGTCTTCCACCGCGTCCGACCTGATCTCCCTCACCAAGCCGAGGCTGTCTTCGCTGGTGCTCATCACCGCGGCGGGCGGCATGTTCCTGGCTCCGGGGCACTTCACGCCGGTGCGGGCGCTGGTGACGCTCCTGGCGACGGCGGGGACGGTGGGCGCGGCGAACGCGTTCAACTGCTACCTGGAGCGCCACAGCGACCAGTTCATGGCGCGCACGCGCAACCGGCCGCTGCCCGCCGGGCGCATGGACCCGAACACGGCGCTGTGGTTCGGCCTGTCCCTGGCGGCGGTGTCGCTGCCCGCGCTGGTGATGGGCGCCAACCTGCTCACCGGCGTGCTGGGGCTCATCGCGCTGCTCAGCTACGTGCTGGCCTACACGCCGCTCAAGGCCCGCACGTCCGCGGCCATGCTGGTGGGCGCGATTCCGGGCGCGCTGCCGCCGCTGATGGGCTGGACGGCGGTGACGGACCAGATGGACGCGGGCGGTTTCGCCCTGTTCGCCATCATGTTCCTCTGGCAGATGCCGCACTTCATCGCCATCGCGCTGTTCCGCAAGGACGAGTACGCCGCCGCGGGCCTCAAGTCCGTGCCGCTGGAGCGCGGGGACGAGTCCAGCCGCGCGCAGGTGGTGCTCTACCTGGTGGCGCTGGTGCCCATGACGCTCTTGCCGTTCCAGCTGCACATCGCCGGGACGTGGTACCTGGCGGCGGCGGTGGTGCTGGGGCTGGGCTTCCTCGGCCTGGGAGCGTGGGGCTTCTTCAAGCACCTGGGAAAGCCCTGGGCGCGCCAGACGTTCTTGTACTCGCTCGTGTATCTCACCGGCCTGTTCGCCGTGATGGCGCTGGACCGCATCCCCCGCGGCTAGCGCCCTTTGCGCGCGGCGTCCCGGCGCGAGGTCGCCTTTTCACATGCCTGACACCTCCGTTCCGACCCCGCCTCCGCCGCTCCTCCGCATCGAGGGGCTCACGCGCCGCTTCGGCGGGCGCACCGCCGTGGACGGGCTGTCGCTGTCCGTGCAGCCGGGCGAAATCCTGGGCCTGCTGGGACCCAACGGCGCTGGCAAGTCCACGACCTTCCAGCTGCTCGCGGGCCTGCTGTCACCGGACGCGGGGCAGGTGCACTTCGCCGGCAGGGTGCTGTCCCTGAGCGACCCCGCGCTGCGGCGTCAGATGGGGATCATCTTCCAGAAGAGCAGCCTGGACGACCTGCTGACGGCCCGGGAGAACCTGCTGCTGGGCGCGCGGCTGTACGGCCTCACGGGCGCGGACGCGAAGGCGCGCGTGGAGACGATGCTGTCGCTCATCGGCCTTCAGGACCGGGGCGATGAGAAGGTGGGCACCTGGTCGGGCGGCATGCGCCGGCGGCTGGAGCTGGCGCGGGCCCTGGTGCACCAGCCGCGCGTGGTGCTGATGGATGAGCCCACGCAGGGCCTGGACGAGGCGGCCTTCCGCACGTTCTGGACGCACCTCAAGCGGCTGCGCGACGCGCAGGGCGTCACCGTGCTGCTCACCACGCACCGCGCGGACGAAGCGGAAGGGTGCGACCGGCTGGCGGTGCTGGATGCCGGGAAGCTGGTGGCGTGCGACACGCCCCGGGCGCTCGCGTCGCGGATGGGCGGCGACATCCTGACGCTGGAGGGCCCGGAGCCGGAGGCGCTGGCCGCGCAGGTGACGGAGCGGCTGGGGCTCGAGGCGAAGGTGGTGGACGGGCGGGTGCAGGTGGAGGCTTCGCAGGGACATGCGCTGGTGCCGCGGCTGGTGGAGGCCTTCCCCTCGGGACGGTTCGCCTCCGTGTCGCTGCGCCGGCCCACGCTGGCGGACGTGTTCCTCCAGCTCACCGGGAAGGCCCTGGGGGCGGATGCTCCCTCGCCCACGCCCGCGCCGAGGAAACGCCGATGAGCGCCGACATCCCCGTTCCGTCCTCCTCCGTGGAGGCCCCCGTCGACGCGCCCGTTGCTCCGGTCCAGCGCCGGGAGCCGGGGACGCTGGCGCTGCAGTGGGCCACCGTATGGGTGCTGCTCTCGCGCGACGTGGTGCGCTTCTTCCGGCAGCCCAGCCGGGTGGTGGGCGCGCTGGCGCAGCCCATCCTGTTCTGGTTCGTCATCGGCTCCGGCTTCGCGGGTTCGTTCCGGGTGGAGGGCGCGCAGGGGCTGGGCTACCAGCAGTTCTTCTTCCCGGGGGTCGTCACCATGGTGGTGCTCTTCAGCGCCATCTTCGCGACCATCACCGTCATCGAGGACCGCAAGGAGGGCTTCCTCCAGGCGGTGCTGGCGGGGCCGGGATCGCGGCTGGCGGTGGTGCTGGGCAAGGCGCTGGGGTCGTCCTCCATCGCGCTGATGCAAGCGTCGCTGTTCCTGCTCTTCGCGCCGCTGGCGGGCGTGGACGTGAAGGCGGTGGACTACCCGCTGCTCGCGGCGGTGATGGTGCTGTCGGCGCTGGCGCTCACCGGCATGGGCATGGCGCTCGCGTGGTGGGTGAAGTCGAGCGCGGGCTACCACGCGGTGATGAGCCTGGTGATGCTGCCCATGTGGGTGCTCTCCGGGGCCATGTTCCCGGTGAAGGGCGCGGGGCCGGTGCTGTCGTGGGTGATGACGCTCAACCCGATGCGCTTCTCCGTGGAGGGCGTGCGCCGCGCGCTGTACGGGGCGCAGGCGTCGGTGGTGGTG
>NZ_RAWE01000375.1 GCF_003611695.1 Corallococcus carmarthensis | reverse complement strand
GGCGTGGCGGGCTGCTGCCGGGCCGCCGGAGCCGGGGGGGCCGAGGGTGCCGGCGACGCGGACGGAGTGGCCTGCGGCGCGGCGGCGAGGAGGAGGACGAGGAGGGCGCTGGGGGTGGCCATACTCTGGAGCGGCAGGTCTTTCCGGCAGGAGCGAGTGGTGGTACCCACCCCGGGATCCCTGCGCGCGGTCAAGATGTAATTGACAACCGTTGTTGAATGCAATCATCTCTTACGCCCATGACCATCGCTGAGCAAGTGGCATCGACGCGACGCGCAGTGGTCCGACTGCTCACCCAGAAAGTTGGTGAGCAAACGGACCGGCCGCTGATGCAATTGCTCGTGCTCAAGAACATCGGCGTGCTGGGCATCCACAGTCAGTCCGCCATCGCGGAGCGGTTGCTCATCGACGCGCCCGCCGTGAGCCGGCTGGTGGATCGCCTGGAAGAGGATGGGCTGGTGGAGCGCCGCGCGGGGGAGAACCGCCGCTGCGTGCGCCTGGAGATCACCGAAGCGGGGCGCCAGGAGTACCAGGCCCTGCAGCGCGCCGTGGAATGGCTGGACGCCCAGGCGCGCGCGTCCCTGCCGCCGCCGGAGTTCGAGGAGCTGTCGCGCCTCCTGGAGAAGCTGCAGACGGGGCTGTTCCAGCTCTTGTCCGCCGAACCGTCCGCGCCGCCGCGCAAGGACGAACCGCCCGACGCGCCGGCCCCCACCAACGACAACGGGTGACGACGGGAGGAGGGAGGCCGGGCACGTCATGCCCGGCCTGCCGCCGCCCCGCCGCCACCCGTGTGCCACGTCCGGGGGGGATGGAGTGGGTCAAGCCTGCTACCGGTGCCGCGGGATGTTGCGGGCCACGTGCAGGGCCCACGCCTCCGCGGAGTCCAGCTCCGCGCGGGCTTCCGCATAGCGGTCCTTCGCCTCGTCACTGGAGTCGTTGCCGAAGATGGCGTCGTGCAGCTCCTTCTGCGCGCGGGTCAGCCGCAGGCTGGTCTGCAACCACAGCCGGGCCGCCATGCGCGGCGTAATCACCACCTGGGTGGGATCCCACACCTCCAGGGCGGCGTAGTCAGCGGAGGACAGCTCTTCGTAGTGGGGGGCCTGCTCGGTTCGTGCGTTCATGCCCGGATGTTCGCCACGGATTCCGGGCAGGGCATCCGGGCCGCCTGGGCAGGAAGACGGCCACTGGTGAGCAGTCGAGGACAGTTCCTTCATCCCCCGGGGTACTCGCATTCCTTGATTTGCAGGAAAACTTCATACAGTGAGGCTGGGGAAATGCTTCCCACACTGCAACCATGGAGGGATTGGGTGGCCTTCTCCTAGAATCCTCCGCTCCATGCGTGACGTGAGAGGGATTCCCTGGACCTGAACACCTTGAACAAGCTGCTCACCGTCGGCGTCCAGAACGGGGCTTCAGACATCCACTTCCGGCCCGGTGATCCACCCATCTACCGGGTGAACGGGGTGCTCCGGCCGTTGAAGATGGAAAAGCTTCAAGCGGATCACACGAAGCAGGTGGCGATGCACGTGATGAATGATCCGCTGATGAAGGCGCAGGTGGACAGCGTGCAGGAGTGCGACTCGTCCTACAGCCTTCCGGGCGTGGCGCGTTTCCGGGTGAACATCTACCGGCAGCGCGGCTCGCTGGCGTGCATCCTGCGCATCATCCCGGATGAGATTCCCAGCATCGACGGGCTGGGGCTGCCGCAGGTGCTGAAGACCATCGCGGGCAACGAGCGCGGGCTGGTGCTGGTGACGGGGGCCACGGGCTCCGGCAAGAGCTCCACGCTGGCGTCGATGATCAACCACATCAACCACACGGAGAGCCTGCACATCCTCACCATCGAGGACCCCATCGAGTTCATCTACAAGAACGTGAAGTCCTCCATCTCCCAGCGGGAGATTGGACCGGACACGGCGAACTTCGCCATCGCGCTGAGGGCCGCGCTGCGCCAGGACCCGGACGTCATCCTGGTGGGCGAGATGCGCGACACGGAGACCATCGACATCGCGCTGAAGGCGTCGGAGACGGGCCACCTGGTGCTGTCCACGGTGCACACCACGGACGCGTCGCGCACCATCAACCGCCTGGTGTCGGTGTTCCCGGCGGAGGAGCAGACCATGGTGCGCATGCGCCTGGCTGACTGCCTCAAGGCGACCGTGTCCCAGCGCCTGCTGCCGCGCACCACCGGCAAGGGCCGCACGGTGGCGCTGGAGATCATGGTGCAGACGAAGACGGTGGAGCAGTACATCCGGGAAGACCGCGCCGCGGAGCTGAAGGACGTCATCGAGAAGGGCCGCGACATGTTCGGCATGCAGTCCTTCGATCAGCACCTGACGCAGCTGTACCGCAACGGGGACATCACGCTGGAGACGGCGCAGAGCGCGGCCTCCAACCCGGCGGACTTCCAGCGCGCGCTCGAGTTCGACTGACGCGCGCCGGAAGGGGACGGCGGACTACTTCTTCGCGGACGGCTTGTTGATGTTCGCGAAGAAGTCGTTGCCCTTGTCATCCACGACGATGAAGGCCGGGAAGTCGACCACGTCGATCTTCCACACGGCCTCCATGCCCAGCTCGGCGTACTCCAGCACCTCCACCTTCTTGATGCAGTCCTGCGCGAGCCGCGCCGCGGGACCGCCGATGGAGCCCAGGTAGAAGCCGCCGTGCTTCTTGCAGGCTTCGGTGACGGCCGGGGAGCGGTTGCCCTTGGCGAGCATCACGAAGCTGCCGCCCTCCGCCTGGAACTGATCCACGTACGCGTCCATGCGGCCCGCGGTGGTGGGGCCGAAGGAGCCGGACGCGTAGCCCTCCGGCGTCTTCGCCGGGCCCGCGTAGTAGACCATGTGGTCCTTGAGGTACTGGGGCATGCCCTCGCCCCGGTCCAGGCGCTCCTTGATCTTCGCGTGCGCGATGTCGCGCGCCACCACCAGCGAACCCGACAGCGACAGGCGCGTCTTGATGGGGTAGCGCGACAGCTCCGCGCGCAGGTCGCCCATGGGGCGGTTCAGGTCCAGCTTCACCACGTCGCCGGACAGGTCCGTGTCCGTCGTCTCCGGCAGGTACTTCGCGGGGTCCGCCTCCAGCGCCTCCAGGAAGACGCCGTCGCGCGTGATCTTGCCCAGCGCCTGGCGGTCCGCGGAGCACGACACGGCGATGGCCACCGGGCAGGACGCGCCGTGGCGCGGCAGGCGGATGACGCGCACGTCGTGGCAGAAGTACTTGCCGCCGAACTGCGCGCCAATGCCGGTGCGCTGCGTGAGCTTGAGCACCTCCTGCTCCAGCTCCACGTCGCGGAAGCCCCGGCCCAGCGCGTTGCCGGACGTGGGCAGGGTGTCCAGGTAGCGCGCGGAGGCGTACTTCGCCGTCTTCAGCGCGAACTCCGCGGAGGTGCCGCCCACCACGATGGCCAGGTGGTACGGCGGGCACGCGGCGGTGCCCAGCGAGCGGATCTTCTGCTCCAGGAACGCGAGCAGGCTCTGCGGGTTGAGGACGGCCTTCGTCTCCTGGAAGAGGTAGCTCTTGTTCGCGGAGCCGCCGCCCTTGGCCATGAAGAGGAACTTGTAGGCGTCGCCGTCGGTCGCGTAGAGCTCGATCTGCGCGGGCAGGTTGTTGCCCGTGTTGACCTCCTTGTACATGTCCAGCGGCGCCATCTGCGAATAGCGCAGGTTCGACGTGAGGTACGTGTCGAACACGCCGCGCGAGATGGCCGCCTCGTCACCGCCGCGGGTGAGGACGTACTGGCCCTTCTTGCCCATCACGATGGCGGTGCCGGTGTCCTGGCAGGAGGGCAGCACGCCGCCCGCGGCGATGTTCGCGTTCTTGAGCAGCTCCACCGCCACGAACTTGTCGTTGGACGACGCCTCCGGGTCCTGGAGGATGTTCGCCAGCTGCTGGAGGTGTCCCGGGCGCAGCAGGTGCGAGATGTCCCGCATGGCCTCGCGGGTGAGCAGCGTGAGCGCCTCCGGCTCCACCTGGAGGAAGGTGCGCCCGCCGGCCTCGAACGTGGAGACGCCCTCCTTCGTGAGGAGGCGGTAGGGCGTCTCGTCCTTGCCAAGCGGCAGCATGTCCTGGAACTGGAAGTCACTCATCGCGGGCGGGTCTCTTCGAGAAGGGGTGGACGGACGGGAACTCTACTCACCGGGCGGCGCGCGGGGCGGCACTTCGTAGAGGTAGACCGGCGTGCGGTACAGGTCCGCAAGCCGCACGAAGCGCACCGGGTTCCACCCCCGGAGTCCGAAGGTGTGACTGAGGATGCGTGCGCCTTCGGGAAGCTCGGCCGCGAAGCGGGGCGCCAGGCGGGTCATGATGCCCGGGGACAGGTAGCAGACGACGCAGGTTGCGTCCCGGAAGGACGCGGCGAAGAAGTCCCCGCGCAGCAGCGTGAGGTTGCCGCGCGGGAAGAGGCGCTGGCGCAGCCGGCTGAAGAGCCAGGGCAGCCAGGACAGCTCGTACGCGACGATGCGCGCCTGGGGGCAGTGGTCCGCCAGCGCGAAGGCCACGTCCCCCCAGCCCGAGCCCAGGTCCAGCACGGTGCCCCGGGTGTCCCCGGGCAGCATGGCGAGCAGCGCCCGCCGCACCCGGGGCGAGCTGGGCATGGGCGGCGCGCCGGTGCGCAGCGTGGACACGACGATGGACAGCACCCCCACGAGGAGCACCGCCCAGAGCAACAGCAGCAGGAGGAAGGAGCCGGTCGCGCTCACGGGACGGCGCGCATCATCGCGCGGGGGCGCCCTCGCGTGGGGCCCTACTTGCGAGGATGGTGGCCCGCATCCACCCGGACGACGCGGGGCGGGCTGGAGTCCGCCCCGCGTCGTCC
>NZ_RAWE01000374.1 GCF_003611695.1 Corallococcus carmarthensis | reverse complement strand
GGGGCGGGAGACTCGGCGGGAGCCGACTCCTGGGGTGCCGAGGGCGCGCCACCATCGGGCACCGGCGTCTGCGCGGTGGCCGTGGACGAGGCGACGAGCAGCGCCGCCAGCAGGACGTGAGGCATGGTCAACGGTCTCCGGGGCCGCGACATGACGCGGCCGGGTGTAAAGGGCGGGCGATTCAAGCCATGCACCCCTGGGGTGTCAACGTCTACGGGAGCGAGGCTTCGTACTTGCAACGGCGGGGGCCGTCCCCTTCCCCGCCGCCGGCCCCTTCCGGGACACGCGGGAGGGAACCATGGAGAGCGGCTGACATTTCGGACAGAAATGCGTGGTGCGCCCACCCTGGGTGAAGGACTCCACGGGGGTTCCGCACTTCGAGCACGGGCCCTTCGCCCGCCCGTAGACGCGGAAGCGGTTCGCGGACCCCGGCTCCTCCAGGTAGGTGATGTCCTCGCCTTCCTGCTCCTTGAAGGCGAAGTCGAACGCGGCGTGGATGGCGCGGGCCAGGTGCTTCCAGTCGTCGGGCGTGAGGGTGCCGGGCTTGCGCGCCGGGTGCAGCCCCGCGCGGAAGAGGGCCTCCGCGGCGTGGATGTTGCCCAGGCCCGCGACGCGGCCCTGGTCCATCAGGGCCACCTTCAAGTCCTGCTTCGAGTCCCCCACCGCCTCCTCCAGCTGGGGCCCGGTGAGCCCCTCCGTCAGCGGATCACGCCCCAGGGCCTTCACGGCGGGCAGGTCCCACAGCGCCTTCGCGGCCACGGGCTCCAGCCGGCCGAAGAGGCGTGGATCACTGAAGTGGACCACGTGGCCGTCTTCCAGGTGGAAGCGGGCGCGGCTGTGGGAGACGGGTTCGCCTTCCTCGCGGCGCACGAACTTGCCCGTCATGCCCAGGTGGGCCATCAGCCCGTGGCCGCCCTCCAGGGTGAGCAGCAGGTACTTCCCCTTGCGCTCCAGGGTCTCCACGCGGCCGGTGAGCCGGGTGAAGCGCGCAAGCTCCGCGCCCCGGAAGACGCGGGTGGCGTCCGCTTCCGCGCGCACGATGCGGTGGCCCTTGAACCAGCGCTCCAGGTTTCGCCGGGCGATCTCCACTTCCGGTAGCTCAGGCATCTAAGCGCCGGGGCATACCACCGGACTGTTTCCGGCGCATGTCCCCCGGTGGATGGGATGAGGGGAAGGCGCTTGCCCGGGGCGTGGGGGCGCGGCTACGACGGGCCGCGCACGCTTTGCTTCCAACCACTTCAGCAAGAAGGGACGACTCGCCCATGCAACGGATGGTCACCGCACTCCTGACCCTCACCCTGGCCTCGGGCCTCACCACGGGCTGCGCCAAGCAGCGCGTGGGCGCGGAGAAGGCGATTGCCAGTGTCCTCATCTCCGACGAGCAGGAGAACCAGCTCGGCCTCCAGGTGAAGCAGGAGCTGGAGACGAAGGAGAACATCAAGTACGTGGAGGACCCGGCGGTGCTTGACTACGTCCGGAGCATCTCCGCGCCCATCCTCGCGCAGGCCAACAAGGACCGCTCCGGGGTGAAGTGGAAGGTCAACGTCATCAATGACCCGAAGACGGTCAACGCCTTCGCCACGCCGGGCGGCTTCCTCTACGTGTACACGGGCCTGCTGCTCGCGGCGGACACGGAGGCGGAGCTGGCGGGCGTGATGGCGCACGAGGCGGGCCACGTGGTGGGCCGGCACTCCGCGCGCGCCATGGTGAACGCCTACGGCCTGCAGGCCATCACCCAGGTGGCGCTGGGGCAGAACCCGGGCACCGCCGCGCAGATCGCCGCGCAGCTGGCGGGCGGCGGGCTGCAGCTGGCGCACGGCCGCAGCGAGGAGACGGAAGCCGACGAGTACGGCGCGAAGTACGCCTCCGCGGCGGGCTTCGACCCCAACGGCCTCATCTCCTTCTTCGAGAAGCTCCAGAAGGAGCAGGGCTCCACGCCGGGCGTGCTCAAGTGGCTGTCCACACACCCCACCAACGCGGACCGCATCGCGCACCTTCAGAAGATCATCGCGCAGCAGGGACTCAAGGGCGACCGCAACACCGCGGGCGGGCTGACGGCCATCCAGGCCAAGCTGCCCAAGTAGTCACCCGCACCTCGGGGCCCCGGCGCTTCAGTGCACGGGCGGGTTGTCGTTCCCGTCCGGCAGGAGGCCCGGGGGCTCCGGGTCCTTGCCTTCTTCCACCCGGCGCTTGCGCTTGAAGAGGGCCAGCCGCGTCTTCCGGGCGCTGGCGGCGCTCTTGGCCGCGCCGGGGGTCTTGAGGGGCGGCTCCAGGGGCGCCGGCTGACCGAAGTCGCGCGCGCCCTTGGCCTTCCCCTGCGCGGAGGCGTGTTCGAGGATGGCGTTGAGCTCCCCTCCGAGGATGAAGATGAGCCCGGAGAGGTAGAGCCACAGCAGCAACACCACCACGCCACCGATGGAGCCGTAGGTGACGTCGTACTTGCCGAAGTGCTCCACGTACTGGGTGAAGCCCCAGGTGCTGCCCAGCCACGCCAGCGTGCCAATCACGGAGCCCGGGGTGATGTACTTGAAGCGCTGCTTCACGTCCGGCAGCAGGTAGTAGCAGAGCGACAGCATCAGCATCACCAGCGCCGCGGTGAAGGGCCAGCGCAGCCAGGACCAGACGAGGTGGAACTCGTCGATGAGCGCCAGCTTGTCCGCCACCCACGCCCCCACGCGCCCGCCCAGCAGCAGGATGGCGAAGGACAGGGGGATCAGCAGGCCGCCCATCAGCGTCACCATCAGCGCCAGGCCCTGCGTCTTCCAGTAGGGCCGGGACTCCGACACGTCGTAGGCCAGGTTGAGGGCCTTGCGCAGGGCATCCACGCCGCGCGAGGCGGTCCACAGCGCCACGACCAGACCCACGGTGAGCAGCTTGGGGCGCGTCTCGCCGACGATGGACGTCAGGTGCTGGCTCACCACGCCCAGCGCGTCGCCGGGCACCAGCGGGCGGATGCGGTCCATCATCGCGTCCACGGCGCCGGGCGCGAACGGCAGGTACGCCACCAGCGTGACGAGGAAGAACAGGAACGGGAACAGGGAGAAGATGAAGTAGTAGGACAGCTGCGCCGCCACGTCGGTGACGGTGTCCTCCTCAATCTCCTTCCAGAAGCGCCGCGCGAACTCCCTCCACGTCAGGTACTTGAGCCGTGGCAGCCCCATGTGGTTCCCCCTCCGGGTCTGTGGGGAGCCAATGTGTGAACGGTCCGGGCATTCGGCAGCAGGCGGCCGGGCGAGCGCTCGCGGCGGGAAACGCTGGATGTTGAACGCTAGACGAGTCCGGAGGGCAGGTAGCGGCCCAGCAGCGGGCGCAGGCGGCTCCTCACGTCCGCGGGGATGCGCGTGCGGTCGGTGAAGATGGCCAACGCGAGCGCGCTGTCACAGCGGCAGGTGGAGGGTGCGCTGGCGATGCGGGGCAGCGCGCGGCGCAGGAGCGCGGCGCCGTGGGCGGTGACGGCGTCCAGCCGCTGGGTGAACTGCGGCAGGAGCGCTTCGGGTTCCTGGCCCACGGGCTGCGGGCGCCAGGAGTCATGGTCGGTGGGCAGCGCGATGAGGGCGTAGTGCAGCTCCGCCTCGCGCGCGAGGCGGGCCTCCGGCATGGCGGTGAGCCCCACGAGGTCCGCGCCCCAGGCGCGGTACAGCTGGCTCTCCGCCTGGGTGCTGAGCGAGGGGCCTTCGATGCAGACGTAGGTGGCCGTGGGGTGCACCACGGTGTCGCTCTTCTGGGCGGCCTCCGCGAGCGTCTGGCGCAGGGTGGCGCAGAAGGGATGGGCCAGCTCCACGTGCACGGCGACGTCGTCGTAGAAGGTGCACGGGCGGCGGTAGGTCCGGTCGATGACCTGATCCGGCAGGGCCAGGTGGAGCGGCTGGATGGCTTCGCGCAGGCTGCCCACGGTGCCGGTGGCCATGACGTGGGTGACGCCGAGCGTCTTCAGGGCGAAGAGGTTGGCGCGGTAGGGGGCGCGGGTGGCGTTGTGGACGTGGCCCTGGCCGTGGCGGAAGACGAAGACGACGGGGACGCCCTCCAGCTCCGTGGCGATGAGCGGGGTGCTGTGGGGCCCGAAGGGCGTCTCCACGGAGAGGTGTTCGCCGCGTCCCTGGAGTCCCAGGGCCTGGTAGAGGGCCTGGCCCCCGATGATGCCCACCTTGACCGCCCGCATGCGTCTCCTCTCGCCCGGTCGCCGGGCGTGGGCCTGACGATATCGCGGGGGGCTCGCCCAGGAAGCTCGGAAGACTGGTAGCTTTCACATTTGCCATGCGTCTTCTTCCGCGCCTCGTCGTCCTCAGCGTCCTCTTCGGAACCCCTGCCCTGGCCGGCCCAGTCCCCCCCGGCTGCGAGGAGGACGCCACCACGTGCAAGGAGGACTGCACCATCGAGTACGGCGGCAACGGCGCCGCCATCAAGAAGCTGACGCGCTGTTTCGAGGGCTGCCTGGACACGCGCACGCAGTGCGCCCGTCAGTTCAACGCGGTGAACGGCCGGGCGCCGGACGCACCGGAGGCCGCGCCCGAGCGCCGGGGCAGCAAGACGGAAGCGGCCAAGCTGCGTGAAATCGAGGAGAAGGACCGCCGCCGCGAGGAGGACCCGTTCGGCGACGAGGAGAACAAGCAGCCGCGCGCGCGCCCGGTGCGCGACTCCTACGATGATCCGCCGGAGCCGCCCGCGGAGCGCAAGGGCTACCGCGCGTCGGACGAGAAGCCCGCGAAGAACAACGGAAGGCCGCAGGCGGCCGTCCCGGCGCGAGCCACGGAGCCCGCGCGCAAGCCGCCGCCGAGGAAGCCCGAGCCGAAGCCGGTGGTGGCCGAACCCGCGAAGCCGAGCCGGACGGACGACGAG
>NZ_RAWE01000373.1 GCF_003611695.1 Corallococcus carmarthensis | reverse complement strand
CCCCCGTCCGGCCCGTGGCCGTGACACCCGCACCGCTGCCAGCTCCACCGCCCGGCATCGAGGACGACCGCGAGCGGCTCACCTCCGGTTCGCGCGTGCTGCTGGTGGTGGAGGACGACGCCCGGTTCGCCCTCATCCTGCGCGACCTGGCGCGGGAGCTGGGCTTCCAGTGCATCCTGGCCCCCACCGCCACGGACGGCCTGGAGGCCGCGCTCGGCCACGCGCCGCACGCCATCCTGCTGGACATGAACCTGCCGGATCACTCCGGCCTCACCGTGTTGGATCAGCTCAAGCGCAACCCACGCACGCGCCACATCCCGGTGCACGTGCTGTCCGCGTCGGATCAGACGCGCGAGGCGCTGGAGCTGGGCGCGGTGGGCTTCGCGCTCAAGCCCGTGCAGCGTGAGCAACTGCTGGACGTCTTCCGCAACCTGGAGACGAAGTTCGCGCCGGGCACCCGCCGCGTGCTGGTGCTGGAGGACGACGCCCGCCAGCGCGAGAGCATCCAGAAGCTGCTGGAGTCGGAGGGCGTGGAGGTGGAGGGCGTGGCCACCGCGCACGACGCGCTCCAGCGGCTGCGCGAGCACACCTTCGACTGCATCGTGATGGACCTTCACCTGCCGGACCTGAGCGGCCAGGACCTCCTGGAGCGCATGGCCGCGGAAGAAGGCGTCTCCTTCCCGCCCGTCATCGTCTACACCGGGCACACGCCCAGCCGAGACGAGGAGCAGCGCCTGCGCCGCTTCTCGCGCTCCATCATCATCAAGGGCGTGCGCTCTCCGGAGCGGCTGCTGGATGAGGTGACGCTGTTCCTGCACCAGGTGGAGTCGCGCCTGCCGCCGGAGCACCAGCGCATGCTCCAGGCCGCCCGCGACCGCGAGTCCACGCTGGAGGGCCGCCGCATCCTCGTGGTGGAGGACGACGTGCGGAACATCTTCGCCCTCTCCAGCGTGCTGGAGCCCCGGGGCGCCAAGGTGGAGATCGCCCGCAACGGCAAGGAGGCCCTGGCGCTGCTCACCAAGAGCCTGGCCCAGCCGCAGCTCGCGGTGGACCTGGTGCTGATGGACATCATGATGCCGGAGATGGACGGCCTCACCGCCACGCGGGAGATCCGCAAGCAGGACGTGTGGCGCAAGCTGCCCATCATCGCGCTCACCGCGAAGGCCATGCGCGACGACCAGGAGAAGTGCCTCCAGGCGGGCGCCAACGACTACATCGCCAAACCGCTCGACGTGGAGAAGCTGCTGTCGCTGCTGCGCGTCTGGATGCCCAAGGGATGACGCCGCGCATGCTCGACGTGGCATCCAAGGACTTCGACATCGAGCTGCGGCTGCTGCTCGAGGCGCTGTATCTGAAGTACCACTACGACTTCCGCGGCTACGCGGTGTCGTCGCTCAAGCGCCGGCTGGCCCAGGCCGCGGACCGCTTCGACTGCGCGACCCTGTCCCAGCTCCAGGACCGGGTGCTGCACGAACCCGCGCTGTTCCCTGCCCTGCTGGACTACCTCACGGTGCAGGTGAGCGAGCTGTTCCGCGACCCGTCCTACTACCGCACCCTGCGCGAGCACGTGGTGCCGGTGCTGCGCACCTATCCGTCGCTCAAGGTGTGGATCGCCGGGTGCAGCACGGGGGAGGAGGCCTGGTCGCTCGCCATCCTCCTGCGCGAGGAGGGGCTGCTGGAGCGCACGCTCATCTACGCCACGGACATCAACCCCACCGCGCTCCAGCGCGCGGAGGCCGGGGTGTACGCGGTGGACCGCATCGCGTCCTTCACCCAGAACCACCGGCTGTCCGGCGCGCGCACGTCGCTGTCGGACTACTACACGGCCGCGTATGGCGGGGCGGTGTTCGACCGGTCACTCAAGGGGCACATCGTCTTCTCGGACCACAGCCTGGCCACCGACAGCGTCTTCGCGGAGGTGCAGCTGCTGTCGTGCCGCAATGTGCTCATCTACTTCAGCCGCGAATTGCAGGAGCGCGCGCTGGGATTGTTCGCGGAGTCGCTCTGTCACAAGGGGTTCCTGGGCCTGGGGGCGCGCGAGTCGCTGCGCTTCTCCTCGCACGAGGCCGCGTTCACCCCCGTCGTCCCCGAGGATCGGATCTTCCAGAAGCGCTAGAGGACCCGCCGCCCATGCCCACTTCGCGCCAACCCTCCGCAACGCCCGCTGGCCGCGTCGACGCCATCGTCGTGGGCGCGTCCGCGGGCGGGGTGGACGCGCTGTCCTTGCTCCTGCCCACGCTGCCCGCCGACTTCCGGCCCGCGCTCCTCGTCGTCGTTCACCTGCCCCGCGACCGCCCCAGCCTGCTGGTGGATGTGTTCTCCCCCCGGTGCGCGCTGCCCGTCCACGAGGCGGGTGACAAGCAGTCCATCCAGCCGGGGACCCTCTACTTCGCGCCCCCGGACTACCACCTGCTCGTGGACCGGGACGCGCACGGGCCGTCGCTCGCGCTGTCCCTGGATGCCCCCGTGCACTTCTCCCGCCCCGCCATCGACGTGCTCTTCGAGTCCGCGGCGGACGTGTACGGCGCGCGCCTGGGCGGCATCCTCCTGACGGGCGCCAACGCGGACGGAGCCCAGGGCCTCCAGGCGGTGCGCCGGGCCGGCGGCGTCACCCTGGTGCAGACCCCCTCCACCGCGCGTGCGTCCACCATGCCCTCGGCGGCGCTCGCGGCCGGGCCGGTGGATTTCGTGCTGCCTCTTGAACAGATGCCCGCCGTCCTGCGGGCGTGGGGGAATGGCGGTGCTATCTGACCTTTCTGTTCTCAGCAAGGAGCCCCAGCCCGTGGCCCTCCGGGTGAAGTGCCTGCTCGTCGATGACCTGGAGGAGAACCTCCTGGCGCTGTCCGCCGTGCTGCGGCGCGACGACGTGGAGGTGCACTGCGCCCGCTCCGGCGCGGAGGCACTGGAGTTGCTGTTGCAACACGAGTTCGCGCTCGCGCTCGTGGACGTGCAGATGCCGGAGATGGACGGCTTCGAACTGGCGGAGCTGATGCGCGGCTCCGAGCGCACCCGCGACGTGCCCATCATCTTCGTCACCGCCGGCACGGGCGACCCCCGGCGCACCTTCAAGGGCTACGAGGCGGGCGCGGTGGACTTCCTCTACAAGCCGCTGGAGGCACACGCGCTGCGCAGCAAGGCGGAGGTCTTCTTCCAGATGCACCGCCAGAAGCAGCAGCTGGCGCAGCAGCTGGACACGCTCGCGGAGACCCTGCGCCTCAACGAGATGTTCACCGCGGTGCTGGGCCACGACCTGCGCAACCCCCTGTCCGCCATCCTCACCGCGGCGGACCTGCTCCAGCGCCGCTCGGACGACGAGGCCGTGAAGAAGACGGCCACGCGGATGATGGCCGCCGGCAAGCGCATGAGCCGGATGATCGAGGACGTGCTGGACCTGGCGCGCGCGCGGCTCGCGGGTGGCATCCCCTTGCGCCGGGGGGAGACGGACTTCGGACAGCTGGTGCATCGCATGGTGCAGGAGCACCAGACGGCGTGGCCCCGTCACCACATCGAGGTGCGGCAGGACGGCGACCTCGTGGGGGACTGGGACGCGGACCGGCTGGCGCAGGTGGCCTCCAACCTCATTGGCAACGCGCTCCAGCACGGCGACGCCGCGGAGCCCGTGCGCATCCTCGTGGACGGCACGCACGACGACGCCCTGCGCTTCACCATCACCAACGTGGGCGTCATCCCGGCCCACCTGATGCCCTTCCTCTTCGACCCGTTCCGGGGCGGTCAGCAGCGCCGGGGCCGGGGGGAGGGACTGGGCCTGGGGCTCTTCATCGTCCAGCAGATCATCCACGCGCATCAGGGCGGCGTGGAGGTGCTCTCCGGCACCGGGCCCTACACGGAGTTCCGCGTGGAGCTGCCGCGCAAGGGCGTGGACGTCGTCAAGCTGTAGCGCCGTTGTCCGCGGGCACGCTGCCCGGGGCCTCCGGCTCCAGCGGCGGCAGCGTGTGCAGCCCCCAGCGCTGCCCCGCCTGCCAGGCGGGAACGCCGGAGACGCCCCAGCCGGCGCGCACGGCTTCGCGCCCCTCGAACTCCAGCCAGAAGACCGCGGTGTCCGGACGAGCCGCCTGGTCCAGGCACGCCACGCGCGACAGCGTGCGCCCGTGCGACTCCAGCGCCACGGCGAAGGGCTTGTGCGAGTGGCCGCAGAGCACCCACTTCGGATGCACCGTGTCCACCAGCTTGCGAGTGACGGGGTTGCCAATCCACGGCGACGGCAGCGGCCGCGCGGGGGCCAGCCGTTCCTCGCGGGCCCGCTGCACGATGCCCCGGGGCCACTCGTGCACCAGCAGCAGGTCCACGTCGCGCGCGGCGGCCACCTGCTCCACCTCCGGCGTGCGGAAGTAGCCCGCCTGCTTCGCCGTATCCAACGACGTGGGGCGCTTCAGCGGCTGGTCGATGAAGCGCGGCGCGTGGATGCCGGACAGGTAGGCCACGCGCAAGGGGCCCAGGGTGCGCAGGCCCGCGCGGCCCAGGTAGTGGACGTCCGGGGCCAGCTCCCCGCCTTCGGGCAGGTCGTGCAGCGCCTCGAAGTCCTCGTTGTTGCCGCCAATGAAATACAGCGGCCGCTTCACGCGGCGGATGCGGTCCGCGTACTCGGCGAACTCCGCGGGCATGGCGCGCTTGGCGGCCTTGCGGCGGTGGTCGTCCGCGTGGCGGAAGGCCTCCACGTCCCCCACCGCCAGCACGAAGTCCACCCGCCGGCCGCGCGCCTGCTCCAACGCGTCCAGCCACGCCTCCACCCGGTGGAAGCGGCCGTGAATGTCACCCAGCGCGGCGACGAGGAGGGAGTCCTGCGGCATGTCCTTCACTCAAGGCCTCCCGCCCCTC
>NZ_RAWE01000372.1 GCF_003611695.1 Corallococcus carmarthensis | reverse complement strand
CGGCGGGCCCGGGCGCACGGCCCGCCCCACCCGTCGTCGCCGCTCCTGCGGCCCCCGCGG
Source organism: Corallococcus carmarthensis (assembly GCF_003611695.1). Lineage (GTDB taxonomy): Bacteria > Myxococcota > Myxococcia > Myxococcales > Myxococcaceae > Corallococcus > Corallococcus carmarthensis. The sequence continues at coordinate 4,828 of NZ_RAWE01000372.1, read as the reverse complement.
CTTCGGGCCCCACCTCCGGTTCGGATGAACTGCCCGCGCTGCGCCAGCTCGCCGCGACCATGAAGGGCCAGAACCACTTCCAGCGGCTCGGCCTCACCGAACAGACCGAAGGCAGCGCGGTGAAGATCGCCTACTTCCGCCTGGCCAAGCTCTACCACCCGGACACCCTGCCCCAGGGCGCCCTGCCGGAGCTGGAGAAGCTCAAGGCGGAGGTGTTCGCGTACATCGGCGACGCCTACCGCGCCCTCTCCGACGACAAGAGCCGCGCGGCCTACCTGGAGGAGCTCAAGAGCGGCGGCGGCGACGGCGTGGACATCCAGGCCATCCTCCAGGCCGAGGAGCTCTTCCAGAAGTCCTGCATCCTGGTGAAGGCGCGCAAGTACCCGGAAGCCGTGAAGATGCTCAACGAGGCCATCGCCCTCAACGCCGAGGAGCCGGAGTTCTTCGCCTGGCGGGGCTACGCGCGCTTCCTCGCCGCTCCCGACAAGAAGGCCGCCCAGCCGGAGGCCTTCCGCGAAATCCAGGGCGCCATCAAACGCAACGAGCGCTGCGCCCCCGCCCACTACTTCCTGGGCGTCATCGCCAAGCTGTGCGGCGACGCGCCCGGGGCCCTCAAGCACTTCAAGCGGACGGTCGAGCTGCAACCGGACCACATTGATGCGATGCGAGAGGTCCGCATGGCGTCCCAAAAGAAGTAGGGTGCGCGCCTTTTCAAGGAGACACCCCCCATGCCCCTCACCGGGAAAGAACGCCGCCACCTGCGGGCACTCGGCCACCACCTGGAGCCGGTGGTCATCGTCGGCTCGTCCGGCGTCACCGAGGGCGTCATCGCCGCCATCGAGCAGGCGCTGAACGACCACGAGCTCATCAAGGTGAAGATCAACGAAGGCCCGGAAGGCCGCCACGAAGCCGCGGACCGCCTCGCCGAGGCCACCGGCTCGGAGCTCGCGCAGCTCCTGGGCCGCACCGCCCTCTTCTTCAAGCGCCGCAAGCAGAAGTCCCACTTCGAGGACATCCTCAAGGGCCCGCACGAGCCCCGTCCGGCCCCCAAGCCGGCCGAAGAGGCCAAGCCGCGCCGCCGTTAAGCCGCACCGCTTTTCCAGAGGTCGCGGGGAAATCAGACCAGCCCGAGCATTTTGTGCGGGTTCGGAAGCAGGCGAACCCTCGTGCTGGGTTCGAAATGTCCCTACGCTGGGGGTCTTCCCCCCGCGGAGGTGACGTGCAGACTCCCTCGTCCTCCCCTTCATCCGCCCCTGGCTGGCACGACGTGCTGATGCATCACCTGGAGCCGCTTCTGGGTGACTTCACCGCGAAGATGGCCATCCACACCGCCGCGCTGCGGGCCCTCAAGCGTCCACCCGAACAGGTGGGCGCGCAGGACGTGCCGCAGGTGCTGGAGGGCCTCAAGCCCATGCTCAACATCTTCATCGGCGCGGTGCGCACGACCAGCATCCTCAAGGAGATTTCAACGGCCATGGAGAAGCTGCGATGAACGCCCCCCGTTCCTCTTCGGGTCGCGCCCTCGCGAGGGTGGCGCCCTGGCTGGGCGCCGTCGGGGTGCTCCAGCTCGTGCACCTGGCCGCGGTGGCCACGTCCTTCCAGGACGCGCACCGGCTGGCGCTCGTGGGTGACGTGGCGGGCTGGACGGTGGGCCTGCTCGCGGTGCTGGGCACGGCGGCGGCGGCGCTGTCGTTCGGCGCGGGGGACTACCTGCGCCGCGTGTGGGGCTTGCTGACGGTGGGCGCGGTCCTGTCGCTCGTCAGCACGGCCCTGCGCAGCTACTGGATGCACGCGGTGCCGGACGTGCCGTTCACGGACTCGCCGCTGTTGCCCGTGCGCATGGGCGTGGTGGTGCTGGCGAATGTGAGCACCACGTTCGCGCTGGTGCTGCTGGCGCGCACCTACAAGCAGTCGGGCCTCCAGCCGCCGCCCAGTCCCCGCGCGACGCTCCTGTGGGCGGTGGCGGCGGTGGCGGCACTGGCGGTGGGTGGGCCGGCGCTCGTCGCGGCGGTGGGGCACCTGGGCCAGGGCTTCGCGGCCACGTGCACGGCGGTCATCGCGCTGGCGTCCACGCTGGCGGACATGACGACCATCCTGCTCGTCGCCCCCATCCTCCGCGTCGCGTACATGCTGCGAGGCGGGCGGCTCGCCTGGGTGTGGTGGGCCATGGGCGTGTCCGGCGCGGTGTGGCTCTTCTACGACGCGCGCGAGTGGCTGGCCCCGCTGCTGCCCGGCAGTCCCACCGAAGCGGTGGAGCTCTTGCGCACGCTGCGCACCTCGGGGCTCGCGATGCTGGGGCTCGCGGGTTGGTTGCAGCGCTCGGCGCTCGCGTCGTCCCAGCGCGAGTCGCGCGCGGGCGCCGTCGTCCCCACCGCCTGACACGGCCCGTCGCGTCGAGCTGACGCACAAGGCCAGGACCGGCCCGCTCCCTCTCCGGGGCGGGCCGTCGTGTTTTCAGGGCGTGCGGTGCTGGGTGAGACTGGGCCTTCCCGTTTCCTCCAAGGAGGCCCCACGCCCATGCGACTCTCTCCGCGGTTCCTGCTGATGCTCACCTGTGTCCTGGCCGGGTGCCGGACGGCGCGAGAAGCACCGGCGGCACAAGCGAAGGCGGACTGCGGTCCGGTGATTCCCGGCATGGAGGCGGTGCTCAAGCCCGCGGCCTTCGTCGTGCTGGGGGAGATCCACGGCACGCAGGAGGCACCGGCCTTCGCGGCACGGCTGGCGTGTCACGCGGCGGCGGCGGGACAGCCGGTGCGGCTGGCGCTGGAGTTCCCAGTGGAGGAGCAGGCGCGCCTCGACGCCTTCGTCGCGGGTGAGGCCGAGGGGCCGCCCGACAGTGCCTTCTGGCGCCGCGAGGTGCAGGACGGCCGCAGCAGCGGTGCCATGCGGCAGCTGTTGGAGCGCGTGCGGGAGCTGCGGCGCGCGGGGCTGCCGGTGCGGGTGGTGGCGTTCGACGCGGGCGGCAAGGACCGGGACGACACGATGGCCGGTCAGCTCCGTCAGGAGCGGAGCCAGGCGCGCGAGGACACCTTCATCGTGCTCGTGGGCAACCTGCACGCGCGCCGCGACGTGGGCGCGCCCTGGAACGAGAAGCTCCAGTTCATGACGCACCGGTTGCTCGAAGCGGAGCCCGGTCTGGTGTCGCTCGACCTGGCGAACGCCGGGGGCTCCGCGTGGATCTGCCGTGGAATGACGGCGGACACCTGTGGCCAGCAGTCCCTGAAAGGCCGGGGCGAGGCCCAGGCCGTGGGCATCGCCCTCCAGAAGAAGGCCGATGATCTGGACGGCTACGACGGCACCTACTCCGTGGGAGCACTGAACGCCTCACCGCCCGCGTTCGGCCCCCCGAGCACCGCGACGCCCGCGCCTCGCTAGGTCCGCCGGACCTCCACCCGGTCCACCTTCCGCCCGACGCGGCCCGAACCTGTCCGACTGTCGGACAGGTTTCCGCTGCTCGGCCGGCACGGCCCGCAGCCACGGCGGTTGTCCAAACGGGTCCGACTGTCGGACAGGTTTCCGCTGCTCGGCCGGCACGGCCCGCAGCCACGACAGTTGTCCAAACGGGTCCGACTGTCGGACCAGTTCGTGCGGTGCGGCGCTGACAGGGAGTCCCCCGGGGCGCTCACCTTCTCATCCGTAGGGACAACCTTCAGGCCCAACGGACTGGCGCTCAGCTCCGGGGACGGCGCCGCGACACAACCATCGCGGCCCCCAGCGCGCCCAGCGTGAGCGCGCCCAACCACAGCCCTGGAACGAGCCCCGGCGTCCGGTAGCGCATCACCACCGTGTGGCGCCCCGACGGCACGGGCACCGCGCGCACCGCCACGTTGGCGGCGAGGATGGGCACGGGCTCGCCGTCCAGCGTCGCGGTCCAGCCGGGCAGATACGCATCGTTGATCACCAGCACCGAGGGCGCGGCGGCCTCCACGTCCACCGTGAAGTGCTCCGGCGACTCGCGTGTCACACGCACCCCGCCCGTGCCGGTCGCGGCCTCCACCGGCAACGGCTCCGGGCACTCCACGATGACGGTCCCGGGCGCGGGTGGCTCGGGCGCCGTCATCCGCTTCAAGGCCTCATCGAGCGTCGCCACGCACTCCGGCCGGGCCAGGTGGATCCGCGCGGGCGCCTGCGGATGCGCCAGCAACGACGTCCCGAAGAGCGGCTCCTCCGCCAGCACGCGTGCTCCTGGAGGCAGGCCCTCGGACAGGTCCCGCGTGTGCGTCACCATGAAGGGCGTGGACAGGCGCGGAGCCAGCTCGAAGGACCAGCGCCGGGCGTCGCCCATCAGCCGCAGCAGCCGCGAGCTCCGCCCCGGCAGGTAGCTGCCCGCGCTCTCGATATCCCAGAACACCGACGTGTCCGGCGCCAGCACCGCCACCTGCCCCAGGCTCAGCCGGTCCTTGAACTCGTAACCGGCCAGGAGCGGCGCCCCGTAGCCCTTCACCACCGTGTTCACCCGCACCGGCTCATCCGCCGGAGCCGACGCGCGGATCCGCTCCGCGAACGGAGGCGGTGTCTCCAGGATCTCTGCTGGGGACACCTGGTAGAGCGGCCCGTTCTCCAGGAAGAGCGCCGCTCCCTGGAGCACCACCAGCCCCACGCCCAGCTTGGGCCGCCACGCCAGGACCGCGCACAGGAGCGCCAGCCCCGCCGCCGTTCCACCCATGCGCACCACGTTGTTCGACAGGCCTTCGATGGCCGCCGCGGGCGCATCCGGCCAGTGCGGCAACACCCAGCCTCGCGTCCACCACCCGCCCACCGCTTCGCCCAGCGCGACCGTCGCGCAGAAGACGGCCACCCCGCCGCCCGTGACGACGACCGCGCGAGG
>NZ_RAWE01000371.1 GCF_003611695.1 Corallococcus carmarthensis | reverse complement strand
GGCCTCGAACGCTTCCGCGATGCGCGCCCACTCCGGCTTCTCCACCTGCTTCGCCATGCCCGGAAGCGTCCGCTGCGCGCTGCGCCCCCGGCAATCCCTCACGGCACGTCATTGGCCGGACGGTTACGGCTTTCCTTAGCGGCGACGCCCCAATCGGCCATTCCCTGCAGTACCGGCCGCCGCCGCAATCCTGGCCAATCTCAGATTAGCGATCTCAGAAAAACCTTTACGTTCACCAGCAATACACGCCCATGACTTCCTGTGCGCCCCTCTCCTCAAACGGAGGCAAACGACTCGCGCTCAAGGAGATTCATTGATCATCACGAACGCATCAGCAATACGCGACCACGCCGCCCAGCGTTCGTCTTGAACAGGAAGATTTTGGCGAGCACGCATGGCAAAGCGCGCAAAAGCAGAATCGCGCTCCTCCTTTGAAACCTGACTGCTGTCCCGTTCAAGACGCTCTTGCTCGACCTGCTCCTCCTCCCAAGCAGCCGGATTGCATTTCACATCCGCCAGCACCACCCTCGCACCAACATAATTACTACAAACCCAAAAGACACTCGAAGCAAACTTCAATACATCACGAGGGGCCCTGGCTGCGAAAACAAACCAATAAACCCCATCTCGAATACACTCACCCGCCGGTCCGGCAACCTCGACGCGCATAACCTCCGCCTCAACTTGTGACTTCGTCATGCGGCGCCCCAACTTATATTCACCACTCAGCAGTCGGCCGATTTTCTGCCTCTCCGAATCCGCCACCCCGGCCGCGCCAATCACTTCCCACAACATCGACTGCAGAAAATCCAACACAGCCCGGGGCTGGCTAACCGCAATCACCGCAACGAGCGACTTCTCAACAAACTCCCAATCCTTCTTCCCCACGCCCTCCCCAAGAACACCCGCAGCCATGCGCCCAAGCTCACGCATCACATTGCTCATCGCGTACCACACCGAGTCGTGTACACATAACCATCGCAACAGCTACAGCAAACAATCGAACCAGGACGCGCCGCCGGATCCCCCCTCAGACTAACATTGCAATGCAGTTTTTCTCCAACACACGGCCCACTCGTGGTCGGCTTTGCCTTGTCTGGGAATGCCTCTTTCGGGAATTCACACATCGCCTCATCCTTATCCCCATACACGTATCCGAAGTCCTCCTCCAACTCAGCACAAGTCCAGATTGTTACTGAAGAGTCCGGCCCACAGAAGAAAAGCTCTTCCGCAGTGGGTGGCACGCCCGGCTCAGAACTGGGATGCGGCTCCGATTCAACTGACGACCCGTACTGCGGTGAAGTACCTGCGCCAGGCTCGTCCATGTTTGCCGCAGCCAACCAAGTGCCACCTACAAGAACCGTCGTACCGACAAGCACACCGCCGACATAAATTCCAGCGATCACGCCCCCTGACGCCCCGGTTCCAATTGCAACTGTCGTCACCCCTCCAATCCCCATATCCCAAAGACCATTGGGATCAACACGACTGATTGGATTGCCAGAAGCGTAGTCATACGCTGGCGTTGGAACCGCCTTCCGCAAGCGCGCGCGAATCCAACCAGCTCTCCTCACCATCGGCTCCGATTGCAAATATCTACCAGCACCGGGATCGTAGTACCTGTTCCAGTTTTCGAACAGATCTGTTTCAACGTCATAATAATGACCAAGAAACCGAAGCGGCACCCAATAAGTTTCTGCCCCCCGTTGATATCGTTGGTACTCGTATCCCCCCATGACAACTCCTGCCGGAGGCTGAGTACCGGCCATGCCGGATGTCACCAACACCACGGAAGACATCCCCTGCGCAGGCTCTACCCAAGGCGACCACACCTGGCCGGAAGCTGTCATCGTCAGGTCATCGACAAGAACCCCACCATCCGATTGATTTCGAATCTCCACGTGCGCCACATTGCCCGTGTCCAGCAAGTGGAAGAGGGCGCGTTCGCGCACCACAACCCCTCCATCCTCAGAGACCGGCTGATTCAGCTCCGCCAAGAGAACCTCCTGTGCGACTCCACCATCTGTGCCAGGAAGCGGATGGAGTGACTCCTGGTCCAGAGCGACACGGTTGACGTGGCCAAAAGGGTCGTAATCCGCAGCACCGCCTACCTTGGCGGCGGAGTCAAACATCACAATCACCTTACCAAGCGCATCCGTCACGGGGAAATAAACGCCGCACGCCGCAGGCTCACCGTTCCGGGTGCAATCACCAGTTGGCGTCGCAACTCGGACCAACCCTGACGTCAATTGCCCTCGAACCACCATGAGCGGGCGATCGCCAAGCCATACATATGTGTCATCGACGTATTGAGCGAAGCCACCGACTGGCGGCGATACCGTTGGATTGCCTCGATCAATCAGCAATGAGTGTCCCAGGCCGTAGAAGAATTCGTCCTCAGCTGTAGTCGGATAGCGCTTGAGCCGTCGCCGGTTCATGGCATCGTAGAAGTACTCATAGGTACTGCCGTTGACATTCACCGAGCGGAACACCGTCTCCGACGCACCGCCAACGGACACGCCGTGATTGAACTGCAACTGATACACAGGCGTTCCAGCGATCTCTACCCACCGCGTCTGCGTAGCACGACCATCCAGGTCATACAGGTACTGGAAATCCAGCATCGAACCGGTCGCGCTACCCTGCCGACGATCAAGTCGATCGACCAAGGCTCCCGTGCCATGAGTCAAGGTCAGCGATGTTCCATCCTCGACCTGACTGATACGATTCCCACGTCCGTCATACCCGTAGTTCCGGGAGCTGACCGTCCCACCCACTGCGGCGACATTGCCCGAGGGACGGGTGACGTTCTTGAGCCGTCCAAGGCCGTCGTACTCGTACTTCACGGTCGTGGGGGTCGGACCTCCCAGGAGGCACGTATCCTCCTGGATGATCTCATCCCCCTTCCACGTATAGACCCGGCGGTACAGGTTCCCCGTGCCGCCATACCAGGAGAAATTCGCGGACGAAACCCAGACGCTGCGCTGCCGTCCCGTGTAATCCGAGTAGGGCGGCGCTCCTTCCGTGCAGGGAGCCGTGGGAGGAGCCCCGCTGTTGTCCCCAAGCGAGTATTCCACGTAGAGGGGATTCGCGGCCCCAGGGGAGTTGATCTTGTAGGCACGGAGACCGCCGTAAGGCTCCCACAGGAAGTCTGACACATTGGCAAGCGCCGTCCATGCGGTCCCGCTCCAGCGCTCAACCGTGACGGTCTCAACCCGGTCTGACGGCACCGTGGTGCTGGGATAGAGGCGATACCCGTAGGTGACACGATGCCCATAGGGGTAGGTCACGGACAACAGGTCTCCCGACGTCGAATACGCATAGCTCGTATGCAGCGTGCTGGCCGGAGTGTCACTCGGGCAGATGAACGTGTTTCCAACGGAACGTCTCACACGGATCTCCTTGGTCACCCGCCCCCAAGCGTCGTACGCCAGCCAGGTCTGCCCGAACGAATCGTTGCGGAAGAGCATCCGCCCACGGGTATTCACGGGCTGCGGGCAGCTGGAATCAGGGGTCGCGGAGGTGTCGTAACCCAGCGTGTAGAGCGTCTCCGTGAGCGGCGAGGCCCCGCCCACGACGCGGGTCGCGGACAAGCGCCGCCCCAGCGCATCGTAGGCATAGGCAAGGTGCTCTCCATCCGCGCGCATCTGCGGCGTCTGCTTCGCCAGGAGATTGCCGCCAGCGTCATGGTCGTACCGCGTCCAGCCATCGCCGCCCTGCCAGGGCAGTTTGACCGCGATGAGCCGCCCGAAGTCGTCGTATCGATAGGTGGACGCAGGCTGGCTGCAAGCAGCGCAGTCGCCACCGGATCCCGTCGCCGGGCACCCCGTGCGCACCGTCGCCATGTTCCCGTGCGCGTCATAAGACATGCACGTCCGTGTTCCTCCCGTCCGCGTTCCGATCTCTGGATACTCATCCACGCTGGTCAACCGGTCCGCCCGGTCATAACTCATCGCATTACAGAGCGGTGACACAGGCCGGCCATCCGCATCCAGCCCACCGCACAGCGCCGGAGGCGAATTGTAGGCAAGGCCCATGCCCACCAAGCGGCTCGCTCCGTCAAACAGCTTGGGACGCACGTACCAAGCAGGATTGCCGTATCGCCCCCCGGCCTGCTCGTAGGAGGGGTTCCCATTCATGTCCGCTTGAAAGGTCCGCAACCTGCGCCCGGTGTCTGCGTCATCACGAGTCTCGAACATCTCCCGCAGTGGCTTCCGGTCTGCCCCGTAGTCGTAGTGGACTTCCTCGCTCCAGGTGTAGCTGTCCAGAAACGCCTGCTTGGCTCTCAGCGTGAGCTTGCCCATCCAGGAGTTCGTACAGTGGCCGTTTCCCGAACCGCGGTAGCAGAACCGCTCATAATCCCCTCGGGGAAAATGAATGGCCGTCATCATTCCATTGTCATAGAGGTACTCCCAGGTCGCCCCCTGGGTCGTGATGGAGGCGACCCGGTCTTCCTGATAGGCATAGGTCGTCTCGATGCCATTGGGGTCTGTGACACTCCGGGGATTTCCCCGCACGTCGTAATCCGCGTACTGGGTTTCCAGCACCGTCTGCCCCGAGCATCCCGTCACGGAGGTCACCTGCGGGTAGCGGGAGACCTTCTTCAGGCGATTGGCATTGGCCGTACCCGCCCCGGCTGCCCAGTACTCGTACTGGGTGACAGGAATCGTCGTGTTGAGCGTTGCCGAGCAATCCGTGGCCGTCGGCCCACTGTAAGCGTTCACGGGGTCTGGCGACCGCGAGCGTGAATCAGGTCCCGGGCAGCAGCGATGGTGCGGGAGTGCCGTGGAGATGGGCTTCAAGGGACGCAGTGAGAGCGTCGAGCACGTTGCGCTCCTGCTTCCTGAGGCTCATCACGGCCGTGAGGATGCGCTCGACGAAGCGGCTGCCGTCCTCGCTCTGGGTGCCAA
>NZ_RAWE01000370.1 GCF_003611695.1 Corallococcus carmarthensis | reverse complement strand
GAAGGCCACGGTGGGGCCCTGGTCGCTGGTGCTCACCACCGGGTGCGCGTCCCACGGCTTCAGCGTGGGCAGCTCCACGTCGTCCCGCATGGCGAACGTGAGGAAGGTCCCGCTGCCGTCCGCCTCCAGGGGCAGCGCCACCCGCAGCCGGTTGAGGGTGCTGAAGGAGTTCGAATCCCTCATGACGTCCCCGTACAGCACCTCCAGGGTGAAATCGCCCGAGGCCTCCGTGATGGTGGTGGCGAGCGGCGCGAAGCCAGCTTCGTCCAGCCGCTCCAGGGTCAGCGTCTCGCCGGAGCGCGGTGTGCCGTCCCGTTGGAGCGCGCGGCCGTACCCGAAGATGGGGTCCTCGGCATAGCGCTCGCAGCCGGTGGTGACGGAGGCCAGGAGCGCCAGGGAGGTGACGAGTGCGCGTCGCATGTCAGTAGGTCGCCTTGAGCCCGAAGAGGGGGAGGATGACGGGGATGCGGACGGGGGAGCGCACGGGACGGAGGTCCTTGTGGGGGGAGCCTTCGTAGTCACCGCCCTCGTAGTGGTACTCGTAGGCCACCACCTCCTGCTGCGCGGAGAGGTTGAGCACGTCGAGCGACGCATCCAACGTGAAGTCCTGGTAGGCCCACGACTTCGCGATGCGCGCGTCCACGCGGAAGAACGGCGCCAGCCGCTCCGTGCGGTCCAAGTCCTGCCGCACCCATCCTTGCGTTCCGTCGTCGAGCGTCACCCCCCGCTGCGTCTGGGAGGTGATCTGCCCCGTCTCCGGACGGCCGGTGTTGAAGTGCACCACCGTGCCCACCGTCCAGTTGTCGCCGAACTTGTAGCTGAGCGCGGCGTTGAGGCTGTGCGCCTGTTCGAAGGCGAAGGGCAGCGTGCCCTCCACCATCTCCACCACCCGGTTGTCGTCGCCGACGCGGGCGAAGCGCGCCTTCCGCCTGCTCTGCAGGAAGCTGTAGGACACCCAGCCGAACCAGTGGCGGCCCAGCGGGTGGCGCGCCATCAGGTCGAAGCCGTAGGCGTAGCCGGTGGTGGCGGGGTCCTCGCGCAGGCTGCCCCGGCTCCGGCGGTTCTCCGCCACGTCCACCAGGTCGAACTCCACCGCGCGGGAGAGCGGGTTGAAGTACGCGTCCGCGCTCAGCTCCAGCCCGTCGAAGGCCTTCCACTCCGCGCCCACGTCGAACTGCGCGCCGGACTGGAGGCCGTAGCGCAGGCTCGCGGTGTCGATGGCGGGCACGTGCACGAGCACGGTGGGCGGCTGGTGGTACAGGCCCGCGCCGCCCTTGAGCGTGAGGGTGTCCGTCAGCGTGTGGCGCACGGACAGGCGCGGCTCCACCGCGGTGAAGGTCATGCCCGGCACCAGGTGGTACGCGTCCACGCGCAGGCCCGGCGTCACCCCCCAGTCTTCCGAGGGCTTCCACGTGGCGGACGCGTACGCGCCGGAGAAGGTGGCCAGCGCGCTGGGCCGCTTGAGCGGATCCGCTTCGTCGGAAGGACGCCAGCCCGGAGGCCGCGCGGTGCCGGTGAGCGTGGTGGCCGAGCGGCGGTGCTCCACGTCCGCGCCCACGGCCAGGTCGAGCGAGGACGTGAGCGTGCGGCGCCACCCCGCGCGCGCGGCGAGGCTCACCTGGCTCAGCCCGTACTCGCCCACGTTCTCGCGGGTGAAGGCGCCTCCGGTGGTGCTCCGCGTCTGCTCGCCGTTGAGGCCCAGGCCGTCCCAGCCCAGCGTGACGCCGGCCTCGCCCTCGCCCTCCGCCACGGGGTGCGTGCCGCGCAGGTCGATGCGGTGGAAGCGCGACACGACGCCGCCCCCTTCCGCGCCCTCGCGCAGCTCCGGCGCGATGCCCACGTCGTCGGAGCTGCCCAGCGCGAACAGGCGCAGGCGGCCCTTGCCCACCTTCTGCTCGATGCGCGCCTGGTAGTCCCAGAAGCCCGCGCGCAGCTGCTCCGCCTCCTCGTTCTGGAAGGCATTGGCCGCCAGCGAGATGAGCAGCGCGGAGTAGCTGAAGCGGCCCGCCAGGGTGACGCTGGTGCCGGTGGATTCGAAGGGCTGTTCAATGAAGCCGCCCGCGTTGAGCAGGTCCGCGTACGCGGTGAAGTGCAGCCGGTCCTCGCGAGGGCGGCTGATGCGCCCCTCCACCGCGCCACCCAGCACGCGGCCAAACTGCACCGGCGGTGAGCCCGGATAGAAGTCCACGGTGTCGATGAAGTCCGGGTGCACCACCGCGGGCCCGAGCAGCAGGTGGTACAGCATCGGGATGCGCACGCCGTCCAGGAAGAAGCCCGTCGCCGCGGGCTGGCTGCCACGCACCACCGGATAGCTGATGCCTGACGCGAGGCTGCCCACGCCCGGCATCAACATCACCACGCGGAACGGGTCGCCCAGCGTGCCGGGCACCTCGCGGAGCTCCTGCTCGTGCAGGCTGATGCGCGTGACCTCCGTGCGCGGGCGGTCGTCGCGCACCACCGTCTCATAGGGGTTCACCTCGCGCGGCTGGAGCCGGTAGACGACCTGGAGGGTCTGGCCTTGCGCCAGCGTCTCCTCGAACACCGTCGTCGCGTGGCCCGGCGCGCGGACCTCCAGCTTGTGCGCGCCCGGCGTCACGTCCACCGTGAAGTGGCCCTGCGCGTCCGTGGTGGAGGCGGGCTCGAGCGCGCCGTCCAGGAAGAGGGCCGCGTCGGAGAGGGGCTTGCGCGTGCCGCGTGCGCGCACCTCGCCGGTGAGGCGCGTCGTGGAGGCGGGGACCCGCACGGGCGGCGTGAAGCGGTAGACGAAGGGCAGGCGCACCGCCACGGGGACAGCGCCCAGCGTGGCCGGGGTGAAGCGCAGGCCCGGAGCCGCGGCGAGCGCCGCGTCGGTGAGGCGCGGCTCGGTGGCGGCGCGCACCACCTTCACCTCCGCGACGCGGCCTTCCACGTCCACCAGCAGCTCCAGCTCCACTTCGCCGGGCGTGCCCTCCAGGCCTTGGGGCCACGCGGCGGGCGCGTCGGCGGTGAGGACAGGGGGAACGAGCGTCGTGTCGCCCGCGTCGGGAGAGAGGCCCAGGCGGAGGGCGTCCTCGGTGGAGAGGGCCTGGCCCGCGTCGGTGGCGTGGACGTCCACCTCCACGGCGCGGGGCTCGCTGGTGGCGGAGGGCACGCCCTGCGCGCGGGCGGTCGCGCCGGACAGGAGCACGAGGGCCAGCACCAGGCGAACGGCGGGGGGCACGGACATGGGCGGGCGCTTCAACACCGGACCCCCACGAGACTGTCACCCAGGCCGGGGCCGGAGTGCTCCGGCCCGATGCGGACACCGCGTGCGTTCATGAGTTCGACCCAAGGCGTCCGTGACTCCCCCGGCCCGGGTTGGAAGTCGGCACGCGGAATGCCATACGGCCCGGGAGGGGAATCCCGGCTGTGCTTTCTGGCGCGCAGTGTACGGGCTCTGGAGCCAGGAATTGCATCGGCCCGGAGGGCCCCTGCCATTCCCCCGCGCCGCGCCAGCCCGTCCCGGAGGCGGAGACGCTGTGCGAACGCGCACGGCCCGCTGTCCCGAGGTGCCGCCCCCTGGAGCCGCGACTTGGGCGGTCGTTACACTTTTTCATGTCGAGCGGAAGCCACGGCCAAGGCTTCGCGGGGAGGGCGCATGCGCACGCCGAAGGACGAACTGCTGCTCCGGGCGATGGACCATGCGTTGTCATCGCGAACGTTGGAGGCGGTGGAGACGTTGGCCGCGCTCTATCGGTTGCTGGACGCGGAGCGCATCCCGGAGGACGAGAACTACGCCGTGTTCGCCACGGCGCTGTCGCGCCGGTTGGAGGGGGCGACGGGGGCGCTGCATCCGTACCGGGCCTCGGAGGTGGACGGAGGCGCGCCGCAGATCGAGTTGTTCCGGCGCTTGATGAAGCACCTGCCCCTGGCGTCGGCGGCGGACGCGGTGGCGAACGCGCTGCTCGCGGACCTCCTGAGGGGGCACGCGGAGGCGACGCTGTTGGACGTGGGCATCGGGCAGGGGCGGCAGGAGTGCAACCTGCTGCGAGCGCTGGCGAAAGCGAACGCGCTGCCCCGGCACCTGACGGTGGTGGGCGTGGACCCCAGCGGCACGAGCCTGGTGGAGGCGCGCGACGCGGTGCTGGCGGTGGCGGAGGAGGTGGGGGTGTCGCTGGAGTTCGTGAAGCTGGAGTCGCCGGTGGAGGACCTGGACGCGGCGACCTGGGCGGCGCTGCGAGCGGTGCGGAGGCCGCTGGTGGTGAACGCGGCGTTCGCGCTGCACCACGTGGCGGAGCAGGAGACGTCGGGCATGGAAGCCCGCGACGCGGTGCTGGCGAGGCTGGCGTCGTTGGGGCCGGTGGGGGTGGTGATGTGCGAGCCCCACGTGGACCACCACCGGGCGCCGGCGCGTGAGCGGTTGATCAACGCCTGGCATCACTTCTCCCGCGTGTTCCAGTTGCTGGATACGCTGGAGGTGCCGGGCGCGGAGCGGCGCGCCATCAAGCGGTTCTTCGGCCGGGAGGTGGACGACATCGTGGGCACTGTGAACGAGTCGGAGCGGTGTGAGCGCCATGAGCCGGCGACGGCGTGGTGGGAGCGGTTGCAGCGCGCGGGCTTTACGCCGCGAGGCGGGCTGGAGGCGGTGTGTCCCGGCGATGTGCACCCGGCGGTGGGGCTGTACGTGGAGGAAGGCACGGTGGGCATCACCTTCCGGGGGGACGTGCTGGTGTCGGTGCTGGCGGCGGTGCCCAGGGAGGGCGCATGAGCGACCTGGAGGCGTTGGCGCCGAAAGTCATTGGGAGGTGCCGGGAGGCGGGGGTGCGCCTGGTGTTGGCGGAGGCGTGCACGGGAGGGCTGATGACCGCGGCGCTGACGGAGGTGCCGGGAGCGTCGGCGGTGGTGGAGCGCGGGTTCGTGCCGTACTCGAACGAGTCGAAGGGGGAGCAGCTGGGGG
>NZ_RAWE01000036.1 GCF_003611695.1 Corallococcus carmarthensis | reverse complement strand
CCCCAGCTCCAGGCGGCCCCCGCGCCGCTCCGCGAGTTCGTCGACGACCTGCTCACGCTCGACGTGGAGGAGCCCTGGGCCGAGCTCGACACGGTGAAACAGGCAGGCCCCGCGCCGTGGCGGCCGCCCAATCCCTACACGCTCGTGAAGGGGCCCCTGGAGCTCGACGGAAACATGCTCGTCGAGGCCGCCGGGCACGACCAGGGCGTCCTCGTCGTGTTCGGCGACGTCACGTGCCAGAACCTCTTCGTGGGCGTCGGCTTCTCCTTCGTGTGCACCGGGACGCTGCGCGTGAAGGAGACGCTCGTCGCGCGCGCCGCGGACAGCATCACGTACGCGGCCGGCGTGGTGGAGGCACAGCTCGTCGACTCCGGCTCCGGCGCGTGGCTCACCCTCTTTGGCGACGCGTCCCAATTGCACGCGAAACATCTCACGCACTACGTGATGAACGGCCGCAAGGTCATCAAGTCGCAGAATCCGCCGGACCTGCGCACGCTCGTCGTCCCGGAGGTGCTCGACCTGGAGGAATGGGATTCCCTCTCCCCGGAGGAACAGGCGGACGAGGATCCCAACGTCGTCATCAAGCTCGACGAGGGTGCCGTCCGGAAGCAGCTCGCGAGCGGTGCCAGCCTCTTCCTGGCGCCCTAAGAATGTCAGACACGCTTGCTAGGGTTCTCCTCATCCGACGGCCGGCCACCACTGGTTTTCGCCGCCTCGGGTGCAACACTTTCTCACAGACCGAGGAGCAACCCTTGAAGCGTCTTGCATGGAAGGCTTTCGCCGCGGCGTGGCTGACGTGTTCCCTGGCGGGGTGCGGTGCGGAGCTGGAGCCGCCCACCGGAGGTCCGGAAGAGGGAGGCATCGAAGCGCCCGCGGGAGAGACCGTTGAACAGGCCCCGGCGGTGGAGAAGGGCCCGCCGCCGGAGGTGCGGCTCCAGGCCCTGGCGGCCGACTGCACCAGCACCACCACGCTGAGCAACGGCGTGCCCGCGTCCGGCGTGGGCACGGCCGAAGCCACCTGGTCCTGCATCTACAAGTTCTCCGTGCCCACCGGGGCCACCCGCGTGGACTTCGTCACCAGCGGGGGCACCGGCGACGGCGACCTGTACGTGCTCCGGGGCTCCACGCCCACGGAAGCGACGAACGACTGCAAGTCGGCGGGCGCCTCCAATTCGGAGAGCTGCTCGCTCCCCGTGACGTCGTCCGGGATCTACTACGCCCGGATGTATGGCTACCGCGACTTCTCCGGCGCGACCCTCACGGCCACCTACACCCTGACCACCGGCCAGCCGGGCTGCACCACCACCAGCCCGCTCACCAACAACTCAAGCACCTACGGCGTGAGCGCGCCTCCCGGGACCTTCTCCTGCGACTACACGCTCGAAATCCCGGCGGGGGCCACGAGCGTCAAGTTCAGCACCTCCGGCGGCTCCGGCAGCACGGTGCACCTCTACGCGAAGCGGGGCAGCGCGCCCACCCTGACGTCCTATGACTGCATCGGCGCGATGGGCGGCGTGGTCAACAACAACCAGTCGTGCACCGTCACCACCCCCGCGGCGGGCACGTGGCACGTGCGCCTCTACAACGCGGGCGCGTCCCTGACGTTCAACAACGCCTCCCTGCTCGGCGCCTACGTCACCGGCGGCACCGGGAACCCGGGCACCGGAACGCTGACGAACAACGTGCCGGTGACCAACCTCTCGGGCGCGCAGGGGTCGTACCGGTACTGGACCCTCACCGTTCCGGCCGGGAAGAGCTCGCTGCTCGTGCAGACGATGTTCGGCACGGGGGACGCGGACCTGTACGTCCGTCAGGGCTCGAAGCCCGAGGACTACGTCTATGACTGCCGCCCCCTGACCGCGGGCAACACGGAGTCGTGCCTCATCAACACCCCCACGGCGGGCGTCTACCACGTGATGATCAAGGGCTATACGGACTACGCCGGTGTGACGCTGAAGGCGTCCTACTGAAGTCGTCCCATGAACCTGATGTGTGAAGCAGTGCCCGGCCCCGGGGTGATTTCTTCCCCTGGGGCCGGGGTTGGGGGAACACTCCGGACCCATGAGCGCTCGGCGGTTCGACGTGGTGGTCCTCGGCTCCGGTCCCGGCGGTGAAGGGGCTTCGATGAAGGCGGTGAAGTCCGGCCGCAAGGTGTGCACCGTGGAGCAGGGGGCCCTGGTGGGCGGCGCCTGCACGCACACCGCCACCATCCCCTCCAAGGCCCTGCGCCACACCATCCAGCGGCTGATGGACGTGCAGCAGGACCACCCGGAGATGCGGGCGGAGCTGGCCCGCCACACCACGCTCAAGGACATGATGCGCGTGGCGACCAACGTCGTGTCCAAGCAGGTGCAGCTGCGCACCACCTTCTACGAGCGCAACCGGGTGGAGCTG
The DNA here is from genome assembly GCF_003611695.1 of Corallococcus carmarthensis. Taxonomy (GTDB): domain Bacteria; phylum Myxococcota; class Myxococcia; order Myxococcales; family Myxococcaceae; genus Corallococcus; species Corallococcus carmarthensis. Next base: position 59,257 of record NZ_RAWE01000036.1, on the reverse strand, counting down.
GTGGTGGGCCGTGCGAAGTTCCGGGACGCGCACACCGTGGAGGTGACGGAGCCGCGCGGCTCCGTGGAGCTGCTCACCGCGGACGCCTTCGTGGTGGCCACGGGCTCCCGGCCCTACCGGCCCGCGGGCGTGGACTTCCGCCACCCGCGCATCTTCGACTCGGACACCATCCTCAAGCTGAGCGAGTCCCCGCTGTCGATGATCATCTACGGCGCGGGCGTCATCGGCTGCGAGTACGCCTCCATGTTCCGGATGCTCGGCGTGAAGGTGGACCTGGTGAACACGCGCGACCGGCTGTTGTCCTTCCTGGACGACGAAATCTCAGACGCCCTCTCCTACCACCTGCGTGAACAGGGCGTGCTCATCCGCCACCAGGAGGAGATGGTGTCGGTGGAGCCGCACGACGACAGCGTGGTGCTCCAGCTGAAGAGCGGCAAGCGGCTGAAGGCGGACGTCTTCCTCTGGGCCAACGGCCGCTCCGGCAACAGCCAGGACCTGGGGCTGGAGGCGCTGGGCATCGCGGTGGACTCACGCGGGTGCATCCAGGTCAACGACGGCTACCAGACGTCCGTGCCCCACATCTACGCGGTGGGCGACGTGGTGGGCGCGCCTTCCCTGGCGAGCGCCTCCTATGACCAGGGCCGCTTCGCCGCCACGCACATCGTGGAGGGGCGGCTGGAGCTCAAGCTGGTGAAGGACATCCCCACCGGCATCTACACCAGCCCCGAAATCAGCAGCCTGGGCCGCACCGAGCGCGAGCTCACCCAGGCGGGCATCCCCTACGAAGTGGGCCACGCCTTCTTCAAGAGCCTGGCGCGCGCGCAGATTACCGGCCGCACCGTGGGCATGCTGAAGCTGCTGTTCCACCGGGAGACGCGCGAAATCCTGGGCATCCACTGCTTCGGGGACAACGCCTCCGAAATCATCCACATCGGCCAGGCCATCATGGCGCAGGACTGGCCGGGCAACGGCATCGACTACTTCATCAACACCACCTTCAACTACCCCACCATGGCGGAGGCGTACCGCGTGGCGGCGCTCAACGGCCTCAACCGGCTGTTCTGAAAACACGAAGGGCACCGCGGGCGTGAAGCCCACGGTGCCCCGGGTGTGACACATCAGGCAGGGACTAGTAGCGGTAGGTGTCCTGCTTGTACGGGCCGCTCTTCTGCACGCCGATGTAGTTCGCCTGCTCGGGGGTGAGCTCGGTGAGCTGGGCGTTGAGCTTCTTCAGCTGGAGCCGGGCCACCTTCTCATCCAGGTGCTTGGGCAGCACGTACACCTTGCCCACCTGGTACTTGTCGCTGTGCGAGTACAGCTCGATCTGCGCGATGGTCTGGTTCGCGAAGGAGCTGGACATCACGTAGCTGGGGTGACCGGTGCCGCAGCCCAGGTTCACCAGACGGCCCTTGGCCAGCAGGATGATGCGCTTGTTGTCCGGGAAGATGACGTGGTCGACCTGGGGCTTGATCTCCTCCCACTGGTACTTCTCCAGGGAGGCGACCTCGATTTCGTTGTCGAAGTGGCCGATGTTGCAGACGATGGCCTGGTCCTTCATCTTGGCCATGTGGTCATGGGTGATGACGGACTTGTTGCCCGTGGCGGTGACGAAGATGTCCGCCTTGTCCGCGGCGTAGTCCATGGTCACGACGCGGTAGCCCTCCATCGCGGCCTGGAGCGCGCAGATGGGGTCGATTTCGGTCACCCACACCTGGGCGGACAGCGCGCGCAGGGCCTGCGCGGAGCCCTTGCCCACGTCGCCGTAGCCCGCGACGACGGCGATCTTCCCGGCCACCATCACGTCCGTGGCGCGCTTGATGCCGTCCACCAGGGACTCACGGCAGCCGTAGAGGTTGTCGAACTTGCTCTTCGTGACGCTGTCGTTGACGTTGATGGCGCGGAACAGGAGCGTGCCCTTCTGGGACATCTCCTGGAGGCGGTGCACGCCCGTGGTCGTCTCTTCCGTGACGCCCATGATCTTGGCGCTCTTGCGGGAGTACCAGGTCGCGTCCTCGGCGAGCTTGGCCTTGATGGAGGCGTACAGCTCGCGCTCCTCCTCGCTCTGGGGGTTGGCGATGACGGACAGGTCCTTCTCCGCGCGCTTGCCCAGGTGCATGAGCAGCGTGGCGTCACCGCCGTCGTCGAGGATCATGTTCGGACCCTCGTGGTCGCTGCCGGCGGGGCCGAAGTCGAAGATGCGGTGGGTGAAGTCCCAGTACTCCTTGAGGGACTCGCCCTTGTGGGCGAACACCGGGGTGCCGGCCTCCACCAGCGCGGCGGCGGCGTGGTCCTGGGTGGAGAAGATGTTGCACGAGGCCCAGCGCACCTGCGCGCCCAGCGCCTGGAGCGTCTCCACCAGCACGGCCGTCTGGATGGTCATGTGCAGGGAGCCCGTGACGCGCGCGCCCTTGAGCGGCTGCTGCTTCGCGTACTCGTCGCGGATCGCCATGAGCGCGGGCATCTCGCTCTCGGCGATGCGGATCTCCTTGCGGCCCCAGCTGGCGAGCTTGAGGTCGGCGATGGCGTAGTCGTGATTCTGCTGCTTGGTAACCGCGGTCATGGTGTGGCTCCGGATCCAGGTGGCGCGCCGTGCTGGCAAGGAAGAGGCCGGGCCTGGACAGCAAGGCCGGCTCACCCTCGCAAGAAACGCGTACAGGTGAGCGCCGTTGGGTCATTCGGCTTCGAGCCTGGGGCCGGGAGGGCCTCGCAACGCTCCTCGAAGTCGCGGGGGAAACTACGGGAAGGCGCCCCGAATTTCAAAGGGAGATTGGCCTGCCCGGGAGGCACCGGGGTCGCACCGGGAGGTGCCCTGCCGGACAGACAGGGGAACGTGTCCCACGAGGTCCTGGGAATGCAGGCGGGCAGCCCTGACGCTTCGCGTTCCTCAACTCAGGAGCCACGATGTCCACCTTGCACCGTCCGCTGTGGGCGTTGGCCGCACTCGCCCTGCTTCCCTCCGCCTGCGCCCACCAGACTCCCACGCCGTCGTCCCAGCCGAAGGACATCGACTGGGACGTGCAGGAGTTCTACCGGCCGCCCTCTCCCCTGCCTTCACAGACGCCCGGCTACGTCATCGAGCATGAGCCGCTGGAAGGGCCCGCCGCGCTTGAGGAGGGCATCAACGAGCGCGTGCTCTACGTGTCGAACAGCGGCGGGCCCGGAGAGCCCCCCATCGCGGTGTCGGGCATCATCGCGCTGCCCAAGACGCCCCCCATCGACGGCGGCTGGCCCGTCGTCACCTGGGCGCACGGGACGCTGGGCATCGCGGACCAGTGCGCGCCTTCGCGGGACGTGCTGGGCGCCTCCGCGCACTGGTTCAACCAGGCCCCGCACCGGCTGCTCAACCAGTTCCTGAAGAAGGGCTGGGCCGTCGTCATGACGGACTACGAGGGCCTGGGGACGCCGGGGCGGCACCCGTACATGCTGGGCAAGTCCCAGGCTTACGGCGTGCTGGACATCGTGCGCGCCGCGCATGCGCTGCACGGCGCGAAGCTGTCGAAGAAGTTCGCCATCACCGGGCACTCGCAGGGGGGACAGGGCGCGCTGTTCGCCGCCGCGCAGGCCCCCCACCGGCTGAAGGTGGAGGAGGGACTGGAGCTGAAGGGGGTGATTGCCTACGCGCCGGCCTCCGCCATGCTGCCGTTGTTCTACGCGGCCACGGCGATTCCGAACAAGACGCCCGACTCCGCGTTCATGCCCCTGTTCCTGACCGGCGCCGTCGCGGGCAATCCCACGGACGTGGTGCTGGGGAACATCCTCCAGGCGGACACCCTGGCGCTGTACAACCGGGACATCGACACGCGCTGCCGCATCGAGCTGAGCCAGGAGGATTCCTGGGGCGGGCTGGTTCCCCTGGGCCATGTGCTGAAGCTCGTGCCCGCGACGGCGGGGTTGAACGTCCAGCTGGCCGCGATGGACCCCAGCACGCTGACCCTCGAGGTTCCCGTGCGGCTCGTCCAGGGCGCCCAGGACACGCGCGTCAGTCCAGTCCAGACGTGGCGGGTGAAGGGGGAGCTCGAGGGCAAGGGGGCCCGGGTGGACTACTTCGGGTGCCCGGTGGCGGATCACTTCGGCGTGCTGGGCGACGACATCCCCGGCAGCCTGGACTGGCTGGAGCAGCAGTTCACCGGCGCGCCTGGGGGCACCGTGATGAGCTCCTGCCAGCGCCTCCTCACCGAGCCTCCCGACCAGACGCCCTGAGGGCGCGACGAATAAACAAAGGCATGCGCGTAACAAAGACAGCCGTCCCCGCGCTGGGACGGCTCTCCAGCGCCCCCCATGGGCTGACGGAGGAGGCGGCCCGGGAGCGGCTCGCGCGCCACGGTCCCAACGTGCTGGAGCGCTCGCGGCCGGACAGCGGGTGGAGGCTCTGGTGGCGGCAGATCGACAGCCATCCCAGTGGCGCCCACCAAGTCAGCCAATCCATCAAAAAAACCAATTCACTCAAGTCTAGAAAAACACAAGTACAGATGGCATACCTCCTGATGCCCAGGTGGTTCGGCTTCGGGGGGTGCTTGTGCGATTGGTGGGAGCTGTCGCGTTATTGTTTTTTGTGGGAGGTTGTGCGACCACTCGCGTTGTCCACGTTGATGTTGGAGACGGTAGGCAGGTGGTTCACGAGTCCCTGGATGTGGATCCGGTCCAGGTGAATGAGGACGAGTTCAAGGCGACCCTCACGCAGCTCATCTTGGACATTCGAATGGACGTTGCCTTCCGCGAGACGGATGCGGCCGACCAGCAAGGGTGGGTGCGGTCCAGGGCCCTGCTCGCGTCAGCAAAGGGACTCGCGGCCCCTGGCTCGGGCAGCTCACCTGAATCGCTGTACGCGCGCATCTGCCCTGATGGGGACGACTGCTTGACCCTGGTGGGCGGGACGGGACTGACGTTCTCGCGCAAGGACCGGACGGTGATGGCGCTCTCGTTCGCTCTCGACACGGTGTGGGAGAGCGTCGAGGTCGAGGTCGGCAAGGTGCTGAATCCGGTCGCGCTCAAGGCCATGGTGACCTCGGCCGCCCTGACCGTGCTCCTCACGATGACACTGCCCGAGCCCGTCACCAAGGTGATCGCAGTCGCGTTGACGGCGGCGATGGTGGCCTACCTGGGCATCGTGCCGGTCTGGGATATTGGCCGGGGTTTCGTGCGACTGTGGGACGAAGCGGAAACAGCAACGAGCGTCATCGAGTTGCAGGACATCGGCCATCGCTTCGGCAAGGTGCTCGGAACAAACGGGACGCGTGTCCTGGTGTTGCTCGTCACTACGGCCTTGGGTGGAAAGAGTGCGATGGCGGCCCAGGGGCCCAGGCTCCCGGGCTTCTCCCAGGCTGCGTTCCGAGGACAAGCCGAGGCGGGATTCCAGCTCGGGGCGGCACTGAATGGCGGCGTGACTTCAATCGCGATGCCTGCTGCTGGAGTGCTGAATGTGGCATTGGCTCCGGGAGCGACCGCTGCCGTCGCGCTGTACTCGAACGGTATTCCGGGCGACGCAGAGGGGCCCGTTCATCACATCTGCACGAACAAGAATTCAATTTCCGCCGCGACCGGCCGTCCTTGGACGCCACGGTGCGAGGACGTCTTCAGGAAGGCAGGGATGACCCTCGAAGACGCTGCAAACAAGGTTCGGCTCGACGGACACGAAGGACCACATCCTGGCCAATATCACGAGAAGGTGGTGCTTCGATTAGAGCGAGCGGTGTCTCGATGCAGGTCCACGGAGTCATGCCGGTCCAGTTTGATGACGGAACTGGCCAAGATTGCCAACGAACTACTGACGCAGGGCTCTGATTTGCGCGGTCTTATCGTGAAGTAGGAGGGGTGGCATGGGGCGACACTTTTATTGGGTCGGCATCGCGGACGTGCCGCAATGGGTGATTAGAACGCCAGGACCGGCAATGGGAGGCACCTTCGATGAGCCCTGGATGTTCGGAGACGGTCGCATTCTTCCAAATCTTGGACCCATCAAGGCCGACGTTGCGCACCAGGGCAAGAAGCGCGCGTTCGTGCTTTCTGGGATTGAGCAAGCCCCCATTGCCAGTGAGCTTGTCGCGAATGTCTTCAGGACACTGGCTCCCGGTGACGTCCAGCTTCTTCCTGTATCGGTAGAGGGAGAGCCTGAACGGTACTTCGTCGTCAATGCGACCAAGGTGGTTGATTGCATCGACGAGGCACGGTGCCGGGAGGTGCAGCACTATGACGAGGACAACCCCTCCCCTGAATATGAAGGCGAGTACCGCTGGATCTACGGACTGCGAATCGACCCCGCGAAGACCGAGGGCGCGCATGTCTTTCGGCTGAAGAAGTTCAAGATGGCGTTCATCGTCTCGGAAGACATCAAGAACGCGCTCGAAGAAGCCGGAAACCTGGGTGTGTCGTTCGAGCGCGTGACGGGCCCCAGTACAGGACAGGCTGACCAGCGCACGTGACCACCGCACAGCTGCTCGCCTCCCGCTGACGGGCAGCCCTGTCCGTGGCCAGCTTCCCCAGGGGAGGCACGCCATGCAGGAGCCGTCACAGCCGAGGAAGCAGGCAGGGCTTCGCGCCCACGACGTGCCTTCCGTGCCCTGGCATGCGCTGCCCCCGGAGGCCGTGCTGGAGCGGCTCTCCAGCGACGCGCAGGGGCTGACGGAGGAGGCGGCCCGGGAACGGCTCGCGCGCCACGGCCCCAACGTGCTGGAGCGCTCGCGGCCGGACAGCGCGTGGAAGCTCCTGTGGCGGCAGATCGACAGCCCGCTCATCTGGGTCCTCATCGCTTCCGCGGGACTGGCCATCCTGCTGGGCAAGGTGACGGATGGGCTGGTGGTCGCCGCCGTCGTGGTCCTCAACACCTTCATCGGCTTCGTGCAGGAGTACCGCGCGGGCCGGGCCATCGAGGCCCTCAACCAGATGGTAGCGGAGACCGCGCACGTGCTTCGCGACGGGCACCCCGTGGCGAGGCCCGCCGCGGAGCTGGTTCCCGGCGACGTCGTGCAGCTTGCGTCAGGCGACCGCGTGCCCGCGGACCTGCGCCTCCTGCGCTCCCGCAACTTCCAGGTGGAGGAGGCCGCGCTCACTGGCGAATCCGTCCCCTCCAGCAAGCACGTCGCGGCCGTCGCGGAGGACGCGGAGCTGGGAGACCGGGCGAGCCTCGCCTTCGGCGGCACGCTGGTGACCTCCGGCACCACCACCGCGGTGGTGGTGGCCACGGGCAGCGCCACGGAGCTGGGCCGCATCTCCCATCTGATGGAGCAGACCACGGACCTGAGCACGCCCCTCACGCGGGAGCTGGCCCGGCTGGGCCGCGTCATCTCCGCCGGCATCGTCGTGCTGTCCGCCGTGCTGCTGGGGGTGGGCGTGTTCCGGGGCTATGCCTTCAGCGACGCCGTGCTGGTGGCCATCACCCTGGCGGTGGCCGCCATCCCGGAGGGCCTGCCCGCCATCGTCACCATCGCCCTGGCCATTGGCGTGCAACGCATGGCGGCCCGCCGCGCCGTCATCCGCAAGCTGCCCGCCGTGGAGACGCTGGGCAGCACCACCGTCATCTGCACCGACAAGACCGGAACCCTCACCCGCAACGAGATGACCGTGCAGGCGCTGTGGACCGGGCGCGGGCACTACGCGCTCACCGGCGTGGGCCACTCTCCCCTGGGCGAGCTGCTGCGGGAGGGGCGCCCCCTGGAAGTACCGCCCGACGACGTGCGCGCGCTGCTCGTCGCGGGCGTGCTCTGCAACGAGGCAGACCTCCAGCCCCGCGAGGGCCGCTGGGGGATGACCGGAGACCCCACGGAGGGTGCCCTGCTGTTCGCCGCGAAGAAGGCGGACCTGGGCGTGATGGAGGTGCGCGAGCGCCAGCCGCGCCTGGACGCCATCCCCTTCGAATCCGAGCACCAGTACATGGCCACGCTCCACGCGGGCGGCACGGAGGGGCGCGAGCTGCTCCTGAAGGGCGCCCCGGAAGTCGTCCTCCGCCGCTGCGGACCGGAGACGGACCGGGACGCCGTGCTGGCGCAGGTGGAGCGCATGGCGCGGCAGGGGCTGCGCGTGCTCGCCTTCGCGCGCAAGGGCATGCCCCTGGCCGAGTCGCTGCGGCCACAGGACGTGGAGGACGGCTTCAGGCTGCTGGGCTTGCAGGGGATGATCGACCCGCCCCGCGAGGAGGCCATGGCCTCCGTGAAGGCCTGCCACGCCGCCGGCATCCGCGTGAAGATGATGACCGGCGACCACCTGGGCACGGCGGAGGCCATTGGCCTTCAGCTGGGCATCCACTCCCCGGCACACCCCGGCATCACCGGCGCGCGGCTGGCCAGCCTGGGCGACGCGGAGCTGGCCCAGGCGGTGAAGGACACGAACGTGTTCGCGCGCCTGGCCCCCGAACACAAGCTGCGGCTGGTGCGCGCGCTCCAGACGCAGGGACACGTGGTGGCCATGACGGGCGACGGCGTCAACGACGCGCCCTCGCTCAAGCAGGCGGACATCGGCGTGGCCATGGGCATCACCGGCACGGCGGTGTCCCGCGAGGCCGCGGACCTGGTGCTGACGGACGACAACTTCGCCACCATCGTCGCCGCCGTCGAAGAGGGCCGCCGCGTCTACGACAACCTCGTCAAGTCGCTCGCCTTCGTGCTGCCCACCAACCTGGGGCTCGCCCTCATCCTCATGCTGGGCGTGACCTTCTTCCCCCTGCAGGAGTCCGGCGGCGTGCGCGAACCGCTGCTGGCCATGCGCCCCACGCAGCTGTTGTGGATCAACCTGGTGGCCACCGTCACGCTGGCGCTGCCCCTGGCCTTCGAGGCGAAGGAGCGCCACGTCATGCGCCGTAAGCCCCGCGCGCCGGACACGCCCGTCCTGAGCCGCTTCGTGGTGATGCGCACGGGGCTCGTCGCGGTGCTGATGGCGGCGGGCGCCATTGGCCTGTTCCTCTGGGAGTTCGAGCGCCAGGGCGGCACCCGCGCGGACCCCAGCGGGTGGGCCCTGGCCGAGGCGCGCACCATGGCCGTCAACACCGTGGTCAGCTTTCAAATCTTCTACCTGTGGCTGTGCCGCACGCTGACCGGCTCCACGCGCGAGGTGGGCTTCACCAGCAACCGCACCGTGTTCGTGGGCATCGCGGCGCTGGTGCTCCTGCAGGCGGCCTTCATGTACGTGCCCTTCTTCCAGCGCCTCTTCGGCTCCGCGCCGCTGTCGTTGGGGGACATCGCGCGTTCGGTGCTGGTGGGCGCCTGCGTGCTGCCCGTCGTGGGCCTGGAGAAGTGGCTGCGCTCGCGGCGGCAGGAGGCGGGCCGGAGCGTGGGCGCCACCTGAAGGCCGGACCTCCCCGCCGTGGGGCTCGCCGGGGACCGCTTGGCCCCGGAGCTGGGACCCGCGCTTCCTGTCACGCTTCAGGGGCGTGCGCGCACGTCCAGCTCCCGCAGCAGGGACGCGAAGTCGGAGAGGTGGCGGGCGGCGGTGAAGCGCGTGCGCACGTGCTCGTGGGCCTGGGCGCCCAGGCGGGCCGACAGCAGCGGGTCGTCCAGGAGCCTGCGCACCGCGGCGGCGAACTCCGGCAGGTCCGAGGGGTCCCGCACGAGCAGGCCATCCACCTCGTGCCGCACCTGGTCCTGGAGGCCGCCCACCGCGCTCGCCACCACGGGCCGCGCCTTCCACATGGCCTCCGTGACGGTGAGGCCGAAGCCCTCCTGCAGGCTCTTCTGCACCACCACCGCCGCCTGCCGCTGGAGCGCGTTGACGATGGCGGCGTTCTCCTCCGGGTCCACCATGGGCAGACACGCCAGGTGGACGCGCTGGCGCAAGAGGCGCGGCTGCTCGCGCCACTCCGCGATGACGGACTCGAACGTGGCCGCCCCTTCCGGATCATCCGCGACGGACGTCACCGAGGGGCCGGCGAGGACCAGCTCCGCGCGCAGGCCGGGCGACTCCCTCAGCAGCAGCGCGAAGCCCCGCAGCACGCCCACCGGATCCTTCAGCGAATCCCACCGCGACACCTGCACCACCAGCGGCACGTCCGGCGCGGGCGCGGAGCCCAGCCGCACGATGTCCGCCCCGCGCGACACCCGGGCCGGCACCCCGTCCATCCGGGTGAAGACGGGCGCGGGCAGCTCCGGCACCGGCCCCACGAGCCCGGTGTGGCCCAGGATGGCCCGGGCGACCTCCGGCGCCATGGGCTGGTTCTTCACCGCGAAGATGTCGATGGATGGCGGGATGACGACCGAGCGGTCCGCGAGCAGCGGCGGCACGTAGGCGGCCCGGGAGAAGACCGCGAGCCGCGCGGCGGCCAGCCCCGGCGCGAGGAAGGCCCACGCCCGCTCCACCTCCGCGTTGGGCGAGTCACGCCCGATGTGGCAACGCCAGGCCACCCGGGCCCCCACCGCGGCGAGCGCCGGGGCCAGCCCCGCGGTCTGCGGATCGTGCAGCAGGACCACGTCGCCCGGGCGCACCAGGACGAGCAGCTCCTCCGCGTTGTCGCGAAGCACCTCGTCGTAGCAGGCGCGCTCCGCGGACCCCAGCGGCGAGCCGTCCCCCCGCGAGCCATGCAGCGCGTGGTGCAGCCGCTTGGTGATGCGGAAGAAGTCGGGCGTGCCCTCCACCACCATCCAGCGCGTGTCCACGCCCGCCCCGCGCGCATAGGCGAGCAGCCGGGGCAGCATCTCCGCCACCCCGCCCCCCCGGGCCGTGGAGTTCACGTTCCAGAACGTGCGGCCCCCCATGCGGTCCCGGGCCTGCTCCGCGTGGGCCTGGAGCGACTCCCAATCCGCCGCCGTGAGCTCCGGTTGGAAGCACGACAGCGAGCCGGCCTGCACGTGGACCTCGAAGGGCTTCAGCATGGAGGCCATCACGGCAGCGCGGGGTGCTTGACCACCAGCACCGGACGGCGGCTCCGGGCCACCACCTCCTGGGCCACGGAGCCGAGCACCGCGCGGAACACGCCCGTCCGTCCATGGGAGCCCATGCAGATGATGTCCGCCGCGTGCCGCTCCGCCGCCTGGCAGAGCGCCTGCGCGGCCTGGACCCCTGACAGCACCTCCACCCGGACGGTGATGCCCCGCTGGGCCGCGTCGCGGGGAACCAGGGACTCGAGCTGGCGGCGCAGCCCGGCCTCGTCCCCCGCGTCGCCCAGGGTCACCGCGGGCCAGAAGTCCGCGTAGACGACCGGGAGGGGGGATTCGATGACGTGCGCCAGGATGAGCTCCCCGCCCCGGGGCAGGAGCGACAGGGCGTGGGGGATGGCCAGGTTCGCCAGCGGCGAGAAGTCCGTCGAGACGAGGACGCGCTGGATGGACGGGATGTCCGAGGGCACCGCGGCCTCCAGGGGGCCTTCGACCGGCACGCACGCGACCGCCGCCACCGGCGCGAGCTGGAGCGAGGGGAGCGAGACCGAACCGTGCCGCATGCGCTTGAACCCCCGGCGCTGGTGGGTGCCCAGGAGCAGCAGGTCCGCCTTCGCCTCCTCCGCGAGCGCGACGAGCGACTCCACCACGCTCCCATCGCCCATGGACAGCCGGAGCTCCGCCCAGGGCTCCCCGATGCGCGCGAGGCGCTCGCGCAGGTCCCGCTCCAGGAGGGCCTCGACGCCCGACGGCCCCTGGTTCGCGCGGTACAGCCCGAGCCGCCCGTACTCCGTGGCGGGGTTGTAGACGTGGGCGACCGTCAACTCGACGGGCCCCGCCCGGCGCAGCTCCGGCAGCCAGCGCAACGCGACCTCCGCGCTGTGGGAGAAGTCATCCCCCAAGGTGACCCGCAGGGGGCGCCGGCCTTCGCACCATTCCAGAAAGGGCCCGGCCAGGCGGACCATCAGGTAGGGGCAGTGCGCGGCCTGCGCGACGCGCGCCGGAACGCTGCCCAGCCGCCAGCGCTTCTCAGACCGCCAGCCCAGGGCCGACGTGATGATCATCCGCGCGTGGAGCTGCTCGGCGTGCGCGACGAGCGCCTCATCCGGCATGCCCAGCAGCACCCGCGGCTCCACGATCAAGCCCTCGCGGCGCAACGTGGCGGCTTCGTGTTCGAGCCGCGCTTCGAGGTCCGTGATGGCCCCTCCGTGCTGCTCGGCCGGCCAGTCCCGCCGGAGCATGCCGGGCTCCGCGGCGTGCACCAGCACCAGCGGCATGCCCATCTTCCTCGCGAGGGCGGCCGCGACGCGGACGGCTTCCCGGGCGTGCTCGGAGAAATCGGTTCCGACGATGATGGACATGGCATCCCCCCTGCGGGGCCTTGCACGCCGAGCTTCGCGAGGAGGGGCCCCTGTGCGGAAGGTTTGGGCGGGCCCTCGCGGGTGCAAGGGCCCTGGGGGAGGGGCAGGCGGGAGCTCCCCGAGCACAGGACCTCGCGCGAGCCCTCAGCCGGGCGTGGGAACCGCCTGGGCGGGCCCGTCTCCGGGGACTCCGGACACCGAGGGGAAGAGGAGCTCCAGGTGATACACGCCGTCCTCGCGGCGGGTGCGCACGGGCAGGCCGCTTTCGTGGAAGACGTCCAGCATGGCGGCGTTCGTCACCAGCACGTCCGCCTGGAAGCCGGGAACGCCCCGGGCCATGGCGGCCTCGCGGATGCGCCGCATCAGCACCGTGCCCACGCCCCGGCCCTGCCAGTCGTCGCGGACCACGAAGGCCACGTCCCCCAGGCGCGTGGTGGGGTCCACGAGGTAGTGCACCTCGCCCACCACCTCGTCCGTGCCCGGCGGGCACGCGACCAGGGCCATGGCCTGCTCGGAGTCCAGGTCCACCAGCCGTTGGATCTCCTCGTGCGGAAACGCCTTCCTGAAGCCCATGAAGCGCCGGTAGCAGCTCTCGTTCGACAGGCCGTACAGCAGGTCCTGCAGGGCGCGCTCGTCGGTGATGCGCGCCGGGCGGACGACCAGCGCGTCGCGGGACAGCGTGTGCTCCAGCCGCTCCTCCGCCCAGGGATAGCGCGCGCGGGGCACCACCTGATCCGGCAGCACCCAGCGGCGTCCCTTGGCCGCGGCCAGCAGCTCCCCGCGGAAGTCCGGGTGGGCGATGGCCACGAGCGCGAGCGCGCGCTCGCGGATGCTCTTGCCCCAGAGGTCCGCGACGCCGAACTCCGTCACCACGTGGTGGACGTCCCCCCGGCTCGTCACGACGCCGGTGTCGGGCGCCAGCGCCATCTGGATGCGGCTCACCGTGCCGCCCTTCGCGGTGGAGGGCAGCGCGATGATGGCCCGCCCGCCGGGGCTCTGGCTGGCCCCCCGGATGAAGTCCACCTGCCCGCCGATGCCGGAGTAGAAGCAGCCATCCAGCGTGTCCGCGGCCACCTGGCCGGTGAGGTCCACCGCCAGCGCCGCGTTGATGGCGACCATCCGCGCGTTGCGCGCCACCACCGCGGGGGCATTGGTCTCGTCGCTCGGGCGCATCTCGATGGCGGGGTGCTCATGCGCCCACGCGTAGAGCCGCTGGCTGCCCATGATGAACGACGTGACCAGCTTGCCCGCCATCAGGGTCTTCCTCCGGCCCGTGATGACGCCCGCCTCCACCAGCTTCATGACGCCGTCGGAGAGCATCTCCGTGTGGAGGCCCAGGTCGTGGTGGCTTCCCAGCTCCGCCAGCACCGCGTCCGGGATCCGCCCGATGCCGGACTGCACCGTGGCGCCGTCCGGAATGAGCCGGGCGATGTGCGCGCCAATCCGCCGGGAGGTCTCGTCCAGGGGCTCGGGGTGGAGCTCCAGCAGGGGCGCGTCCACCGGCACCAGGTGATGGATGCTGCGCACGTCCAGGAACGAGTCCCCGTGCGTGCGCGGCATGTTCGGGTTGACCTCCGCGATGATGAGCGAGGCCGCGTCCACCGCGGCGCGCACGATGTCCACGGACACGCCCAGGCTGACGTAGCCGTGGGCATCCGGCGGGCTCACCTGGATGAGCGCCACGTCGATGCGGATCCGCCGGCTCCGGATGAGCTCCGGGATTTCCGACAGGAACACCGGGATGAAGTCCGCCCGGCCCTCCTGCACGGCCTGCCGCACGTTGGGCCCGATGAAGAAGGCGACGTGGCGGAAGCGCCCGGCCTGCCCGGGCTCCGCGTACGGCGCGGGCCCCAGCGTCAGCAGGTGCACCACCTCGTTGTCCGCCAGGGAGGGCCCGCGCTCCACCAGGGCCCGCACCAGCGTCACCGGCTCCGCCGCCCCCGAACCGATGAGGATGCGCCTTCCTGGAAGGACGCCGCGCAAGGCCTCCTCGGCGGTCCTCACCCGGTCCGCGTAGCGCTGGCACCAGTCCTGTCGCGCGTGCATACCCCTCCTGGATAAGCACGGGGCGCACCGTGCGCGCGCCGCGAGCAGTAGAAGCGCCGGGCGCCGGGACCGTCGTCAGGATGCCTCGGGTGTCCCGGCGACATGCGTGCACGCGCGGGCCCGCCTCCCGCCAGTGGCGGCCTGCGCCCCGGACGCGCCGGGCCCAGCTTCAGGGGAGCGCGGATGCACAGGCCCGCTGGCGCCCCGCGGGACAAGGCCCCCCTTCCCTTCCGCGCCAGGAGCCTCGACCATGGACCCGTCCCTCGACACGGAGCCGCTTCCCACGGAGCCGGAGCCCCAGCGGACCCCGCTCTCCTCCATCCTCTGGTTCGACGCGCTGTCCCGGCAGGACGTGGCCCAGGCCGGCGGCAAGGGCGCCAACCTGGGCGAGCTGACCCGCGCCGGACTGCCCGTGCCCCACGGCTTCGTCATCACCGCCGCCGCCTTCCATTCCGCGATGGAGCCCGTGCGCGACCGGCTGCAAGCGCTGTGGAGCCGCGTGGATCCGGACGACCCCCGGTCGCTCGCCAGCCTCACGCAGGACCTGCGCGGCGTGGTGCTCCGGGCCCCGCTGCCGGACTGGCTGCGCATCGCCGTGCTCGCCGCGTACCACCAGTTGGAGGAGTGCCCCGCGGTGGCCGTGCGCTCGTCCGCCACCGCCGAGGACACCGCCACCACGTCCTTCGCGGGGATGCACGAGTCGTTCACCAACGTGGTGGGCGACGACGCGCTGCTCGACCGGCTGCGCGCGTGCTGGGCGTCCGCCTATGGCGAGCGCGTGGTGGCCTACCGCAAGGCGCAGGGGCTCACGGAGGAGCCGGAGATCGCCGTGGTGGTGCAGTCCATGGTGGACTCCGCGCGCTCGGGCGTCATGTTCACCGTGGACCCCGCCAGCGGCAACGCCCAACACCTCGTCATCGAAGGCGCCTTCGGCCTGGGAGAGGTCGTCGTGGGCGGCCAGGTGGAGCCCGACACCTACGTCGTGGACCGGATGGGGCCTCGCCTGCTGGAGACGCGCGTGGGCGTGAAGGCCTTCCAGCTGGTGCGCGACGGCGAGGGCCGCGAGAAGCGCGAGGTCCTCCCTCCGGAGCGCGCCCGGGCCCGGGTCCTCACGGACGCGGAGGTGCTGGAGCTGGCGCGGCTGGGGCTGCGCGTGGAGCGGCTCTACGGCGCGCCCCAGGACATCGAGTGGGCGGAGCAGGACGGGCGGTTCTACCTGGTCCAGTCGCGCCCGGTGACGACCGGGGGCGCGGCCCCCAGCGAGCCCGGCCCCGCGGCCTCCCGGGGACGGACGCTCGTGTCCGGGCTGGGCGCGTCCCCCGGCACCGTGTCCGGCCGCGTGCGCGTGTTGCGCGACGCCCGGGAGGGCTCGCGGCTGGAGGCCGGGGAAATCCTCGTGGCGCCCATGACGTCCCCGGACTGGGTGCCCACGCTGCGGCGCGCGGCGGCGGTCATCACCGACAGCGGCGGCATGACGTGCCACGCGGCCATCGTCAGCCGCGAGCTGCGCAAGCCCTGCGTGGTGGGCACGCGCACCGCCACGAAGGTCCTGCGCGACGGAGAGGAGATTACGGTGGATGGCGCCACCGGCACCGTGCTCGAGGGCCGCGCCCCAGGGGCCGTGTCCGGCGCCGCGCTGGGGTCGCGCGCAGGGGAAGGGGCCCCGCTCCAGCGCGAAGCCGCCGCGCCAGAGGCGTTGGGCACGCGGCTCTACGTGAACCTGGCCCTGCCGGGTCAGGCCGAGGAGGCGGCGGCGCTCCCGGTGGACGGCGTGGGATTGCTGAGGGCGGAGTTCATGCTCACCGAGGCCCTGGGCGGCGTGCACCCGCGAAAGCTCATCGCCGACGGCAGGAGCCGCGAGTTCGTCGAGCGCATGTCCGGCGCGCTGCTGTCCATCACCCGCGCCTTCCGGGGCCGCCCGGTGGTGTACCGGACCACGGACTTCCGCACGAACGAGTTCCGGGGGCTGGAGGGCGGAAGCGACTTCGAGGCCACCGAGGCCAACCCCATGATTGGCTTCCGGGGCTGCTACCGCTACCTGCGCGAGCCCGAGGTGTTCCGGCTGGAGCTGGAGGCGCTCGCCCGCGTGCGCGAGGAGACGCCCAACCTCCACCTGATGATTCCCTTCGTCCGGACGAAGTGGGAGCTGGAGGCGTGCCTGGAGGCCGTGGACGCAAGCCCGTTGGGACACCAGCGCGGGATGGAGCGCTGGGTGATGGCCGAGGTGCCCTCGGTCGTCTACCGCATCCCCGAGTACGCGCGGATGGGCATCACCGGCGTCTCCATCGGCTCCAATGACTTGACGCAGCTGATGCTCGGCGTGGACCGGGACTCGGAGCTGTGCGCGGAGCTCTTCGACGAGGAGGACGCGGCGGTGCTGGACGCCATCGTCCACATCATCCGGGCCTGCCACACGGCGGGCATCACGTCCTCCCTGTGCGGCCAGGCGCCCTCCAACCGCCCCGCCTTCGCGGAGCACCTGGTCCGCGCGGGCATCACCTCCGTGTCCGTGGACCCCGCGGCCGCCAGCGCCACCCGGAGGGCCGTCGCGGCGGCGGAGCGGCGGATGCTGCTGGGGGCCGCCCTGCGGGGGTAGGCGCGCGTCAGGCGTGCGCCCCGGCATGGGCCTCGGCGGCCCACTCCGACGGCAGCGTGAAGGAGAACGTGCTGCCCTCGCCGGGCGTGCTCTCCACGTGGACCTGTCCGCCGTGGGCCTCCACCAGCCCCTTCACGATGGCGAGCCCCAGCCCCGCGCCCTCCTTGCGCTTCGGCCCGGCCTGCCAGAAGCGCTCGAAGATTCGCGGCAGGTCCGCCGCCGCGATGCCGGGGCCCGTGTCCCGCACCTGGAAGCGGACCTGCCCCGCCTCCGGCTGGACGCTCAGGGTGATGCACCCGCCCTCGGGCGTGAACTTGAGCGCGTTGCCCAGGAGGTTGGAGAGGATCTGCGGCACCCGCTCCCGGTCCGCGAGCACGCGGGGCAGGCCTTGCGGCACGTGCGCCACGAGCCGCAGGGACCTGGACTCGGCGAGCGCGCGGTGCTGCTCCAGCGCCTCCTGGACGAGCGCCGCCACCTCCAGCGGCTCGCGCTCCACGGACAGGGTGCCCCCTTCCATCCGGGCCACGTCCAGCAGGTCCTGGATGAGCCGGTTCGCCCGCTGGACCGACTTCTGGAGGGCGTCCAGGTGCCTCCGGATGCCCGCGTCGGGGGGCAGCTTGCGCTCCAGCACCCCGGCGCTCAGCTGGATGACGTTGAGCGGGGCGCGCAGGTCGTGGGCCACGATGCGCAGCACCTCGTCCCGCACGCGGATGGCCTGTTCGGACGTTTCGAACAGGTGGGCATTGTCCAGGGCGAGCGCGGCGCGGCGGGCCAGCTCCTCGGCCTGGGCCAGCTCGCGCGCCCCGTAGCGGCGCCCGGAGCCAGACGTCGCCAGGATGAGGAGCCCCAGGTTGCGCTCGCGGCTGCGCAGCGCCAGCACGATGGCCGACCGGGGCGCCAGCAGGCGCACCTGCTCCCGGTGCGCGGCATCCCACGAGGCCGCCTCGAGCAGCTCGGGAGGGACCTCCGGCAGCAGCACCGGCCGCCCCGTGCGCAGCACGGCGGCGGTGAGGCTCGCCTCGCGGAGGGGCTCCCCCCGGAACGCCTCGCGCAGCTCCCGCAGCCGCGTGGCCGTCCGCGGGTCGTCCGCCGCGCTCTCCGCGCCATGGAGGTGCCCGTCGTCGTCCAGGCAGGCCACCACGCACCAGTCCGCCAGCGCCGGCACGGCGAGCGACGCCACCGTGCTCAACGTCGTCCGGGATGAAAGCGACGCCGCGAGCCGCGGGCCCACGCCCGCCAGGAAGCGCCACGCCTGCTCCAGTTGCTGTCGCTGCGTGATGTCCTGCATCTGCGAGATGAAGTGGATGGGCCTTCCCCGCGCGTCGCGCACCACCGCGCCCCGCACGATGAGGGTGACGCGCTGGCCGTCCTTGCGGACGTAGTGCTTCTCCCGTTGGAAGGAATCGATCTCGCCGCGCCGCATCCGGGCGGCGTTCTCCTGGTCCAGCGCCAGGTCCTCCGGCGCGGTGATGTCCTGGAACGACCGGCTGAGCATTTCTTCGCGGGAGTAGCCGACGATGTCGCAGAACGCCGCGTTCACATGGAGGTAGCGGCCGTCCAGGGCCATCAGCGCCATGCCCATGGGGGCGCCCTCGAACGAGGTCCGGAAGCGCTCCTCGCTCAGGCGCAGCACGTCCTCCGCCCTCCGCCGCGCGCTGATGTCGCGCAGGATGACGGTGAGCAGCCGCGTGCCCTCCACGTCCAGCTTGGAGATGCTCGCCTCCGCGGGGAACTCCTCCCCTCCCTTGCGGAGGCCGAGGATGGGCAGCCGCTCTCCCATGTGCCGGGACGTCACCGTGCCCCCGGCGAACGTCCGCACGTGCCGCGCGTGGAGGTCCCGGAGGCTCTCCGGCAAGAGGATGTCCAGCGGCTGCCCCAGGGCCTCCTGCGCGGAGTAGCCGAAGATGCGCTCGGCGCTGGCGTTGAACAGGAGGATGCGCTGCTCCGTGTCGATGGTGATGATGGCGTCCGCGGCATGGGCCACGATGCCGCCGAAGCGCGCCTCCGACAGCCGCAGCGACTGCTCCGCCCTCCGCCGGCTCGAGTCCAGCAGCGAGAGGGCGTTCGCGTTCCAGAGGGCCACGGCGAGGAACGCCACCATCGTCACGAGCACGAAGAGCGTGGCGCCCGCGGCGGTGCCGTAGAACCCCAGCCGCTCGCCCAGGAGCCGGGCCGCGCCCACCGCGGGCACCACGAGGACCGCGAGCAGCAGCCGCCGCACCGAGTGTCCCCCCAGGTCGTCCCGCAGCAGCGCGCCCATCAGCCCCCGCTCGGGATGGACGGAGAGGATGCCCGCCGACAGCAGCAGCAGGGCCAGCGACAGGGGAAGTCCCATCGGCGTGAAGGACTCCGTCGCGGTGCGCAGGGGCGCCAGGCCGAAGCGGTGCTCCTGGTACAGCCCCCCGATGAGCCCCCACGCCGCGAGCAGCGCGGTGCAGGTGGCCAGCCACCGCGCGGGGTGCCATCCCTGCCGCGTGCGCACATGCAGCATCCCGAGCGCCAGCCCCGTGAGCAGCAGCCCCCCGCCGCTTCCCACGGCATGCCGGACGAGCCCCCCGGCGCCCAGCAGGAAGGTCACCGCCGCCAGTCCCCACCCCAGCGCGCGCCGCCATCCACGCGCCGCCCCGGCATGAAGCAGCCAGAGCCCGCTGCCCGCCGACACGAGCCCCCAGGCATCACCGGCGGCCAGAAGCCCGCCGTCCTCCGGGCCCGGGGTGGCAAGCGACAGGGCCCAGCCGCGCAGCAGGAGCGCGCCCACCAGGACCGCGAACGCGCTCGCGACAGGCACGAGCAGCGCGAGCACCCGCGCGAACCCCGGCGGACCGCCAGGACGGGAAGGTGCGGGAGCGGAGGCCAGTGGGAGGCGCGTCATGGGGGCCCCGGGGCCATCTGGGGCCGGCCGGTCCGCCGGGGGGCCCGGGAGGACCGCCCGTCACCTTCGTCGCGGGGCCGCGCGAGCAGCAGCGGCACCAGCGCGACCGCGACGGCGACGGCGACCCGGGCCCAGTCGCGAACGTGGAGGGGATGGAGCCCCACGAGCGAGGCCAGCGCGGGCACCTGGAGGAGCAGCACGGAGAGGCCCAGCGTCAGGGCGCAGACCCAGCGCGCGGTGCGCGTCCGCAGCCGGGTGAGCACGGCCGCGAAGCTGGCGCTCGCGAGCGTGAGCGAGGCGACGGCCACCGCCCGCGCGCGCGCGATGTCCTGACCTTCCGCCAGGCTCCGGGCGTAGGCCCAGACGAGCCCGCACGCCATCAGCCCGCCCACGACGGTGAGCAGGGCCCACTGCCCCCCGGAGAAGAAGCGCGCGGCGGGCCGCATGCGCACGGGGGTGAGCCGTCCGGGCCGCGCGCCCGCCTGGAAGGCCAGCATCGCGGTGGGGTGGATGATGAGCTCCAGCCACACGATGTGGATGGGCAGGTACAGCAGCGGCTGGCCCCAGAGCGGCAGCAGCGCCGCCGTGCCGACCAGCGGGATGTGGATGAGCAGCAGGTAGAGGAAGCAGCGCTGGAGGTTGGAGAAGAGCTGCCGGCCCTCCGCGATGGCGCGAACCAGCGTGCCGAAGTCGTCGTTCAACAGCACGATGGAGGACGCCTCCCGCGCGCTCCGCGTCCCCCGCTCCCCCATGGCGATGCCCACGTCCGCGGCCTGGAGCGCCGGCACGTCGTTCACCCCGTCCCCCGTGGCGGCCACCACCTCGCCCTCCTTCCGGAGCGCCTTCACCAGCGCGTACTTCTGGGCGGGCACCGCGCGCGCCACCACGTCCACGGGCGGCACCGTGCCGGTGTCGGCCAGCCGTGCCTCCAGGGCATCTCCCGTGAGCACCTGGGGATGGCCGCCCCCCAGCCCCAGCCGCCGGGCGACCGCGAGCGCCGTCCGGGGATGGTCTCCCGTCACCATCACCGTGCGCAGCCCCGCGTCGCGGCATTCCCGGACCGCCTCCGCCACCCCGGCGCGCACCGGGTCCTCGCACGCCACGAGCCCCACGAAGTCGAAGCCGCGCTCCGGCTCGCCGCCATGCCAGTGCGCCGCGTCCAGCGTCCGGCTCGCGCAGGCGATGACCTTGTTGCCCTCCTGCGCGAGCGCCTCCACCCGCAGCTCCCACTCCCGCCGCGCCTCCGGGGCAAGCGCGCACAGGTCCAGCACCCGCTCCGGCGCGCCCTTCACCGCGGCGAGCAGCGCCCCGGGCCCCTGCCGCACCACCGACGTCTCGCGCTGACGCTCCTCGGTGAAGGGGAAGGTGGCCTCGCGGGCCGGACCGGGCAGCGACGGCAGGTCCCGCGCCCCCGCCTCCAGCAGCGCCACGTCCAGCGGGTCCCGGCCCTCCTCCCGCGAGGCCAGCACCGCGGTCCGCAGCAGCGCCTCCGGCGGAGTCCCGGGGGACGGAAGCAGCCGGGCCACGCGCAGGAGTCCTTCGGTCAGGGTGCCCGTCTTGTCCGAGCAGATGCACGTCACCCGGCCGATGTTCTCCACCGAGACCGCCTGCCGCACCAGCGCCTGCCTCCGGGCCAGGCGGTACACGCCCGCGCCCAGGAAGAACGTGAGGGCGACCGGGAACTCCTCCGGCAGCGCCGCCACGCCGAGCGTCGCCGCGCTCAGCAGCGCGTCCAGCCACCCGAAGCCCTGGCGCCAGCGGACGAGCGCCAGCACCGCGCACAGCGCGGCCGCCACGGCCAGCAGCACCGCCACCAGGTGCGCCACCGCGTGCTGGAGCGGCGTGCGGGCCCGGCGCTCCCGCCGCGCCGAGCGGACGATGCTCCCATAGAGGGTTTCCGGCCCCGTCAGGACGATGCGCACCCAGGCCGTTCCGGTGAGCAGCCGCGTCCCCGCGAGCCCCCAGTGCACCGCGTCCACCGCGGGCTCCGCGCCGGGCGGGAGGCGCTCCAGCGGCTGCTTGCGCACGGGCAGCGACTCACCGGTGAGCGAGGACTCCTCGGCCTGCAATCCCCTGCCCCGCACGATGAGGCCATCCGCCGGGAACTGGCTGCCCGCCTCCACGCGCGCCAGGTCCCCTGGCACCACCTCCTCCGCGGGCACGTCCTCTTCACGGCCGTCGCGCAGCACGAGGGCGCGCGCGGCCAGGCGGCTGCGCAGGCCCTCGGTGGAGGCCTGGGTCCGGTGGTGGAGGAAGACATCCATGCCCAGCAGCGGTGCGATGGCCAGCAGCATCACCGCCCCGTCCACGCGCTCGCCCAGGGCGAAGTAG
Organism: Corallococcus carmarthensis; assembly: GCF_003611695.1. GTDB lineage: Bacteria > Myxococcota > Myxococcia > Myxococcales > Myxococcaceae > Corallococcus > Corallococcus carmarthensis. The sequence goes on along the minus strand of NZ_RAWE01000036.1, from coordinate 37,255 downwards.
AGGACGCTCGTGCCCACGAGGAACCAGAGCATCGGATCGCCCCCGGCTTCGCGCAGCGTCTGGAGCACGGAGCGGGGAGGCTGGCCTCGTACGTCATTGAGCCCATGACGCGCACGCCGCGCCTGCACCTCTTGCGCCTCCAAGCCGCGTGTTTCATCCCAGGGCTGGGGCAGGCGGTTGACCGGAACAACGACTCGCATGACGCCTCCGGGAGAAGCTGCGGTCCGGCGCGTGCGTCGGCAATGTGCCCCGCTCCGTTGAATGCGGATGAGCGCAGGCGTCCCGGCGCGCGCCGCGCCTCCTGCCCTGCCCGCGGATGGAGTCGCGGCGCGATGACTACCTTCAAGGCGAGCCTGTCCGGAGGACGCCATGACCATCGCCTGTGCCACCAACTTCTCGGATGCCTCCCGGCATGCCGCGGAAGCGGCAGCGCGCCTCGCCCAGCGGATGGGGGGGCCGCTGTGCCTGGTCCACGTGCTCTCCGGCAACGTGGTGCGGACCTTCGGCCAGTCCGTTTGCGACGCCGCCCAGGCGACGCTCCACGACGAGGCCCGGAGGCTGGAGGCGCTGGCCAGCGTGGCGGTGGAACCCGTCTTGCTGACGGGGGAGCTGGAGCAGGCCGTGAACGACCTGGTGCACAAGCGCGGCATCCGGCTGGTGGTGGCCTCGGCGCCGCGCGAGGACACGCCCTTCCGCGGGCTGGGCGGCCCCCTGGACCGGATGGCGCAGACGCTGGAGGTCCCCTTCCTCGTGTTCCGCGAAGGCTCCGCCCTGGAGGCCTGGACGCGCGGCGAGCACCCCCTGCGCGTGATGCTGGGCGTGGACCGCTCCCGACCCTTCGAGGTCGCGCGCGACTGGGTGAAGGCGCTGGCGGGGTACGGACCGCTGGAGGTGGTGGGCGGGCGGATCGTCTGGGTGGGAAGCGAGGCGGAGCGGCTGGGGCTGGTGCATCCGCACAGCTACAAGGACATGTCTCCCGAACTGCGTGAAGCGTTGGACCGGGAATCGGACGCGCTGCTGGAGCCGCTGCGCACGGCGGGCGTGCGGACGCGCACGCGGCTGGAGCCGGGGTTGGGCCGCATCGCGGACCACCTCATCGCCCTGGCGTCCGAGGAGCAGGTGGATCTGCTGGTGGTGGGCACGCACCAGCGCCGGGCGCTCGCGAAGTTGTGGAGCGTTTCGCAGGCCGCGCGGCGGCTGGCCCCCATGTCGGTGGCGAGCGTGCCGGTGCTCGCGGCCGAACAGGGGCTGGAGCAGGAGCCCCCCCGGGTGCGCACGGTCCTGGCGACCACGGACTTCCAGGAGGCCGGAGACCGCGCCATCGCCTACGCCTTCGCCATCACCCCGCCCGGAGGCACGGTGCACCTGCTGCACGTGGAACCCACGGAGGCGACCCCCGAGGAGCTCCAGGCGGCGCGGCACCAGTTGGAGCTGCGGGTGCCCCAAGCGGAGCAGGACGGGAAGCACAAGGTGGAGCTGTCGGTGCTGAAGGGGGACGACGTGGCCGGGGTCATCACCCAGGCCGCGGAGCGCTACTGCGTGGACCTGCTGTGCCTGGGCACGCACGGCCGCACCGGCGTGAGCCGCGCGGTGCTGGGTTCGGTGGCGCAGCAGGTGATGGCCCGCAGCGACCGGCCCGCGGTCACGGTGCGCATGCCGCGCGCCTGAAAACCAGAGGAGCGACCCCATGCGAGCAACCGTGTTCCGAGGCACCCAGAAGGTGGGCTTGGAGGAGGTGGAAAAGCCGAAGGCGGGCGCGGGCGAGGCCGTCATCCGGGTGACGCTCACCACCATCTGCGGCACCGACGTGCACATCCTGCGCGGGGAGTACCCGGTGAAGCCCGGCCTCACCGTGGGCCATGAGATGGTGGGCATCGTCGAGGAACTGGGGCCGGGAGTGACGGGCTACCAGGTGGGGCAGCGCGTGCTGGTGGGCGCCATCACCCCGTGCGGCCAGTGCCGGGGCTGCCTCTCCGGACATCCGTCCCAGTGCGGCCACGGCGAGGGGCTGGAGGCCATGGGCGGCTGGCGGCTGGGCAACACGATGAACGGCGCGCAGGCGGAGTACGTGCGCGTGCCCTTCGCGCAAGCGAACCTCGCGCCCATCCCGGACGAGCTGAAGGACGAACAGGTGCTGCTGCTGGCGGACATCGCGTCCACCGGCTTCAGCGGCGCGGAGTCCGGCGGCGTGAGGATTGGGGACGCGGTGGTGGTGTTCGCGCAGGGGCCCATTGGTCTGTGCGCCACCGTGGGGGCGCGGCTCATGGGGGCGTCGCTCGTCATTGGTGTGGACGGGGACGAGGCGCGTCTGGCCATGGCGCGGAAGCTGGGCGCGGACGTGGTGCTCGACGTCCGGAACCAGGACGTGGTGGCGGAGGTGAAGCGGCTCACCGGCGGCGGCGTGGACGTGGCCATCGAGGCGCTGGGCACGCAGCAGACCTTCGAGAACGCGCTGCGCTCGCTCAACCCCGGCGGCACGCTGTCCAGCCTGGGCGTGTACTCCGGGAAGCTGCAGCTGCCCTACGACGCCTTCGCCGCGGGACTGGGGGACCACCGCATCGTCACCACGCTCTGCCCGGGCGGCAAGGAGCGCATGCGGCGTTTGATGGAGGTGGTGCGCGCGAAGCGCGTGGACCTCACGCCGCTCTTCACGCACCGCTTCGCGCTCGAGGACATCCGCGACGCATATGAGCTGTTCAGCCAGCGCAAGGACGGCGTGCTGAAGGTCGCCATCCGGCCGTGAACAGGCCGGCACGCGCGGCGGTGCCTTACGGTGCCGCCGCGTAGCGCGCGAGGCTTCCGGGCAGCTTCGAGGCCAGTTCGTCCGGTCCGCTGAGCGTGAGGCCCAGGTCCTTCAGGAGGCCGTCCTCCACGCCGTAGATCCACCCGTGCACGGTGAGCGGCTGCCCGCGCTCCCACGCGTCCTGCACGATGGTCGTCTGACACACGTTCTGCACCTGCTCCAGGATGTTCAGTTCGCCCAGCCGGTCGTGCCGCTCGCGGGGAGACAGCGCTTCGGGCAACAGCCGCTCGTGCTTCGTGTGCACGTCCTGCACGTGGCGCAGCCAATTGTCCGCCAGCCCCACCCGCCTGCGCTCCAGCGCGGCGCTCACGCCGGAGCAGCCGTAGTGCCCGCAGACGATGACGTGGCGCACGCGCAGCAGGTCGATGGCGAATTGCAGCACCGACAGCGCGTTGAGGTCGGTGTGCACGACGACGTTGGCGATGTTGCGGTGGACGAACAGGTCGCCGGGCATCAGGTTGACGATCTGATTGGCCGGCACGCGGCTGTCGGAGCAGCCGATCCACAGGTACTCGGGCGACTGGTGGCCGGCCATCTTCCGGAAGAAGTCCGCGTCCTTCTCCACCATGGAGGCGGCCCACTGGCGGTTGTTCTGGAAGAGCGTCTCCAGCGTCGGGTCGCCCGGGTTCCGGTCGGTCATCCCCGGAGTCTAACGAGCCGCTGGCGCCCGCCGACGGCGTTTTCCCCACCCCCCGAGAATATGCGCGCGGCCCGGCGTACTCCGCCTGAAGGCGGCATTCGCCGCTGACCCGTTCAGGGGGACCTCCATGGTGCAACACCTGCTTCGCTTCCCGCGGCTTCTTCCCTTCGTGGCGGCCTCCGTCCTGGCCGCCTGTGGCGGTTCGGAGGACGACCCCGGTGACGGCCCCGGGCCTGACGGCACCTGCGTCCGGAACATCACCGGAGACCTGACCGCCGCCACGACCTGGGAGCCGGGGTCGCAGCAGTGCACCTACGCGGTGACAGGGGTGGTGGAGGTGAGCGGAGCCCTCACCCTGGCGCCGGGCACGGTGGTGCGCTTCGGGCCGGATGCGGGCCTGCGCATCATGCCGACGGGGTCCCTCAACGCGGTGGGCACGGAGGCCGCGCCCATCACCTTCACCGGGGCGACGGCCACGCCGGGCTCCTGGAAGGGGCTCGCGTTCAAGTCCAACAACCCCGCGAACGTGCTGGAGCACGTGATCATCTCCTACGCGGGCAGCGAGAGCGCCTTCTGCTGCGACTATTTCTACGGCCCCGGCGGCAGCCTGGATGCCCGCGCCGCGGTGGTGGTGGGCTCGCAGCTCCAGGACTCCGTCAGCCAGGTGCGCATCACGGACACCACGGTGGAGAAGAGCGGCACCCTGGGCCTCTTCGCCTTCAACAAGGCGCGGCTGCCGGGGTTCTCGCGCAACCTCTTCCGGGGCAACCTGGGGGCCCCTGTCACCGTGAGCCTGTCCATCGCGAGCGCCCTGGATGGGACGAGCATCTACTCCGGCAACAGCGCCACCAGCCCGGCGGCCAACGGCGACAACACCGTCCACCTGCTGGCGGCGCCGCAGGCGGACACCGCCACGGCGCAGACGCTGCACAAGCTGGACGTGCCCTATGGCGTCTCCACCGGCGTCCCGGACACGACCGTGGAGTACGCGGGCGCGCTCACCATCGAGCCGGGGGTGCGGCTCCAGTTCGAGGCGACGTCGGGCCTGCGCATCACGGAGACGGGCTCGCTGGTGGCGCGGGGCACGGCGGCGGACCCCATCGTGTTCACGGGCCGGACGGAGACGCCGGGCTACTGGAAGGGCATCTCCATCCGCTCCCTGAACGCGACCAACGTCATCGCCCACGCGCGGGTGAGCCACGGCGGTTCGGACCCCTTCTGCTGCGACGCCTTCACGAGCGCGGGCGATATCCAGGGCAACATCGTCCTGGGCGGCAACTCGGGCCGGGGCCGGCTCCAGCTCACCGACTCGCTCGTGTCCCAGGGCACGGGCTGGGGCGTGTTCGTCTTCAAGGACTCCACGTTCACCCAGAGCGCCAACACCTACGACGGCAACACCGGCACCGTGGGCTACGCGCCCCCCTGACGCCGCGCCTCCAACACGGCGTCAGGGGCCGCGCGCCGTTCCCGGTGGAGGGAGCGGCGCGCGGCGGCGGGTGCTACCGGGGTGCGAACGTGCCGTCGTGGAGAGAAGCCGTGGCATACCCGGAACCGTTGCTGAGAGACGCATCGCCCGCTTGCATGGACGTGGGCACCAGGAGCGGATAGCCCTCCGCGTCCGCGCCGATGATCATCCGCGGATGCAGTTCGAGCCGGACGCCATTCTCCAGGTTCTCCAGGAACAGATGCACCGCATAGGAGTAGCCCGGCCCCGAGGCCGAGACGGAGAACTCCATGGAGCGTCCCTGGAGCGCGGGGACGAACTGCTGCATCACCTCTTCAGGGACCGCGCCTCCCAGTTGGAAGGTCACGGGAGCGGTCTGGACCTGGACCTGCTTGGGATAGGACCCACTGCTCCGCGCCACCGTCGCAGACTCGTAGCTGATGACGAAGGGAATGCTCTTCCCGTTCAGGCCGTCAAAGATGCTCGGGGGCCTGCTCCCTGGCGGAGGAGAAGCTTCGAACTGAAGGGTTCCCGAAATCCAGCCGCCAGAGTCCACGCCGATGCCCACGTCCGCGGTGCCATCCTCCGGCACCTTGAACAGGAAGCGCACGGGACGAGACTCGCCCTCGCCCAGCGTGAACGTCATCGGGTTCGGCGACACCAGCGTGACAGGCACCGTGACGCCCGGCACGTCCGTGCGCTCCACGTGCCAGTCGCCGTTCATCTGGATGGAGTACGTCCCCGCGATAAGCGCCAGGCTCACCGACTCCGCGGACGTGTCCGTGATGGTCGCGTTCTGCGGCCCCGTGATGGCGAACGTCGCGCCCACCAGCTTGTAGCTGCGTCCCGCCGACGTGGACACCAGCGGCAGCTCCAGCAGGCCCTCGCCGTCACGAACCACCGGCGTGGACGGCTCGGAGACCTCACCACACGCGAGCGCCAGCAGCGCGAGCGCACCCACCCACCACTTCAACATCTGCATGGATTTCCCCCTCAGGAAGGCGCCGACGGTAGGACTTTGAACATTGCACGGTCAAGACACGACAGCCCGCACTCGCAATGACAATCACACCCGGCCGGCGTGTGCATCCTACGGTTCATGAGCGACACCCCTGACACCAAGACCGCCGACCTCTGTGACGCCCACGCAGGCACTGCGCACTTCCAGGTCGCCGAGCCTGGGTTCCTGGACTACGGCGGACGCCGCGGCTTCTTTGGCCCCATCAGCACCGTGCGCGCGCCGGAGGACAACTCCCTGGTGCGCAAGGCATTGGAGGAGCCCGGCCAGGGCCGCGTGCTGGTGGTGGATGGCGGAGGCAGCCGCCGCTGCGCGCTGGTGGGGGACGTGCTCGCGGCCCTGGGCCAGAAGAACGGCTGGGCGGGCGTGGTCGTGAACGGCTGCATCCGCGACGCGGAAGAAGTGGGCCGCACCGCCATCGGCGTGAAGGCGCTGGGCACCCACCCGCTCAAGAGCGGCAAGCGCAACGAGGGACAGCGCGACGTGGAGGTGCGCTTCGCCGGCGTCACCTTCATTCCCGGCCACCACCTCTACGCGGACGCGGACGGCATCGTCACTTCGGAGAAGCCGCTGCGCTGACCTTCGCCTTCCCCGCCCCCGGCCACACGGAGCGCAGCGTCCCCGCGATGGTGCGCAGCGCCTCCGCCCTGGGATGCCCCGGGCGCCACGCCAGCGCGAGCGTCCGGCCCGGACCCGGCGGCGCGAAGGGCCGCACCACCAGCTGCCCCTGCCGGTTCTCCATGCGCACCGCGAGCTGGGGCAACAGCGTGAGGCTGCCCGACGCCGTCACCATCTGCGCGAGCGTCGTCAGGCTGGTGGCGCGGAAGTCCACCTCGCGCGCGCCCACGCGCGTGCACAGCGCCAGCGTCTGGCTGCGGAAGCAGTGCCCGTCCTCCAGCAGCAGCACGTCCTCGTCGTCCAGGTCGCCAAGCCGCACCTGCTTCTTCTTCTCCAAGCGATGCCCCGGCGGCGCCGCGACGACGAAGGGGTCCTCCGCGATGACCGCGTGCTCCACCTGGCGCCCCAGGTCCGCGTCCATCGCGAGCAGCGCCGCGTCCAGCCGGCCCTCGTCCATGTCCCGCATCAGGAGCGCCGTCTTCTCCTCGCGCAGCCGCAGCTGGAGCTTCGGGTACTGATTCACCAGCGCGGGCACCACCTCCGGCAGCACGTAGGGCGCCACCGTGGGGATGGCGCCCAGGTGCAGCGGCCCCGCGAACGGGTCACCCATCCGCGCCGCCGCCTTGAGGATGTCCTCGGCCTCCGTGAGCACGCGCCGCGCCCGTGCCACCAGCTCCGTGCCCTGCGGTGTGAGCATCACCCGGCGCGCGTCCCGCTCGAACAGCTTCACGCCGAGCACCGACTCCAGCTGTTGGATCTGCGCGCTCAGGGCCGGCTGGGAGACATGACACCGCTCGGCCGCCCGCCGGAAGCCCAACGTCTCCGCCACCGCCACCAGGTACTCCAACTGCCGCAAGGTGATGTCGTTGAGCGAGGCCATGGTCCTCCCTGGAACCGATAACCCCTGCCTATCACTCCCATCCAAACGATGTCTTGGCCCAATCACCGGGACCTCTCTACCTTTCCCACCGTCGAAGTGCCCCTGAAGGCCTCACGCAAAGGAAAGCGTCCATGTCCCAGCGCCCCACCCTGACCACCGAAGCCGGCGCCCCGGTCTCCGACAACCAGCACTCGCAGACGGCCGGCGCCAATGGCCCGGTGCTGCTGCAGGACCACCACCTGCTGGAGAAGCTGGCCCGCTTCAACCGCGAGCGCATCCCGGAGCGCGTGGTGCACGCGGTGGGCTCCGGCGCCTACGGCACCTTCGAAGTCACGCAGGACATCTCCCGCTTCACCCGCATGAAGGTCTTCAGCGCGGTGGGCAAGAAGACGGAAGCCTTCCTGCGCTTCTCCACCGTGGCGGGCTCCAAGGGCGCGCCGGACACCGCCCGCGACCCGCGCGGCTTCGCGGTGCGCTTCTACACGGAGGACGGCAACTGGGACGTCGTGGGCAACAACACACCGGTGTTCTTCCTGCGCGACGGCATCAAGTTCCCGGACTTCATCCACTCGCAGAAGTATGACCCGTACACGAACTGCCAGGAGCCGGACAACGTCTGGGACTTCTTCTCCTACTCGCCGGAGGCCACGCACCAGTTCACCTGGCTCTTCGGTGACCGGGGCATCCCCGCGACGCTGCGGCACATGGATGGCTTTGGCTCGCACACCTTCCAGTGGGTGAACGCGACGGGCGAGCGCTTCTGGGTGAAGTTCCACTTCAAGACGGACCAGGGCATCCGCACCCTCACCACGCAGGAGGCGGAGGGGGTGGGAGGCAAGGACCCGCAGCACCACCAGCGCGACCTGTACCGCGCCATCGACCGGGGCGAGTTCCCCTCGTGGACGCTCAAGGTGCAGGTGATGCCGGAGGCGGACGCCGCGAACTACCGCTTCAACCCGTTCGACCTCACCAAGGTGTGGCCGTACAAGGACTACCCGCTGATGGAGGTGGGCAAGCTCACGCTGAACCGCAACCCGGAGAACTTCTTCGCGGAGGTGGAGCAGGCGGCCCTGGATCCGTCGCACTTCGTGCCCGGCATCGGCCCGTCCCCGGACCGGATGCTCCAGGCGCGCCTGTTCGCCTACGGCGACGCGCACCGCTACCGGCTGGGCATCAACAGCACGCAGCTGCCGGTGAATTCGCCCAAGGGCGTGAAGGGCGGCGCACGCAACTACGGCCGTGACGGCGCCATGCGCTTCGACGGCAACGGCGGGCGCGGCCCCAACTACGAACCCAACAGCTTCAACGGCCCCGCCCAGACGGACGAGACCCCAGGCACGGGCTACGCGGTGAACGGCCTGACGGGCACCTTCGTCCACGGCAAGCACGCCGAGGACACCGACTTCGTGCAGGCCGGCGCCCTCTACCGGCTGATGGACGAGGCGGCGAAGGCCCGGCTGGTGGAGAACATCGCTGGCAGCCTGGCGCAGGTGAGCCGGGAGGACATCATCCCCCGGGCCATTGCCCACTTCCGTGCCGCCGATGAAGACTACGGTTCGCGCATCGCCAACGCCGTGCAGCAGCTGCGCCGCTCGCGCTAAAGGAACGCCGCCCATGAGCTCCCCGAATGACCCCAAGAACGCGGGTCCTGCCCCGGATTCCGAAGAGGCCGCCCTCCTGGACTTCGTGAGGAGCGCCTTCACGCTGGTCCGCGCGGGTGACGCGGGGAAGCTGCGCGAGATGCTCGACGCCGGGCTTCCCGTGGGGGTTCGCAACGAGCGGGGGGATTCCCTCCTGATGCTGGCCAGCTACTACGGCCACGTGGAGGCGACCCGCCTGATGCTGGAGCGCGGGGCGGACCCGGAGCAGCCCAACGACGCCGGGCAGACGCCGCTGGCCGGCGCGGCCTTCAAGGGCCACGAGACCATCGCCACGGTGCTCCTGGACGCGGGCGCGGACGTGGACGGCGCGGGCCCGGATGGCCGCACGCCGCTGATGTTCGCGGCCATGTTCGACAAGCTGGAGCTGATGGAGCTGCTCATCCAGCGCGGTGCGAACGTGAAGGCCCGGGACGCGGACAAGCGCACCGCGCTGGACTACGCGCGATCGTCCGGCGCGGGGCGCGCGATCGCCCGGCTGGACCCGCCGAGGCCCTGAAGCCCCCTGGGGCGCCACGCGCTACGCGTTCGTGTGGCCCCAGGCGTTCTCGGACGGCTTGCCCCGGCCGTCCCCGCCTCGGGCCGTCTCCTCCACCAGCGAGGTGACGGCCTCCACGATGTGCCCGGCGTCGATGCCCGCGGCGTCCAGCAGCTCCGCGGGCTTGCCGGAGCCGGGCATCTTCGTCACCGCGAGGCGCACCACGGTGGGCAGCTGTTCGCGCTCGCCGGTGAAGGCCTCCAGCACCGCGTCCGCCAGGCCGCCTTCCGCCCAGTGGTCCTCCACCACGACGAGCCGGCCCTGCGTCTCGCGCGCGGCCTGGCGCAGCGTCTTCGCGTCCACCGGCTTCACGGAGTACAGGTCGATGACGCGCACCGCGACGCCCTGCTTCTTCAGCAGCTCGTACGCCTTGAGCGCTTCGTGCAGCGTGATGCCGGCGCCCACCACCGTCGCCACGTCGTTGCCGGACTGGCGCACCACCTTGCTGCCGCCAATGGGGAAGTCCTCCGTCGCGGGGTAGAGCACCGGCGTCTTCTCACGGGTGCTGCGCAGGTAGGTGATGCCCTGGCGGTCGGCCAGTTGCGCCAGCAGCTTCGCGGTCTGGTTGGGGTCGCTCGGGTAGACGACCGTGCTGCCGCCCACCGCGCGCATCATCGCCAGGTCCTCCAGCGCCATCTGCGACGGCCCGTCCTCGCCAATGGACACGCCCGCGTGGCTGCCGCACAGGTGCACCGTGGCGTTGGAGATGGCCGCCATGCGGACCTGGTCGTACGCGCGGGACAGGAAGGCCGCGAAGGTGCTGACGAAGGCCTTCTTGCCCAGCACCGTCATGCCCACCGCGCTGGACACCATGTTCTGCTCCGCGATGAACATCTCGAAGTAGCGCTTCGGGTGCGCCTTCTGGAACTCGTTCGAGTACGTGGAGTTGGACACCTCCGCGTCCAGCGCCACCACCTCCGGCCGCGCGTTGCCCAGCGCCAGGAGCGCGTCGCCATACGCCTTGCGCGTGGCCTCCTTCTGGCCGACCTCGTACGTGGGCAGCTGGAGCGGCGCGGCCTTGTCCTGCACGGGGGGCTTCACCGCCTCCGGCTTCTTCATCTGGATGCGGATGTTGCGCTCCCCGCCCAGCTCGCGGATGGCGTCCTTCGCCTTGTCCTCCGGCAGCGGCTTGCCGTGCCAGCCGTCCTGGTTGGCGATGAGCGAGGAGCCGTGCCCCTTCTCCGTCTTGCAGATGAGGCAGGTGGGCTGCCCCTTCTTCGCCTGCGCTTCGGCGAACGCGCGGTCGATGGCGCCCAGGTCATGACCATCCAGCGTGACGGCGTTCCACCCGAAGGCGCGGACGCGGGCCGCGTAGGCCTCCAGGTTCCAGCCCAGCTCCGTCTCGCGGCTCTGGCCCAGCCGGTTCACGTCGATGATGGCGCACAGGTTGTCCAACCCGTAGTGGCCAGCCTTGTCGAACGCCTCCCAGACGGAGCCCTCCGCCGTCTCGCTGTCGCCCATCAGCACGTAGGTGCGGAAGGGCAGCCCATCCAGGCGCGCGCAGAGCGCCATGCCTACGCCCACGGCCAGTCCCTGCCCGAGCGAGCCGGTGGCCACATCCACGAGCGGCAGCACATGCGGGTTCGGGTGGCCTTCCAGCCGGCTGCCGAACTTGCGCAGCGTCAGCAATTCCCGGTCGTCGATGGCGCCCGCCGCCTTGAAGGCGGAGTAGAGGACCGGGCAGGCGTGGCCCTTGGAGAGCACGAAGCGGTCGTTGTTGGGGGCCTTCGGCTGCTGGAAGTCGAAGCGCAGGTACTTCTGGAACAGCACGGCCATGATGTCCGCCGCGGACATGGAAGAGCTGGGGTGGCCCGAGCCCGCCGCCGTGGTGCAGCGGATGCTGTCGATGCGCAGCTGCGCCGCGAGGTCCGCCAAGGTATCCGCCATCGTTTCGCTCCGGGGTTGGGGGACAGGGGTGTGCCCCCGGTAGTGTGTTGACTGACCCGGCTTGCGAGAAGCGTTGCCCCCCGCTGGTCCTGTTCGCAGGCAGAATCCGCGAGTGCCTGCCCGCCCGGCCGGACGTGGAGGACGGGCCGTGCGCATTTTCAAGGAACGCCATCTGGGAGCCTCGCGCCCCCGCCGGGAGAATCCATGAATCCGCTGCGACAGCTCGCCGAGTTCGGCCAATCCGTCTGGGTGGACAACCTCCAGCGCAGCTACATCACGAAGGGCACGCTGAAGAAGTTCATCGAGGAGGACGGGCTCAAGGGGCTCACCTCCAACCCGACCATCTTCCAGAAGGCCGTGTCGGGCAGCGACGACTACCAGGACCTCTTCGACGCGGCGAAGGGCAAGGGCATCAACGGCAACGACCTCTACGAGCAGCTGGCCGTGCGCGACGTGCAGGGCGCCGCGGACCTCCTCAAGACGGTCTACGACGCCACCAAGGGACAGGACGGCTACGCGTCGCTGGAGGTGTCCCCCCACCTGGCGCTGGACACGAAGGGCACGCTGGAGGAGGCGCGGCGGCTGTGGAAGACGCTGGCCCGGCCCAACGTGATGATCAAGGTTCCGGGCACCGTGCCGGGCACCCCGGCCTTCGAGCAGCTCACCTCCGAGGGCATCAACGTCAACGTGACGCTGCTCTTCAGCCAGGAGCGCTACAAGCAGATCGCCGAGGCCTACGTCTCCGGCCTGGAGAAGTTCGCCGCGTCCGGCGGGGACGTGAGCCGCGTGGCGAGCGTGGCGTCGTTCTTCGTCAGCCGCATCGACGCCATCGTGGACAAGGAGATGGAGAAGAAGCGGAAGGCGGGCGCCACGCCCGAGCAGCTGAAGGCGATGGAGGGATTGAGCGGCAAGGTGGCCATCGCCAACGCGAAGCTCGCCTACCGCACCTTCAAGGAGGTCTTCGGGAGCGCGCGCTGGAAGGCGCTCGCGGCGAAGGGCGCCAAGGTGCAGCGCGTGCTCTGGGCGAGCACCAGCACCAAGAGCCCGAACCTGCGCGACGTGCTCTACGTGGAGGAGCTCATCGGCCGCGACACGGTGAACACCATGCCGCCCGCCACCATCGACGCGTTCCGGGACCACGGCAAGGTGCGCCCCAGCCTGGAGGAGGACCTGCCGGCGGCGGAGGCGACGATGCGCCAGCTGGAGGCGGCCGGCATCTCCATGAAGACCGTCACCGACGAGCTGGCCACCGACGGCATCCGCCTGTTCACGGACTCCTTCGACCAGCTGCTCTCCGCGGTGGGCGACAAGCTGAAGAAGACCTGAGACAGGGAGCCCGGGCTCGCGCCGCTAACGCCCTCCACGAGCCCGGGGCACCTGGAGGCGCGCGGGGACGGCGGAGGCCTCCGGAGCCGGATGCGCCTCCAGCCAGCGGGCCACGCTCGCGGCTTCGGGCTCGCGCGTGGCGCGGACGAAGCGTGCGCGGGCCGCTTCGGCTTCCTGTCTCGCGGGCTGCCGTTCCCCGGCCTCCCACAACGCTTTCGCGAGCGCGAAGCCTGACTCCGCCAGCGTCCCCTCCGGCATCGACGGGTACCCCACCGCCAGCCGCAGCGGCGCGATGGCGTCCTTCGCGCGGCCCAGGCCCAGCAGCGCCTGGCCCACGCCGTCCTGGCTGTACTGGAAGGTCTCGTCTCCCGGCGGCGCCACCTGCTGTTTCGTCGCGAGCGCCTCCTCGTAGACGCGCAGCGCATCGTCGTAGCGGCCCAGCGCCAGCAGGCACATCCCCACCTCGTCCAGCCCTTCCGCCACCGGCAACGTGCGCGCTCCCAGCAGCGCCTTGCGGATCTCCACGGCGGCGCGCGCGTGCGGCAGGGCCCGGGCCGGCTCCGCCGCCTCGCGCAGGGCCCAGGCGAGGGCGTCGTGCCGGCGCGCGGTGTCCGGGTGCAGCGGGCCCACCGAGGCCTCCGTCAGCGCCAGCGCGCGCTCCAGCAACGCCACGCCGCGCCCGGTGTCCTTCATCCGGATCGCCAGGCCGCCCTGGAGGAAGGTGATGCGCGCGCGCAGCGGGTGGCCTTCCGGCAACGCCGCCTCCGCCCGCGTCCGCGCTTCCTCGAACAGGGCGCTCGCGCGGGAGAAGTCATTCCTCGCGACCGCGAGGTTGCCTTGATTGATCCGCACCTCCGCTTCCAGCACGGCGTCGCCGCCCATGCGCCGCAGCGTCGCGTCCGCGAGCCCGCTCCAGACCTCCGCCTGGTCGAAGTGCCGCTGCCCCTCCTCCACGTAGAGCAACCGGTTGAGGACGGTGACCTTCAGCCGGTCCGCGCGCCCCGCCTCCGCGTCGAAGGCCGCCTGCCGCAGCGCGATGGCCGCCCCCGCGGAGTCACCCAGTTGCTCGCGCATCCAGCCCTGCTGGAGCTGGAGCCGGGCCATCAGCGGCGCGTACCCCGTGGCCCGCACGGCCTCCACGAGCGGCTCCAGTCGCGTCCGGGCCAGGGGAAGGCGTCCGCCATCCACCAGCACCTTCACCTCCGACAGCCCCGCCTCCAGACGCTCCACCTCGGCGCGCTCCGCGGGCGACTCCGGCAGCCGCTGCTGCTCGCCCAGCTTCGCCACGTCCGCGCACTCGTCCAGCGCGGGGAGCGCGTTCACCAGCGACAGGGACTTCTCCACCAGGGGGACGTCCGCGGTGGACAGCAGCGCCACCACCGCGCGGGCGTCCTCGCGCCGCCGCTCCAGACACACCACGCGCTCGACCCGCAGGGCCTCCGGCTGGGTGCCCTCCACGAGCGTGGCCCTGCACGCCTCCGCGTGCTGCTGGCTCCAGCCCCGCGCGTACGCATCCAGCGCGTCCGCCACACGCCCGGCCATGTCCGCACCCAACGGACTGCCCGTGGCGGTGAAGGCACGCATCACCTGCTCCCGCTGCGGTGCGCCCCACACCCGCGCCATGAGCGCGTCCGCGCCCTCGCACACGCGCGACTGTTGATAGAGCACGCCGCCGCCCATCAGGAGACCTCCCGCCAAGAGGGCCGCGCCGCCCCACGCGCGGCGCCGGGCCCTGCGCTTCGGCTCCTGCCCCAGCGCGTCCAGCAGCTCCGCGAGCGTCGGGAAGCGCTCCGCCGGGCGCAGCGCCAGCCCGCGCATCACGGCCCGGCCCACCCACGCGGGCACCCGCGAGTCGCGCGGGGGCTCCAGGAGGCGGGGAGCGTTCGGGCCCTCCAGGTCGGCGGGCGTCCGCAGCGCCTGCATGCGCGCGACGTCGAAGGGGCGCTGGCCGTAGAGCGCGGCGTACAGCGCGGCACAGAAGCTGAACTGATCCGTGCTCGCGTCCGGGACCGCGCCCAGCACCTGCTCCGGGGACATGTAGTTCGGCGTGCCCATCACCGCGCCGGTGACGGTGATGGGCGCATCCAGCATGCGCCGTTCCAAGGCCAGCGCGTCCGCTTCCGGCCCGGCGGGGTCCGCGTCGTCGCCGGAGGGCAGCCCCACCTGGCGCGCGAGCCCGAAGTCCGTCACGCAGACGCGGCCCCGGCGGTCCCTCAGCACGTTGGCCGGCTTGAAGTCGCGGTGCACCAGCCCCGCCGCGTGCGCGGCCACGAGCCCCCGGCCCGCGCCCAGGTACGCCTCCAGCACCTCGCGCCACGAGCGGGGGGCTTCCTTCAGCCACTGCCCCAGCGTGCCCCCATCGAGCAGCTCCATCGCCAGGAAGACCTGGGCGCCCCAGATGCCCACGTCGAACACCGGGATGACGTTCGGGTGCGAAATGCGCGCCATCGCCTGCGCTTCGCGCAAGAGCCGCGCCCGTCCCAGCTCCGGATCCGCGTGGCTGTCCGAGCGAAGCAGCTTCAGCGCCACCTTCCGGTCCAGGTCCGGATCATAGGCCGCGTACACCACGCCCATGCCCCCCGCGCCCAGCGGACGCAGGAGCAGGTAGCGCCCCACCTGGACGGACGGGGACGGCCCTGGCCGGGGCTGCCGGTCCGACTCATTCGTCGCGGGCACGGCCTCCGCCGGAGTTCGCGGCAGCAGGCGCGTCGCCTCGCCGTCAGGACGGCGCGCGGGAAGCGTGTCGTCGCGCTCGTCTCCGGCTGGGGTCTTCATGGTGGGCGCCATCCTATTGGCCCCCGCGATGCCATCACCATGCCCCCCACAACCGGGCTGGTACCTTCTTCGATAATAGTGGGACCGCCGTCCGCGGTTTCCTCCCCCGAGCGCAAGGGTTGTTCATGAACGTCACCCGTCCCCAGAATCTCCCTGTCTCCCTGCCCCCCGAGCAGGCTGCCGCGCCGCAAGGCAATGCTCAGGTCCAGGGCCCCCACGCCCCCGAGCCGGTCCAGGAGGCGGAGCAGGCCACCGGGTTCCCGCAGGACCGCTTCGAGGAGTCGCCGGAGGTGGCGGGACAATGGGCCGCCCAGGCCGCGGGGGCCGGACAGCCCCTGGGCGCGCGTCCCCTGGAGCTGTCCCAGATGGAGCAGGTGCCCTCGCTCACGGACGCGAAGTCCCCGGGCGCGAAGGGCTGGCTCCAGGAGACGCCGGTCCTGAAGCAGACGGACGCCACCAATTGCGGTGCGACGGCCGCCGCGATGCTGGTGCGCGCCAATGGTGGCGGCCAGGGGCAGACGGATGCCCAGCTCGTCCAGTCACTGGAGTCCCGCTACTCCGACAGCAAGGGCACGACGCCGGATCAAATGGGCCAGATGCTCGCGGGCCAGGGCTTCGAGGTCACGCGCGGCGCCTCCAACTTCGACCGCGACGCGCTGAACGCCGCGCTCGGCTCGGGCAAGAAGGCCGTGGCCCTGGTGGACTCCAACCTCATCCAGCCCGGCGCATCCGGCAACACGCCGGCCGGCAGCGCGCACTGGGTGGAGATCGACGGCAAGAACGCGCAGGGCCAGTATCAGATCCATGATCCAGCCTCCGGATCCAAGTACGACGTGGAGCTCCAGCACCTCACCCAGGCGATGAACTCCGGCTGGGATTCGTTCAATGGCGGCGGGATGCTCATCGTCAATCCCCAGGGCGGTGACGCGGGCGCGCTCGCCGCCGCGAACGCGAATCACTCCGCCACGCTGGGGGACTCCTCCGGCATCGGCTCCAAGAACAACTCCTTCGGCTCGCGCGAGTCCGGTTCGTAGTCCCCGCGAGCAGAACGCGAAAAGGCCCCGCGTGCATCGCACGCGGGGCCCTGTGCTTCACGCCCGTCCGCTTCTTCAGATGTTCGGAATGTCGGAGGCGAAGCGCTGGTGGTCGGTCAGCGAGGACGGGTTGGACTGGAATGCCTCCAGGAAGAGGCGCGCGTTGTTCGTCAGGCTGCGCTCGAAGGCGAACGCGTCGTCGCCCTTCACGTTCGGGTTGTCGCTGATGCGCTGGCCGGGGTGCTCGAAGTTGGTGCGGCCGCCGCGCACGTGGTGCAGGTAGTTGTTGGCCCCCACCGCGCGCATCGCATCCAGCGCGTTGCGCACGTTGAGGTCGATGGCTTCCGGGCTGCTGCCGTTGAGCTTCTGGAGGTCATCCGGCAGGTGCTTGCCGTAGGTTTGCAGCAGGTCCTTGTTCAGGTTGAAGGGGCCGTAGTTCGTCGCGTCGCCGCTCTTGTTGAAGTCCGTGCCGCCCTCCTGCATCACCTGCGCGACCAGCAGCGCCGCCTCCTCGGGGGCGGCGCCCGACTTGATGGCCGAATCCCAGACGTTCTTCTTCCAGAAGCCCAGCGGCTGCCCGTTGTATTGCTTGTCATCCGCGTACGAGAGCGCCGGGTAGTCCTTGGACGCGTCATGCGAGCTGGCCGGCACGAGCGCGTCCGCGCCGAGCGGGTCGGAGCCCGCGCCCTCGGGACGGGTCGTCGGCGTGGGGGGCAGCGACTGCGTCCGCGCCGACGGCGAGGACTCGAAGCTGTCCGTGTAGAA
This sequence comes from Corallococcus carmarthensis, assembly GCF_003611695.1. Classification (GTDB taxonomy): domain Bacteria; phylum Myxococcota; class Myxococcia; order Myxococcales; family Myxococcaceae; genus Corallococcus; species Corallococcus carmarthensis. The sequence goes on along the minus strand of NZ_RAWE01000036.1, from coordinate 19,869 downwards.
CATCTTGTTGCGCAGGGCCGCCGCGGATGCGCCCTCGGAGGGCTGCGTCCGGGTCTGCGGCGCAGGCTGCGTCCGCGTGGACGGCTTCAGCAGCGAGGCGAGGAACGAGGACGGGTTGGAACGGGAGGAGGCGGAGGAGATCATGGCGTGCTCGGGGTCGTAGGGGCCGTGAATGGCCGGTACGCCTTCCCTAAGCAGGAGTGGTGCCAGTCCCCGCGCGCCCGGTCGCGCCGGGCCTTCCGAGGGAGACGCCACCCGGCGGGGCACGCGGGTGGGTGACTCGAGTCACCCGGTGGCGGTCCCGGTGGGTGACGGGAGTCACCCGGCGTCTTCTTCGTCCGCCCCGGGCTTGCCGTCGCTGAGCTCCAGGCCGTGCTTGCGCATCAGCTTGCGCAGGTACACCCGGTCGATGCCGGCCTCCCGGGCGGCGCGGTTGAAGCGGCCCTCGCAGCGCTTGAGGAGGCTCTTGAGGTAGTCGCGCTCGAAGCCCTCGACCAGCTGCTCCTTCGCCTCCTTGAAGGGCCGGGCCAGGTCCAGCCCGCCCGCGCGGGAGGCGGCACGGCCGGGGACCCCCGGGTCGATGTCGGGCAGGGACTCCTCGCCCAGGCTCACCACGCGATCCACCACGTTGCGCAGCTCGCGAACGTTGCCCGGCCAGGGGTACTGGACGAGCAGGGCGCGCGTCTGGTCCGACAGGGTGCTGGGCGGCTTGCCCAGGCGCTCCAGCACGGTGTCGATGAGCATCGGGATGTCCTCCGGACGCTCGCGCAGCGGCGGCAGCACGACGCGCAGCACGGCCAGCCGGTGGAAGAGGTCCCGGCGGAACTTCTCCGCCTTCACCGCGGCCTCCAGGTCCACGTGGGTGGCGGCCACCACGCGCACGTCCAGCTCCCGGTAGTCGTTGCCGCCCACCCGCTTCACCTGCCGGCGCTCCAGCACGCGCAACAGGCGCGGCTGCAGCTCCAGGGGCAGCTCGCCCACCTCGTCCAGGAAGACGGTGCCGCCATGGGCGCGCTCGAAGGCGCCGGCCCGGTCCGCCTGGGCTCCGGTGAAGGCCCCCTTCACGTGGCCGAACAGCTCCGACTCGATGAGCGACGGGGTGATGCCCGCCAGGTCCACCACCACGAAGGGCTTCTTCGCGCGCGGGCTCTCGTGGTGCAGCCCTTCCGCGCACAGCTCCTTGCCGGTGCCCGTCTCGCCCTGGATGAGCACGTCCGCGTCACCGGGCGCCATGCGCTCCAGGAACGTGAAGACCTCCCGCATCCGGCGGCTGGTTCCCACCAGGGCCCCGAAGCGGTCGCGCGATGACAGCAGCAACGAGCGCTCGCGGGTGTCTTCGGGCATCACCTTGAGCCGGGTCTCCCCCAGGGTGAGCACGGCGCCGGGCCGCACCTCCAGCTCGGAGAAGCGCAGGCCTTCACAGAAGGACCCGTTGTACGAGCCCAGGTCCTTGGCGACGACCCGGTCCGCCTCCACCTCCAGCCGCAGGTGGTGGCGCGACACCGTGCCGTCCTCGAGCACGATGTCGCAGTCCGCGCTCTTGCCCAGCAGGTAGGAGCCCACGGGCAGCGGGTGGTTCCTGCCGGCCCCGGGCCCCGACAACACCCACAGCTTCAGCCGGACCTTGCCCCCAGGCTTCGCCGGAAGGGTCCGGGTCCTGTCGGGGGACTGCGCCTCCCGACCCGCCGGCCTGTCATCCCGTGTCGACACCACGGCGACGCTATCACGTGCGCCATGGCCTGGCCGGGGCCGGGACGCCGTTGGCATCACGGGGCGTCGCGCGGGGAGCCCCGGGTGATAGTCATGGCCCCCTGCGCGCCGCTCCCGGTGCGCCGCTCCAGGAGACACCTCGCATGGCCCCGGTCGCACTCGTCACGGGCACCTCCACCGGCATCGGCCTGAGCACGGCCGTCCACCTGGCACGCCAGGGCTTCGAGGTCGTCGCCACCCTGCGCGACAGCACCCGCGCGGACGCACTCCGGGCCCGGGCGGACCAGGAGGGCGTGAAGCTCCACATCCGCACACTGGACGTGACCAGCGACGCCTCCACCCAGGCGTGTCTCCGCGACGTCCTCCAGGCGCACGGCCGCATCGACCTGCTGGTGAACAACGCGGGCGCGGGCTACCTGGCCACGCTGGAGCAGACCTCCGAGGAGGCCCTGCGGCGCACGATGGAGGTCAACTTCTTCGGCGTGTGGCGCGTCACCCAGGCGGTGTTGCCGGTCATGCGTGAGCAGGGTTCCGGGCGCATCATCTCCCTGAGCAGCATTGGAGGCCTGGTGGGCCAGCCCTTCAACGACGCGTACTGCGCGGCGAAGTTCGCGGTGGAGGGCTTCATGGAGAGCCTGGCCCCCGTGGCGGCGCGGCTGGGCATCCACGTCTCACTGGTGGAGCCGGGGCCGGTGCACACGGAGTTCGTCAACAATGTGCGCGCGACGGGCAACGGCACCCAGGGCAACGGACCGGCCGTGTACGGCGAACTGCTGGGCCGGTACATGCAGGGCTCCGCGGCGACCTACGCGAGCCTGGGACAGACCCCGGACGACATCGCGCGCATCATCTGCGAGGCCGCGGCCTCCCCAGCGCCGCACCTGCGCTACATCACGTCCGACGCCATGCGCGCCCTGTTCTCCCTCAAGGCCGGGGACGCGACCGGAGACACGCTGCGCGCCCGCATCGCGACGCGCCTGGACTGACGCGCGCCAGCCCCGCGAAGGGCCCTCCGGGAGGCGGTGAAGACACTCCCACCACCTTGCGGTGCCCGTTGGAAGACAATGCCTTGCACCCCACCCTTCCGGCCGCTTCGGGCCGGAAGGAGAAAGACATGGGTGTAAGGAATTGGGGTGTCGTGGCATGGCTGGGATTGGCGGCGTGTGGAGGCGGCCCGGAAGAGGAGGCTGTCTCCACCGCCCTGGAGGCGCTGGACTCGCGCGAGGTGGAGGCCCTGGCATGCCCCGCCGGGGTGGCGTCGCGGGTGAAGGTCGTCCTTCCGCCGGAGGCCCATCCGTTCTCCTCCATGAACGGACTCACCGACGTCCAGGGCACCCTCTACTTCGCCACCCACCGGCCCGACACCGGTCCCGCGCTGTGGCGCAGCAATGGCACGCAGGCGGGCACCGTGCCGGTGAGGACGTTTCCCCTGGAGTATGACGGGCCGTCGGCTCCGGTGGCGGTGGGCTCACGGCTCTTCTTCCATGTGTACGCGCCGGACACCGGGACGGAGCTCTGGCTCAGCGACGGGACGGCCAGCGGGACACGGCTCGTGGAGGACATCACGCCGGGGCCTGACTCCTCCTCGCTGACGAACGCCGCCGAGGTCAACGGCCGGCTCGTGTTCTTCCGCCACCTCCCGGAGGCGCCCACGGAGCTGTGGCGTTCGGACGGGACCGCGGCGGGCACCCTGCGGGTGCGGGTGGTCAGCGGTGCCGAAGGGGTCTACTTCGGCGGAACCGCGAAGGTGGGCAACGCGCTGCTCTTCTTCCGCCGCGAAGCCTCGGGCCTCCACCTGTGGCGCACCGACGGCATGCTGGCGGGCACCGTGTCCGTGAAGCAGGTGGGGGGCACGTCGGTGGCCCTGGGGCAGGTGACGCAGGCGGGGAACCTGGGCCTGTTCATCATCCGGAACGGCGTCAACCACCAGGTCTGGAAGACAGACGGCACCGCCGCGGGGACCGTCCTGCTGGATGCGTTCGGCCGCTCCGTGAACATCCTGGGCGTGCTGGGGTCCCGGGTCTACCTGGCATCGGTGGAGCCGAACTCGAGGCAGATGCGCATCCAGAGCCTCCTCCTCTCCGGGGGCGGCAAGGCCTCCGTGGCCACCCTGCCGAAGTACAGCGCGGACGCCTCCCCCTACCTGGGGAACACAGCCACCTCCGCGGGGAGCATCTACTTCGCCGTGGGCCAGGGCGGAGACGGCCCCGCGCCCCTGGCCGTGGAGCTGTGGGCCACCGACGGCACGGCCGGGGGGACCCGGAAGCTCTTCCAGTCGCTGTCGCGCCACGACGAGTACGCCTCGCCTGTGTTCGCCACGGGCGGGGGCCTGGTGCTCTTCAGCGGCTCGCCCGACGGTGACTACCTGGACGGCTGGTTCACCCGGGGCACGGTGGCGACGACCGGGCGGTTCGCGGCCACCGGGCCGGGGACACCGCTCTCCTGGCCGGATGATTTCGCCCGCGTGGGCAACCGCGTCTACTTCAGCGCCTTCGACGATACGGAGAGGCAGCAGCTCTGGTCCCTGCCGGCATCCTTCACCTGCCCGCCGGGGCTGAGCGAAGCGCGGTAGGCAATGCCAGACACCCTCCGCCCACCGGCACGCTTCCGGTGGGCGGGGGCCTTGCGGGCCCTATTGATAGGTGTCCAGGTAGGCGCGGTGGCTGTTGGAGAACTCGAAGCTGGTGAACTTGTCCCAGTTGATGGACCAGGTCATCAGCCCCTTGAAGCCCGGGTAGCCGCCGGCCTGGCGCAGCACGTAGGTGCCGCCGAAGGACTGGCCCTTCATCAGGTAGTCCAGCGCCTTCTGCACGTTGGCCACCGTCGTGTAGCCGCCGCCCGCGGCCTGCGGCGAGGACGGCAGGCCGATGACGACCTGGTCCGGCCGGAGCGCGGGGAAGACGGCGCTCGCGTTGCCGCCCACGGGGAAGCCCTGGAGCAGCATCTCCGCCATGGCCACGTGGAAGTCCGGCGTGCTCTGCGCGTAGGCGCGGCCGTCCAGGGCCGTCACGGTGCCGGTGTTGTAGTGCTGCACGTGCAGGTACGTCAGCCGGTCGCGCAGCGCGTGGATGACGGGGAGGTAGGCGCCCCACGGGCCGCCGTAGGCCGCGTAGCCGCCCTGCACGTAGGCGGTCTCCGGCGCCATGGTGAGCAGGAAGCCCGCGCCGTTGTCATTGAGCAGCTGCCGGGTGCCGGCGATGAGGTTCTGGATGCGCGGCGTGGTGGGGTTGCGGAAGTCGGTGTCCCCGCCGTTGAGCGCCAGGGACGCGCCCTCCAGGTCCAGGTCCAGCCCGTCAAAGCCATACGTGTTGATGAGCCCCTGCATGCTGGTGACGAAGGCCTGCCGCGCCGCCGCGTCGTCCAGGTGGATGGTGCCGTTGGCGCCGCCCAGCGAGATGAGCACCTTGCGGCCCTGCGCCTTGAGCGTGGCGATGTCCGCTTTGAACTCGGCCACGGTGGCGTTGTACGGCGTGAAGCCCATGGTGCCCGACGGCGCGCCCGCCACCGGCTCCGCGAAGGCGACCTGGATGACGTTGAACCTGGAGGAGATGTCGCGCAGCCGGATGTTGGTGGAGCCGTTGTCGAAGTTGTGCCAGTAGCCGACCAGCACCTTGCTGCCCGCCGGTGCGGTGTTGCCCGTCGTCACGGCGACGCTGTTGCTCGCCGAGGAGCGGTTGCCGGCCGCGTCGCGCGCCTTCGCGGTGAACGTATAGGAGGTGTTGGCGGCGAGGCCCGTGACGGTGGCGCTGGTCGTGGTGCTGGTGGCCGCCGCGCTGGTGCCGCCGTTGACGAAGATTTCGTAGCCGGTGACGCCCACGTTGTCGGTGGACGCGTTGAACGCCAGGGACACGCTGGAGGCCGTCACGCCAGTGGAGCGCAGCGAGCCGGGCGCCGTGGGGGCCTGCGTGTCGGGCGCGGGGCGCGTGGGCGTGGTGGTGCTGAACGCGGCGCTGGCCGCGGAACGGTTGCCCGCCGCATCGCGCGCCTTCACGGTGAACGTGTAGGTCGTGTTCGCGGCGAGCCCCGTGACGGTGGCGCTCGCGCTGGTGGAGGTGACGGCGGGAGAGGCGCCGTTGTTGACGAAGACCTCGTAGCCGGTGACGCCCACGTTGTCGGTGGACGCGCTCCAGGTCAGCGACACGCTGTCATACGTCTTGGAGGGCGAGGTGAGTCCGGAGGGGACGGAGGGGGCCTGCGTGTCGGCGGGCGGGTTGCCGGTGCGCTCCAGCCACAGGGCGAGCACGTTGGGCGGCTCCCAGCCTACCAGTGAAGTATGGGCCTGCCGGCAGTCGTAGCCCTTGCCACCATAAGAAGCGATGTCGCCCACGGCATACGCGACACCCGGGGCCCAGGCCCCCCGGTCCGCGGCCAGGGCCAGGGTGGGCAGGAGCAGCAGGAGCACGGCGAGGGCCGCGCGGGACGAAGCACGAGGGGGATGCATGGGGGGAAAGCCTCCCGGAAAGGGGTCCGGGGACAGAGAGGGCGGGACCCGGGAAAGCGGGTCAAACCGGCCGAAGGATTCTTTCCCGCGTCTCAGCAAGGTTGGTCAGCGAACGGAGGAGCAGGCACCCGGGTTCTGCTCATCCAGGCCCTGGAGCAGCGAACTAGAGTCGTCGCATGAAGTTTCTAGGTGAATTGGACGAGGCCTCGCTTGGGCGGACGCAGCGGTGCAACCGCCGCCTCACCGACCGGAACCGGCTACAGGCCATCCGGGATACCCAGCTGATGGACACGCCCCAGGAGGAGGCCTTTGACCGCCTCGCGCGTCTGGCGGCGCAGCTGCTCGACGTGCCCCTGACCATCATGTCTTTGGTGGACGCGGACCGGCAGTTCTTCAAGGCGGACTTCGGCCTGCCCTCTCCCTTCAAGGAGACCCGGACGCTGCCCATCGACGCGTCGCTGTGCCGCTACACGCTCGAGGGGGAGCCCATCATCTCCTCGAACGCGCCCGCCGACCCGTTCCTGAAGTTCCATCCGTCGACCGGTCCCTGGGGAATCGTCGCCCTCATCGTGCTGCCGTTGATCAACCCGGACGGGCACGTGCTGGGGACCTTCTGCTGCATCCAGCCCACGGTGCGCGAGTGGTCCTCGCGGGACCTCACGGTGATGAAGGAACTGACGGAGTCCATCATGACGGAGATCAACCTCCGTGATCAGGTCCAGAAGCTGAAGGCCGAGCAGAACCTCCGGGAGACCTTCGTCGCGGCGCTCACCCACGACCTGCGCACGCCCCTGACGGCGTCGAAGCTGAGCGTGCAGCTGTTGGGAAGGCGCCACGCGGACCTGCCGAGCGTCCAGACCTCGGTGGCAAGGGTGAGCGCGAGCCTCGACCGCGCGGAGCGCATGATCCAGAACCTGCTGGACGCAAGCCGCATCAAGGCCGGCAAGCGGGTGGCGCTGGAGCTGGTGGAGTGCGACCTGCACGCGGTCACGGCCCAGGCCCTGGACGAGCTCGCGGCGGTCTATCCGGAGCGCTTCGTCCTGAAGGCGGAGGGCCTGTTCCAGATGAAGGCGGATCCGCTCGGGCTGCGCCGCATCGTGGAGAACCTGGCCTCCAACGCGGCGAAGTACGGCGCCCCAGGCACGCCCATTGAAGTGCGGCTCGAGCGGAACGGGAGCCAGGTGATGCTCCAGGTGCGCAACCAGGGCACGCCCATCGCCGCGGACGAACTGCAGACCATCTTCGAGCCGTTCCATCGCACCCGGTCCGCGACGGAGAGCGCGGAGAAGGGATGGGGGCTGGGCCTGCCCCTGGTGAGGGGGCTCGCGGAGTCGCACGGAGGCAAGGCCACCGTGACGAGCTCCGCCGAAGAGGGGACCTGCTTCACCATCACCCTTCCGCTGGACGCGACCTCGCAGCAGCGGCTTTCGGCCTGAGGGGGCCGGAGCGCGGAAGCAGATCCTGGACTTCGCCAGCGAGTGCCTGGACGGGCTGGCACGCTGAAGCCCCTGTCCTCTCCACGGGACAGGGGGATGGGTCGCGGTTGCTTGCGTGCCGTCCGCTCCAGCGGCCGCCGGGCGACAGGAAGCGTGCGCGCACCGCACGTGTGCCTTGCAGCCCGGCTGTGGGTGCACTAGCCATCGGGGGACGAGGGCCGACGGCGCCGACCGCTCGGGTCCTCCGAGGATGACTTTATGGCCCAGCGCCGCCCGACCCGACCTTCCGCGTCCCCCGATTCGTCCAAGTCCCGCAGCGCCGCTGGCAAGGCCGCCGCGAAGCCCGGAGGCCGTCCCGCCGGGGGCAAGGCCCCCGCCACGGCGAAGAAGGCCGGGGTCGCGAAGCCGGCGTTGCAGGCCCTGAAGACCGCGGCTTCGAAGCTGAAGCAGGCCGCCAAGGCGGTGAAGGGCGCGGCGGCAAAGAAGCTGGTGGCGAAGGCTCCGGCCGCCAAGGCAAAGCCTGTCACGAAGCCCACCGCGAAGGCCGCACCGGCGCTGAAGGCTTCCGCCGCGAAGCCGGGTGCAAAGGCTTCGAAGACTCCTGCGGCGAAGTCTGGAGCACAGACGCTGAAGACGCCGACCACGAAGCCGGGGGCACAGGCTCCGAAGACGCCTGTGGCGAAGTCCGCCTCGCAGGCTCCAAAGGCTCCCGTCGCGAAGTCGGCAGCACAGCCTTCGAAGACTCCTGCGGCGAAGTCCGCCGCGCCGACTCCGAAGACGCCCGTCACGAAGTCCGCTGCGTCGGCGCCGAAGACTCCTCCTCCGGAGGCTTCGAAGGCGCCTACCCCGAAGGCATCGAAGGCACCTGCCGCGAAGCCCGCATCGAGTGCGGCGCAGGCTCCTGCTCCGGCGTCCGAAGAGCCCAAGCAGACGCCAAAGGCTTCCGAATCGAAGGCCTCCGGAGGGTCCTCCCCGGCTCCTGCGGCGGAGCCCGGAACGACCAAGAAGAGCCCGAAGGCTTCCGCAGCCAAGACCTCCGGACGGGCCTCCCCGGCTCCTGTGGCGGAGCCTGCCTCGACCGAGCAGAGCCCCAAGGCCGCTACACCGAAGTCCTCCGACAAAGCGCCTGCGGCGGAGTCTGCCTCGACCGAGCAGAGCCCCAAGGCCGCTGCACCAAAGTCCTCCGACGAAGCGTCTGCGACGGAGCCGGCGTCGACCGAGGAGAGCTCCAAGGCCTCCGCATCGACGCCCCCTGCGCAGTCCCCACAAGCCCCTGAGCCGACCACGGCAGGCGCGGAGACAGCCGAGCTGAAGACGGGCGCCAGCGAGGCCCCTTCGAAGCGCGCGGGGAAGGCGCCCAAGGGTGCAGCCGCGAAGAAGACCCCTGCGGAAGGCACGCCCGCATCCGCGCCGCAGGAGACTCCGGCGCCTTCTCCTTCGGAGAGCACCGCGGAATCCGCCACGCCCGCGCCCCAGGCGGAGACGGGCTCCACCGACGCCGCTCCTGCGAGCACCGGGGAAGGAACGCCTCCTGCCACGGAGACGGCCTCCACCGAAGCTCCCTCGCGCAAGGCCTCGGGCCGCGCCGCGAAGCGGAAGACCTCCGAAGCCGAAGCCGCTCCCGCCGAAGCGCCGGAAGAGGCGCCCACCCCTCCCGCCAGCGAGGAGCCTTCATCGAAGTCGAAGCGCGGGGCCAAGGCCGCGGCCAGCACCACCGAGGAGCCCGCCCCCGCGCCCTCCGCACCGGCGAAGCCCGCGCGCACCGCCGAACCCCAGTACCTCATCCTCACCGGCGGCTCGCCCTTCCTGCGCGCCATCGGCTCCGTGCGCCGCCCGGAGGGCGAACCCCTGCCGGGCTTCGGCAACCTCGCCGTGACCAAGATGTCCGCGGCCCCACTGCCCACCGAACCGGGCCAGTACGAGTTCCGCTTCCAGGCCAGCAACGGCACCGGCGACTTCAAGCTCGCCCAGCGCAGCGAGACCGGCGCCCCCCGCAACGTGCGCGACTTCGCGATGGCGTCCTCGGGCGGCTTCCAGCTCTACCGGTTCAGCATCCCCTGAGCGCGCGCCTCAGGGCAGGAACCGCGACATCAGCGTGAGCCCCGGCGCCTCCAGGGGCACGCGCCCCCGCAGCGCGGCGAACAGCGACCAGCCGTGGTCCGCGAGGAGCACCACGGCCGCGTCCGCCGCGACGCTGAGCCCCATGAAGCCCACGTAGCCGCCCATCACCGACGAGCGCCACACCACGTCCTTCCCGCGCACCTTGGACACGTTCCATCCCAGGCCGCGCTGGATGGGCCCGGCCTTCACCCGGGGCGCCTGCATCCGGAACAAGGGCCTCGTGAAGGACGTCTCCCCCCGCCCCAGGTTCGTCTCCAGGAAGCGCATCACGTCCCCCACCGTGGAGTGCAGCGCGCCTCCGCCGGGGAGCGCCGGGAAGGTCCAGGGCGGCACCGGCTTTCCGCGCGCGGTGTGGCCCTGCAACAGGCGCGGGGCCAGCTCCTCCGTGACGCGCGCCGTGGTGTCCACGAGCCCCATGGGCTTGCAGAGCACGTCCCGCATCAGGTGCCCGTAGTTCAGCGCCATGCGCCGGGACAGCGCGTGACCGAGCACGCCCATGCCCAGGAAGGACTCCGAGGACGGGCGCGGCGGCGGCTGCCGGGGGTGGTAGTCGCGGAGGAACTCGCCGAACAGGCTCGCGGAGTAGCCCCCGAACGGGTCATCCGGATTCCGGGGCGCCGCGGCCAGGTTCGGCGGCAGGTGCGGCAGCCCGGAGGTGTGCGTCGCCAGCTGCTCCAGCGTGATGCTCCGCGCGACCTCGTCGTTCAGCAGCCCCGAGGGAATCAGGTTCGAGAGGGGCTCTTCGAGCCTCACGTTGCCCTGCTCCACCATCACCGCCAGCAACGCCGCGGTGAAGACCTCCGTGAGCGACCCCAGGGAGAAGAGCGCATCCGTGGCCGGAGGCGTGCCCTTGCCTCGCAGTCCTTCGACGTGCAGCGCCCCTTGCCACGTCATCGCCGCGCACACGGAGGCCGTCGGGTAGCCACGCAGGTAGGGCCGCAGCTCCGCGTGGAGAAGGTCGGAAGGGTTCGACATGGGGTGGCGCTTTACGGGGCCACCGCCCGGTGAAGCAAGCCTTCCGGAGAGGTGAACGACGGCGGCGTCCCAGGCCTTCCGCCCGGGTTGGACCCGCGCGACCTCTTCGCCGCGCTGCTCGACCTGCGCCAGCCCGCACGGTGGGGAGGCAGGCTCGGGCCAGGGGAAGGCCGGTGCTAGCGTGCGCGGGCATGAAGGACTCCGCCCGTGCCCGCAGAGCGCTGCGCCACCGCATCGCCGCCCTCCTCCTCGTGGGACTCACCGCGTGCGGCGGCTGTCAGAAGACGGACGCCGAACGCGCCGCGAAGGAGCGCGCGGAGATTGATCAGCGTCTCCGCGACTCGGTCGCGCTCGTGCCCTACCGCGCGCTCAAGCTCACCGTGCGCGCGGACGGTGACCCTCGGGCCCCGGAAGAGGTGGCCCTGCTCTGGAAGGCCCTGGCCGAAACGCGCGCGCTGCCCGACAAGCCCCTGACGGACGAAGCGACGCGCGCGGCGGCCCGCACGTACCTGGACCTGGGCATCGCCTTCTACAAGGCACGCAAGACGCTCCAGACGCGCGACGAGGATGAGTTCCCCCTGCTGTGGTCCCGGTGGGCCTCGGCCTCGACCCCGCCCCTGCCGTCCTACGACGCGGGGCAGGAGCACGCCTTCCTCGCCGCCATCCTGCTGGCGCTGGACGCCGCGGAGAAGTCCGACCGCATCCCCGCAACGGAGCTCGTCTTCTACGAACTGTCGCGCGCCACGCCCACCCCCGCCTGGCCCGCGCCCCTGCGCGCCGCGGTGCAGGCCAGCCGGGGCGTCTCGTTCTGCCAGGCGGGCTACCACTACGCCGCCGAAGAGGAACTGACCGCCTTCCTCACCGAGGCGGAGCGCCTTCCGCCGGAAGACTTCCCCACCCTCAAGCAAAGCACGCCCGCGCAGTCTCGCGAGGCGGCGCTCGCGGCCGGGCACTTCCTGCGCGCATGGAACCGCATGGGCCTGAAGCGCGAGCGCGCCGCCGAGGACGACATCGAACAGGGACTGCGCTCGCTCCAGACGCTGGGCGTGGAGAACGAGCTGACGTGGTGGGGCTGGGCCTTCATCCACACCCGGCGCGGACGCTACGAGGAGGCCGCGGCGTCGCTCGACAAGCTCGCGGCCAGCCCCTACCTGGAGGAGACAGAGCGGCGCGAGGTGCATGACAGCGCGGAGGCCCTGCGCAAGCACGGGGACAGCCTGCCGCTGTTCCAGCAGACCCGCGCGACGCTGCTCCTGGGCCGGACGTTGCTCGCGCGCGCGGGAGGCCTGGAGCACGTGCTCACCGTGCTGCTGGGCCCGGAGCGGGCGAAGCAGCTCTACGCCCCGCTGGTCTGGATGGACCGCGTGCGACAGCACACGGCGAAGCTCTCCCCGGAGCAGGTGGCCCAGGGCGCGGGCGAGACGCTCGACCGCGCCCGCGAGGTGGGCAACCGCGGCTGGAAGGCCCTCCAGGAGCGCCTGGACAAGACCACCGCCCAGGACAGCCCTCCCTAAGACCGGACCTGGATGAACGACTCTTCCGGTATATTTCGTTTTGCAGTGACTTCCCGGAGGTGTCTGTCATGAAGCGTTTCCTGTTCGTTGCAATGGCGGTGCTGGGCCTGCAGACGGCGGCGTGTGGTGGACCGATGGAGGAGCAGGAAGCCCTCCAGCCCCAGGAAGGGTCCGAGGTCACGGCCATGGCCGTCTGCACGGCGTCGTGTCCTGGCGGGACGACGGTGTCCTGCACGGGCAACCACTGCGAGGCCGTGGAGGGCCAGGCCGTGATGTGTGACGGCCAGTGGAAGAACTGTCCCCCGGTGGTGGTGGGGACCGTGTCCTTCTTCTGCGAGGCGAGCAACTCGCTCCTGAGCTGCACGGGCATCAACGCCCACACGCTCCAGCCGCTGAGCTCCAAGGTGTGTGGCGGCGTGTCGTGCAACGGCGTGGACACCTATTGCCCGGCCTTCACCGACGCGCGCGAGTGCTTCTGACAGGCCATCCCTGAAGTCACGGAGCCGCCGCTTCCCCCAACGCCTTCACGGGGTAGTGCCCCGGCGAGGCGCGGAAGCGGCGCTCCAACCCGCCGGGCTCGAGCACGCCCCGCTCGAACAGCCCCAGCAGGAAGGCCTCGTACGTGCCGCCGCGTGAAGGGCCCGCGCGCTTCAACTCCTCGTAGAGCACGAAGGCCAGGACGTGCAGGCCGTCGTCATGGTCGCGGAAGAACTCCGCGCCCGTGAGTGGCCGGCCCTCGCGGTCGCGCAGCAGGCCCTCCCGCTCGCTGACATAGACGTCGATGGCCTCCGCGCAGTCCTCCTCCGTCAGTCCGCGCGCCGTGGTGTAGCCGAACGCGGGGTCATGCTCGCGCACGAGCCGCTGGAAGTAGGGGTCCGCCTCCAGCGCTGACAGCTTCGCCTCCAGCACGCCCTCCCGCGCGAACGGCGGGTGCAGCAACTCATGCACCGCCGTCTTCACGGTGACGTCCGCCGGATACGTCGCGTCCGTGAGGAAGTTCCACCCCGTCACCCGGATGCCGTGCGGCTTCGCGAACTTCAGGACGTGCGCGCTCAACGCCGCCACCTGGAGGTCCCGGCCCAACACCGCTTCGTCCCAGCCCACCACGTCGTACGGCGCCGCCTTCTCCGCCAGCCCCGCGATGGCCTGCGCCACCTGCGGCAGGTACTCCGCCCGCCAGATGCGTGGGAACTCCACGCGCTTCAGGAACGCCAGCAGGACGCCCAGGTCCCGCCGCACGTCCTCCATCTCCGCGAAGCCGTCCTCCCGCCCGTAGGACGTGGCCAGGAAGTCCGCGCGCATCCGGCCCCACGCGGCGTCGTCCGCCACCGTTGTCTCCAGTTCGTCCAGCGTGGTGGCTCCCGTGACGGAGAAGACGAGCGTCAGGAACGGCCCCACCATCTTCCCGCCCTGCTTCGCCATCCGCCCGGTGAGGTGCGCGAGCGCGGCCTGCTCCGGCGCTCCCAGCAGCACGGAGAAGCGCTGGAACTCCCCGGGATAGAAGCGCGTGTAGAACGCGTCTCCCCGCAGCAGGTTCAACAGGCACAGCGCGTCGTACGCCTCGGACGGGCGCAGCACCCAGTGCGTGCGCCCGGAGTCCACGCGGTGCACGGCCGGTTCCGGAGCGGCGGGAACAGGCCGGGAACCCGCGCAGGCGGTCCACATCAGCGCCGCGAAGAGGGCCACGGCGCGGCGGAAGGAATGCGATTCCAGGGTCATACCCGGGAGATAGGGCCGCCCGCACGCCGCTGTCTTGGATGAAACCTACCCCGTGGAACCGGATGCACGTCCCGCCAGCCGCCGGTACTCCGCCGGGGTGAGGTGCAGGCGGCGGCGGAACTCGCGCGTCAGGTGGCTCTGGTCGCAATAGCCCGCGTCGAGCGCGATGTCGCCCAGCGGCCGCTCCGTCTCGCGCAGCGCCCGGCCCGCCCGCTCCAGCCGGGAGCGCCGCAGGTACTCCGCCGGGCTGCACCGGTAGGCCTGACGGAAGGCCCTCCCCAACCGCAGCGGGCTCACCCCCGCCTCCCGCGCCAACGCCGCGAGCGTGGGCGGTGGGCCTCGCACCGCGTCCAGCAGCTCCCGGACGCGTCCCAGCCACGCCGGAGGACCGGAGGCCCTCGCCGGTGCCGACGCTCGCACCGCCTCCGCCAGCAGCTCCAGCGACAGCCCTTCGATGGCCAGCGCCGCCACGTCATCCGCGCGCCGGAACTCCTGGTACACGCGCGCCCCCAGCGTGGCCAGCCGCACCGACGACAGGTCCACCCGCGGATCCAACCCCGCGACGAGCGCGCTCCGCGACCGCCAGAACGCCTCCGAGAAGTCGATGTTGAAGGTGCGCGTGCGCACGTCCCGGATGCGCTGGGCATGCTCCAGCCCGGGCGCCTGGTAGGCGACCGAGCGGGCCAGGCACTCCCGCGCGCGGCCCTCCACCACGTCCGTGAAGCCCCCTTCCAGCGTGAGCCGGAAGCCCGCGTGCCGGTGGAAGTGCGACGGCAACCGGGCACCCGGCGCGTACGTGCTCTCCGTGAGGACGAGCCCCGCCACCTCCACGCGATGGAGCGGCGTGCCCAGATAACGGCCGAAGTCGAGGACGGGTGCGGAGGCCACACCCCCTTTTGCATCGGTCCCGGGTCTCATTGCATCCCCGGACGTCGATTCCGCTTCCGAACGCCAGACGGGCAGGCGGCAGCGCTCCGGGGATGTTGGCCGTGGGCGCCGCAAGTCCCCACCTTCCATCCAACGCCTTTCCAACGAAGGAGCCGCACCCGATGAAAGCCATCTGCTGGCATGGCCACGGCGACGTCCGTTACGAGTCCGCCCCCGACCCGAAGATCGAGGACCCTCGCGACGCCATCATCCGGGTCACCCGCACCGCCATCTGCGGCTCCGACCTGCACCTGCTGGACGGCTACATGCCGACCATGAAGAGCGGGGACGTCCTGGGCCACGAGTTCATGGGCGAGGTGATGGAGACCGGCTCCGGCGTCACCAGGCTCAAGAAGGGCGACCGGGTCATCGTCCCCTTCAACATCGCGTGCGGCGAGTGCTACTTCTGTCAGAAGACCCTCTTCTCCCTCTGTGACCGCTCCAACCGCAACGCGGAGATGGCCGCGAAGGTGATGGGCTATTCGCCCTCCGGCCTCTTCGGCTACTCGCACATGCTGGGCGGCTTCTCCGGCGGCCAGGCGGAGTACGTGCGCGTACCGTACGCGGACGTGGGCCCGCTCAAGATTCCGGAGGGCCTCACCGAGGACCAGGTGCTCTTCCTCACCGACATCTTCCCCACCGGCTACATGGCGGCGGAGCACTGCGAGATGGAGAAGGGCGACACCGTGGCGGTGTGGGGCTGCGGCCCGGTGGGCCAGTTCGCCATCCAGAGCGCGTGGATGCTCGGCGCGGGCCGGGTCATCGCCATCGACCACGTGCCGGAGCGCCTGGCGCTCGCGAAGTCCTGGGGCAAGGCGGAGACCCTCGACTTCCTGAAGCAGGACGTCTACGAGACCCTCAAGGAGATGACCCGCGGCCGGGGGCCGGACCGCTGCATCGACTCCGTGGGCGCCGAGGCCCACGGCACCGGCAGCCTGGACGCCGTCATCGACAAGGCGAAGGCCGCGGTGAAGCTGGCCACGGACCGGCCGCACGCGCTGCGCCAGGCCATCCACTGCTGCCGCAAGGGCGGCACCATCTCCGTGCCCGGCGTCTACGTGGGCTTCCTGGACAAGATGCCCTTCGGCGCCTTCGTCAACAAGGGCCTGACCATGAAGTCCGGCCAGACGCACACGCACCGCTACACCCGGCCGCTGCTGGAGAAGATCCAATCCGGCGCCATCGACCCGACGCGCCTCATCACCCACCGCGCCCGGCTGGCCGACGCCCCGTCCCTCTACAAGAAGTTCCGCGACAAGGAAGACGGCTGCATCAAGGTCGTGATGACGCCGTAGTCCCTTCCCACACCCCTGGAAACGCGAACGGGCCCGGAAGCTTCCTTCCGGGCCCGTCGTTGCGTTCAGGCCTGCCCCGTCAGCCGGTAGTACGCGTGCGGGCGGCTCCAGCGGATGAAGGCACGCGCCAGCGGGTTCATGCCCCACTGGATGGGCACCGGATCCACGACGAAGCCCAGCTCGTCCTTGAACTGCTCCAGCTGGGCCGCCTCGCGGGCGTGCAATCCGCCCACCAGCGTCCGGGCGCCCAGCCGGCGGCAGACCTGCGAGAACTCGTAGATGAGGCCGGTGGAGATGTTGGTCGGCAGCGCCCACGTCGCGTAGTAGGCGCTGAAGCCATACGCGACGCCGTCCACGATGTAGCCGTCCAGGTAGCCGCCCAGCTTGTCGTCCACCAGCCCCGCCAGCACGCACCAGTGGTCCGACGCGAAGTACTGCCGCAGGCCCTTGAGGTACTCGTCCAGCGTGGGGATCTTCTTGTGCTGCGTGCGCGTCAGCGCGTCCCGCACCACCGCATAGCCCTGCTCCAGCAGCAGCGACGGTCCCGTGAGCTGGACGATGCGCACCGTCCGCTGGGCCTTGCGCAGCTTGCTGCGCCGGTTGGAATTCAGGCGGCTGGTGTCGTAGGTGTCCAGGTCTTTCAGCTGCACCACGGGGACCTTGCCCGTGGCGGCGTTCGCCGTCTCCGGCGTCAGCGCCGCGCGGTAGCCCCAGGACAGCGGCGTGGGCGGCGTGGCTTCATCCGGCGTCAGCCGCGCCAGCAGGTGCACGGGCTGGAAGAAGCCGGGCGCTCCCGACTGCTCCCAGTAGTGCCCCCGGTGGGAGATGACGCGAACGCCCTCTTCTCGCCGGCGCTCGGCGAGCTCCCGCTCCGTCAGACACGTGAAGCGGGCCTCCGCGACATCGCGGAGCTGGGGAAGTGACAGGACCATGGAAACCCCTCTACCAACGGCACAGGAACGTCAGGAACGGGGCGCGCGGTAGGCGGGAAAGAACTCCTCGCCCGCGTGCCCCTGGGACAGCCGCGCGTACGCCTCGGGATCGCAGATGAGGTCGTGCGTGTAGAACCGGGATATCGCGTTGGCGAAGCCACGCTTGAACCGCTCGATGCCGTCCCCTGGCCGGACGCCGCCGCCCAGGTGGACGGAGGCCTCCAGCTTCTCCGCCAGCTCCACCATCACCGGGAACTCGTTCTTCGCGGGCGAGTGCAGCAGGTACGCGTCCGCCGTGCCGCCAATGAAGTTGTGCAAGAGCCCGTCGCTCAGCACCACCAGCGCGGAGGAGGCCACCGCGCCGTCCGGCGCGCGCGTCGTCACCAGCCACGCGAAGGGGCAGGTGAAGACCTCCTCGAACCACGCGTCGCTGAAGTAGTACCGGTCCCCGGCCTGGTTGCGGTCCATGGTCTGCCGGTAGATGGCCTTGAGCGCCTCGCGCTGCTCCGGCGTGGAGTCCTTCACCGGCACGACCCCGCTGACGTAGCCGCGCCGGGCGTTGCGGCGGATGTCCGCGCCGTGGTCGCTGCGGAACCTCACCGGCAGCTTTGGATCGATGAGGCACACCTCCGTGCGCAGCCGGCCGTCCGCGAAACAGTACGGCCCTCCAATGCGGTCGCGCAGGAAGATGCTGACCAGCTCCGTGCCACGCCAGTCGATGGCGCCCGCCGGCAGCTCGGAGAGCCCGTTCAGCTCCGCCCCCGGAAACCCATACGGAGACACCGCGTCCCGGTAGTGCGTTCCCTCGATGGGCCGCACGATGAGCGGCACCCGCAGGGCCCGGCCCGCGCCGTCCTCCACGATGAGGCTGTGCGTCGCCCCTTCCGCGCGCAGGTGCTGTTCGGAGCGGAAGTAGTCAGACGAAATGGCTCGCTGGCCTCCGTCGGGGACGAGGATGGCTCTCCAAGGCGTCGCCGGATTCATGATGGGGGTGCCTCCCTGGGCGCAAGCACGAAGGCCGGACGGCCCTCCGAAAACAGGCAGAGGGTATGGGCATTGGACCTGGGTCCGTCATCGCCCCCCGGGGAGCACTCGGGTGTCTTGATTCCAGCGCTTCGCTCTTTTCCAGCCCCCCAGGGCAGGGCATGTGTCACCTCGCCAGCGGGGCGTAACGGCTTCCAGACATTTGGCATTGTTCGGGGCTTACGCTTGCAGGCTTCATCCGGAAGATTCCCCGCCCTATGAAACACGCCCTGCTATTGGCCGCGGTGTTTTGCATGAGCGCATGCGCCTGGGGCCCAGGAATGCACATGGACGAGGATGCCTTCCGGGAGCGCTACGCGGGCATGGCGGACGCCGGCACTGACGGCGCCTATGAAATCGTCCCCATCGACGCGTCCCTCCTCAGCCACCAGTTGGAGGCGCGCCGGAACGCGCGGCCCGCGCCGCTGGTGGACCCCTTGGCCCAGGTGGCCACGGACTATGACTACCGGGTGACGCCGCACGACGTGCTGAGCGTCATCGTCTGGGACCACCCGGAGCTCACCATCCCCGCCGGCGAGTTCCGCCCCGCGGAGGCCACCGGCCACCCCGTGGCGGCGGACGGGACCGTGTTCTACCCGCACGTGGGCAATATCCCCGTGGCGGGCAAGACGCTGCGGGAGATCCGCGAGCTGCTCACCCAGCGGCTGGCGAGCGTCATCGAGAAGCCCCAGCTGGACGTGCGCGTGGTGGGCTTCCGGGGGCAGAAGGTCCAGGTGACAGGCGAGGTGGTGGCGCCGGGCACCCTGCCCGTCACCGACGTGCCCCTGCGCGTGCAGGATGCCATCGCCCAGGCGAAGGGCTTCTCCACGGAGGCGGACCTGCGCACCGTCACCCTCAGCCGGGGCGGCGCCACCTTCACGCTCGACCTGCAGGCCCTCTACGAACAGGGGGACGTGAGCCAGAACTGGCTCCTCCAGGACGGCGACATCGTCAACGTGGCGGACCGCAACCGCAACAAGGTCTTCGTGCTGGGGGAGGTCCGCAAACCCTCCTCGCGCCTGATGGTGAAGGGGCGGATGACGCTGGCGGAGGCCATTGGCGACAGCGAGGGCTTCGACCCGCTCACGTCCAACCCGGGCCGCGTGTATGTCATCCGCGGCAGCTTCGACCGCCCGTCCATCTTCAAGCTGGACGCGAAATCACCGGACGCACTGCTCCTGGCGACGCAGTTCCAATTACAACCACGCGACGTCATCTTCGTCTCCGCGCACGACTTGACGCGGTGGAACCGCATCATCCAGCAAATCCAGCCAACAGTTCAGCTGCTCTGGCAGGCAGTGGATATCGGAGACAGAACCATCATCATCGACAACCCATGACAAGCACCCCCCAACGCGTGACGCCGCCCCGCCCCGGCCCCGGCACGCAGGATGATGAGCTTGGATTGGGCAGATACCTGGCCATCCTGGGAGAGCGCCGCGGCACCATCGCGGCGGCCGTGGCCCTGGCCCTGGCCCTGGGCGGCATGTATCTCCTCACCACGGCGCCGGTGTACCGGGCCAATGCCATCCTGCGAATCGAGCAGAAGGGCAGCAGCCTGGGCCAGCTGGACGAGCTGATTCCAGACGCGCCCAGCATGGCGGCCACGGAGATGGAGGTCCTGGGCTCCCGGGCCCTGCTGGGGCGCGTGGCGGACGCGCTGCACCTGGGCGTGAGCGCGGAGCCCCGGTACTTCCCCGGGGTGGGCGCGGCTTACGCCCGGGCGCACGAGGGGCCGGAGCTGGCGGCGGTGCCGTGGGGGGGCGGGGCCTCGTA
>NZ_RAWE01000369.1 GCF_003611695.1 Corallococcus carmarthensis | reverse complement strand
GACGGGCTGCTCGACGTGACCCGCAGGTCCGAGGCCGTCCACAAGGACGCCGACCCCCAGGCCCTTGCCACTGCCGCCGCGCACGTGCGCGGCGGAAGTGGCAAGGGCCTGGAGGTCGGCGTCCTTGTGGACGGCTTCGGACTTGCGGGTCACGTCGAGCAGCCCGTCCGCCAGGTCCTGGCGCCCGCGCGACCGCAGGCCTTCCATGACGGCGACGGCCGTGGAGTGCGAAGGCAGGCCCGCGAGCGGCGCCAGTTGCTGCGTGAGGCCACGCGTGATGAGCCCCGCGGCGAAGGCATGGTGCCGGCCCTCGCGGTACAGGCGGCTCATGGCGAAGAGGGCGTCCGTGGCGCCCACGCGCATGGACTCCGCGGGAGGCAGGGGACGGCCGAAGCGCTTCAGCGCGCCCGCCCACAGCACGACGCCCAGCAGCAGCTGCGCGACGGCGAAGTGCAGGCCGTAGCGGCGCGCGAAGTCCACGAGCGAGCGCTCGTTGGTGAAGCCGTGGTGGAACTCGTCGAAGGCGAAGGGACCGGGGCCCAGGGCGCCCAGCGCGCTCAGCCAGAACTGTGCGTTGTCCGCCCTCGCGAGCGCGGGGTTCATCGCGAGCTCGGGGGCGCCCACCACCAGCACCCGGCCCGCGCCCACGGGAATCACCGCCGCCACGGGGAAGCCCAGGCGTTCATCCTCCAGCACGGTGACCGCGCCTTCCGGAAGCCTTAGGTAGGCCTGGACCTTCGCCTCCACGCGCTCCACGCCCAGCGTGTAAGGCGTGGGCAGCGGGGGCACCAGCGTGCGCATGGGCAACGTCACGTCCGCCTTGTCCAGCTTCACGCCCAACTCATCCAGGAGCGCGTTCTCACGCGACCCCCAGGGCACGTACACCAGCGAGGCACCGGCGCGGACATGGGCCAGCACGCGCTCCACCTCGGTGTCGTCCAGCTGCTGCGCCCGCATCGCGTTGAAGCCCTGATGCGGCGCCTCCTCGTCGTCGGTGCCCGCGTCCGGATCCGAGGCGAGCCGCGTCTGATCCGGATCCTCCTCGTGCGAGTCCTGGACCTCCACGGCGAGCAGCACCAGCGCCTCATGACCGGAGAGCATGCGCAGGTCCGCCATGTTGCGCGTCACCGGCAGGCCGCTCTCCTGCGCGAGCAGGTACAGGGCCCGTGAGCCGTCCGGTTCCGCGCGGAACGTGGACAGCGGATCCGCGAAGCCGCCGCGCTGGGCGCCACGCACCAGGAACGTTCCGAGCACGCCCGCGAGCAGCAGGCATCCCAGCACGAGCAACGGGAAACGGTCACGCACCGGCGGCCTCCTGCACGGGCGGCGCGGCGAGCAGCGGGGCGGTGATGGCGCGGAACTCGGTGTAGCCGTCAGCGCCCACGGGCACGTTGCCGTACCACGCGAAGTCGAAGCGGCGCGTCAGCTCGCGGAACGGAGCCTTCACCTCGGCGCGGCCCCGGAACGCGCGCAGGTAGTCCCAGT
Source organism: Corallococcus carmarthensis (assembly GCF_003611695.1). Classification (GTDB taxonomy): domain Bacteria; phylum Myxococcota; class Myxococcia; order Myxococcales; family Myxococcaceae; genus Corallococcus; species Corallococcus carmarthensis. The sequence continues at coordinate 3,581 of NZ_RAWE01000369.1, read as the reverse complement.
TGGAGAGGGTCTCGTCGTAGTGGATGGCGCCATCGCGGTGCAGTCGCGACAGGAGCGCGAGGTACAGGTTGCGCACCGCCTCGCGGTACTCGCCCTTCGCGGCCAGCGCGTCTGCCAGGTGCGCCCAACCTTCCGGGGGACGGGACAGCGCGTGGTCCGGGTTGTCCGCGAGCGCCGCGGCATCCACGGTGCGCACCTCCAGCGACGGGCCCGAGCCCGCGCGCTTGCGCCGCAGGATGCTGACGAGCACCACGCCCAGCACCGCCAACGTCAGCGCGACCAGCGTCACGACGAGCGCTTTGGCCGCCGCGCCACCGCTCACGGGCAGGGCCGTCTCGCGCTGCCGGGGCAGCGGGTCGCGGCCCTTGAAGAACTCCTTCAGCCACTCGCCCAGCTTGTCGATGAAGCGGCGCCACCAGCCCGGCTCCGGAGGGACCTCCTCCTCCTTGGGCTCGGCCGGGGCCTTCTCCGGGCGCTCCTGGAACTCCGGCCGCGCGAGGATGGCCCGCGCCCGGTCCGTGGCCGCCCGTGCGTCCGCGCGCGCCTGGGCCTCGGCCGTGGCCGTCACCTGCGCGAGCCCTTGCTCCAACGTCACCGCCGCGTTGTCGCAGTCCTCGTCGTCGTAGGCCTGCTGCTCCAGGCGGCGCACGAAGCGCTCGAGCTTGGCCGTTTCACGCGCGTCCAGCGCATCGAAGTCCTGGAGCGCCGTGCCCTCCACCTGCTCGGGCAGCTCACACGTCTTCGCGACCTTCACCAGCCGGGCGCGCACGGCCTTGCGGTCGGCGAGCGCGGGTGCGGCTTCCGGAGCCGCTTCAGCGGGAACGGGGGCCGCGAAGAGCAGGCCCGTGGCCACGAGCAACGCGGCGGCCACGCCCTTCGAAGAAAGCGCGCCGCGCTTCGTGCTCCGCTCCGGCAGTTGCTGCACGGCGGCCAGCAGGTCCAGGCCCTCCTGCCGCACGCGTCCGTCCACCAGCAGCAGCGTGGCGGTCGCCGCGCGCAGGGGCTCGAAGAGGGCGAACGTCGTCGCCGCGAGGAACACGAGCCACGGCGGGTTGTCCAGCGACGCGAACCGCTCCGCGAACGTCAGGTCGATGCCCACGAGCTGCCGCCCGAGGTACAGCACGAAGTTGAGCCCCACGTGCAGGTTGAGGAACACCAGCACCTGGACACCCATCAGCCAGCGCACCGCGGTGGCCGTCCCTCGCGACGGACCGAGCAGCCGCGAGCCCACCGTGTACAGCTTCAGGGGGCTGCCCCGGCCCTGCATCGTCACCGCGTAGCCCACGCCCTGCGCGGAGAGGATGAACAGCGAGATGCCCAGCGAGAACGTCAGCGTCAGCACGTTGAAGAACGCCAGGTACGCCACCGCGATGAACAGGCTGGGCAGCCGCGACAGCGCCGCGCGCAGGGACTGCCGCACGGACGGCTCCGCCTTCGCGCCCAGCAAGACCTCCTGCACGTAGTGGCACGCCGCGCCCTGGCCCACGCCCCGGAGGAACCACGCGAGCGTCACGTACAAGGCGGGCAGGGTGGGGGAGCGCCCATGATCCACGGCGTCCAGCAGATGCAGCAGCGCGGCCACCACCGCCGCTCCACCGGGCAGCGTGAGGGCCCACACGCCCGCGTCGCGCGCGCACAGCCGCAGCGCCGCGTCCATCAAGGCCACCGGACCCCGGGGGCGCAATTCCAAGGCGGAGACGGCCATCGCGCTAGCCCACCGCGTGCGCAGCCAGCAGCACGCCGCCCCACACGAGCACGACGCCCACGAGCGCCAGCACCACGTGCGCCACGCTCCACTCGCGCCGGGGTGGCGGCCCCTCCAGCGCCTTGCGGCGCGTGTCGAGGCAGCTGGCGCAGCGGTTGATGCCCTCGAACTGCGTGGTGCACTCGCGGCAGATGACGCGCCGGCACTCCACGCAGACGCCCAGGCCCGCGCGGTCCGGGTGGTAGTGGCAGCGGCCCGAGCCCTGAATCATGCGCTCACCTTACGCAATCCAGGGCTCGCCACACCACCCCCGCGCGGGCGGATGGGGCCTACAACTCGTCGAAGAACTCGTCGTTGTAGGTGTAGCGGCCAAGCCGTTTGACGAGCGCTTCCATGGCCTCCACCGGCTTCACGGAGAAGAGCATCTGCCGCAGCTTCTTCACCTTCTCGTACTCGCGCAGGGTGAAGAGCTTCTCCTCCTTGCGCGTGCCGGACTGGGGGATGTTGATGGCCGGGAAGACGCGCTTCTCCGCGAGGAGGCGGTCCAGGGTGACTTCGGAGTTACCCGTGCCCTTGAACTCCTCGAAGATGACCTCGTCCATGCGGCTGCCGGTGTCGATGAGCGCCGTGCCGATGATGGTGAGCGAGCCCGCCTCTTCCGTGGCGCGCGCGGCGCCGAAGATGCGCTTGGGGCGCTCCAGGGCGCGGCTGTCCACGCCGCCCGTCATGGTGCGGCCGGAGCTGTCGACCTCCTTGTTGTAGGCGCGCGCCAGACGGGTGATGGAGTCCAGGAGGATGACCACGTCCTTGCCGGATTCCACCAGCCGGCGCGCGCGCTCCAGCGCGAGCTCCGCCACCTTGAGGTGGTCACCCGTGGGCCGGTCGGAGCTGGAGGCGATGACCTCCGCCTTGATGCTCCGGCGCATGTCCGTCACTTCTTCGGGGCGCTCGTCGATGAGCACCACCATGACGTGGCACTCCGGGTGGTTCTGGATGACGGCCTGCGCGATGCGCTGGAGCATGATCGTCTTGCCCGTCTTGGGCGGGGCGACGATGAGCGCGCGCTGACCCTTGCCGATGGGCGCGATGAGGTCCAACACCCGCGTGACCATCTCCTTGTGGCCGTTCTCCAGCTTCAGCCGCTCGGTGGGGTCCACGGAGGTGAGGTCCGCGAAGTGCGGCAGCCGGGGGGCGCCGTCCAGCGGACGCCCGTCCACCGTGTCCACCTTCTGGATGACGCCCTTGTGGCCGCGCATCTGCGCGAACGCGGTGAGGTACTGGCCCTGCCGCAGGCGCAGCTTCTGCACCAGGTTCTTCGGCATCTCCGGGTCGTCCGGCGACGCCAGCAGGTTGCGCTTCACCTGACGCAGGAACGCGTTGGGGCCCTTGGACTCCGTGTCCAGCACGCCCTCCACCGGCGCCAGGTTCTGCTGCGGCGCGCCCTGCGCATGTCCGCCACCGCGCTGCTGCTGCTGATGGCGCGGGTGTTCGTGCCGCTGCTGCGGAGGCGGCTGCCCACCGTCCTGCGCGGGGCGGGCCTCCGGGCCCTGCTGCGGCTGCCCGCCGCCCTGGGGCGGCGGCTGTTGCTGCTGCGCCTGGCGCTGGCGGTACTGCTCCAGCTCCTGGGGCGTCAGGAACACCTGCACCTGCTGCCCGTCCGGGCCCGGCTGCATGCGGTAGGCCTGGCCCTCCGGGGTGAAGTGCACCTGCGCGCCACGGCGGCGACGGCGGCGACGGCGGCGGCGTCCACCCTGGCCCGCGGGGCCTCCAGCCGCGCCGTTCTGGGCGCCTCCCGCGGAGGCTTCACCCTCGTCGGGGCCCTCGTCTCCCTCGTCGTCACCGCCGTCGTCATCCGCCTCGGGGGGCGGAGGGGGAC
>NZ_RAWE01000368.1 GCF_003611695.1 Corallococcus carmarthensis | reverse complement strand
CGCCCAGCCCGCGCGACACCAGCGAGGCCACCCCCGTGAGCACGCCCGGCAGCGCCAGCCCGCCCGGCGACGCCAGGTAGCGCGGCGCCCAGTCCGGACGGAACTTCTCCTTGTACTGGCGCAGCCCCTGGAAGTTGTAGAAGTGCTCGCCGTGGCGGAACACGAGCGCACCCAGCCGGTTCCACACCGGCGCGAGCGTGCGCTCCTCGAAGCCGCTGAAGGGCGCCATGCCCAGGTTGAAGCGCTGGAAGCCCTGCTGCCGGCCCCACAGCATCAGCGACGTGAAGAGGAAGTCCATCGCGCCGTGCGGGCTGCCCGGCTGGTAGCGCATGAGGTCCACGCTCAATTCCTCCCGCGTCTCCGGGGCCCACACGTTGGCGAAGCCCGTGAGGACGCCGTCCCGGCGCACCAGCGCCACCGGCCCCTGCTCCAGGTAGCGCGGGGAGAACCACCCCAGGCTGAAGCCCTTCTCGCGCGTGTGCTTCTCCGCGAGCCACGCATCGGAGATGGCTTGCAGTTGGGGCAGCAGCTCCGGCACCGCCTCGGCGGGCTTCACCTCGAAGGTCCAGCCCTCGCGCTCCATGCGGCGCACGCCGTGGCGCAGGTTCCTTCGCTCCGCGCCCTCCAGGCTGAAGTCCTGGAGCGGAACGGTGGCCTCCTCGCCCAGCTTGAGCAGCGTCAGCCCCAGGTCCAGGTAGCGCGGCAGCGCGCCCGGGCCCACCTGGTAGAAACACGCCCAGCCGTGGTGCCGGTCCGCCAGCTCGCGGAAGCGCCACGCCAGCTCCGTCGCGGCGTCCGGTGGACCCACCGGGTCCCCCATGGACACCCACGCGCGTCCGGCCACGCCGTACATGAGGAACGCGGTGCCCGCGTCGTCGAGCAGCAGGGACTTGTCACCCACCAGCGCCAGGAAGGCCATGGACTCGGGCGCGTGGGCCACCAGTGGGCGCACCCGCTGGAGTTCCTCCGGGGTCGGGGGGTGCACGCGGGGTCCCGCCGGCCGCAGGAGCGCGGCCAGTCCCACCACCACCGTCATGCCCAGCACGCCCACGCTGGCGCGCAGGAAGCGCGGCGCATCGCCGGAGAAGGTGAAGCGCCACCAGAGGTCATGGCTGTATTCGACGTGCCGGTAGGAGAAGAACCCCAGCCACACCGACGCGCCCACCACCGCCACCGTGGCCAGCAGCCACCCGGGGCTGAAGGCCTCCGCGAACAACGACGTGTGCCGGTAGAACTGCTGATGGAACGGCGCCAGCGCGGCGGCCAGGACGAGCAGCAGCGTCGCCTCCTCGTAGTCCACGCCCTTCACCACGGAGAAGACCGCGCCCGCCACCAGCAGCACCTGCGTCAGCACGTAGGCGGCATCCAGGCGCCGCTGGAGCCCCCGCGCGAGCAGCAGCAGCGCCAGGCCCACCAGGCTCCCCAACAGGTGGGACACCTCCAGGAACGGCAGCGGCACCATCCGGCGCAGCACCGCCAGCCGGTCGGCCTCCGCTGGCGTCGCCCCGGAGAACAGCAGCACCGTGCCCGCCACGAACGCCACCGCCGACGCGGCCCACGGCACCACCGGCGCGAACGAGCCGTGCACCACCTTCGCCAGCCGCGTCAGGTGGTGGCGGCGCTGAAGCAGCTCATTGCCCGCCAGGAGCAGCGCCGCCACGGTGAAGGGCAACAGGTAGTAGACGAGCCGGTACACCAGCAGCACCCCCACCACCTGGGGCGCGGGCACCCGGGGCGTGAGCGCGGACAGCATCACCGTCTCGAAGACCCCCAGGCCCGCGGGCACCTGGCTGGCGATGCCCGCGAGCTGGGCCAGCGCGAACAGCGCGGTGAGCGAAGGCAGCGACACGCCACTGTCCGCGGGCAGGAGCACCCACAGCACCGCCGCCGCCAGCACCCAGTCCCCGCACGACACCCCCAGCTGCGCCAGCGCCCGCGCGGGCGTCGGCAGCCTCCACTCCAGTCCGCGCACGCGCAGGGGCTGGCGCACGACGGCGCACGCCACGAAGTAGCCCGCGATCAGCAGCCACAGCGCCGCGCCCACGACGTGCGCCACCGGCGTGGACAGGGACAGCACCCCGCCGCCTCCCACCACGAGCGACGTGCCGGTGACGGCGGCCAGGCCCAGCCAGAAGGTGAGCGCGTTGAACGCCGACACCCGCGCGACGTCCAGCGCGGTGAGCCCCCACCCTGAATACAGCCGGTAGCGCACCGACCCGCCGCTCAGGAACGACGCGCCCAGGTTGTGGCCGAAGGCATAGCCCACGAACGACGTGAACCCCACGCGCGGATAGGGAATCCGGTGGCCCGAGTGCCCCAGCGCCAGCACGTCGTACAGCGTGAGGGCCACGTAGTTCACGACCGTCACGGCCAGCGCCAGGAGGATGCGTCCCGTCGTCACGGCCGCGAAACCCGCGCTCACGTCCTCGCGGCGGAAATGCGACAGCTCGCGGTGCAGCACGTAGGCCGCGATGCCCAGCAGCACCAGCGGCAGCACGGTGGTGAGGATTCTTTGAAGCTTCGACATGCCCCGGTCTCCCAGGGACAGACACAGCATCCTGCGTGCCATGGCTCGCGGGAGGGAGGCGCCGGGGCAGTCCTCCGCCCGGAATGCCCCACGCGGGGCATTGCGCCCCACCCTTCCGGGAGGGCCTGCCAGGCGTCCTGCATCAACGGCGCCCTCGAGGGCTCCCTTGTCTGTGATGGACCCGAAGGCTGGATTTCATTGTGTTCAGTCAACCCTTCTCCCAATGGCTTTCACCGGGAACCGGGGTTCATCCACTCACTCCCGCCGAGGTCGGCTCCAACCTGGGAGGATGTCGGACCCGGCACATCCTGTTGAGTCTCGAACGCATTCCTGTAACATCCGGATGTTTCCCAATCGCCGACACCCCAGCCAGACGTGACTTCCTGATTCACCAAGGCTTTCCGGCATTCCCTGACAAGAGACACCCCCGTGTCATATCCAGACAAAGCAGTTCTCCCGGTCCCGCCGGACGTGGGCACCGTTGCGCCTGCCGTGCGGGTTGAAGCGCCCTGGCTCACGGAGCGGGTGTCGTCCCGGGCCCTGGCGGCGCCTGAAAGCCTGGCGTTGGCGGGCGACGGCGAACGGCTGACGTATGGCGAACTGGAGGCGCGGGCGGACGCGCTGGCGGGGCAACTCCAGGCGTTGGGGGTAGGGCCAGAGGACCGGGTGGGGGTGTGCGCGAGCCGAGGCTCCGAGCTGCTCATCGCGCTGCTGGGCACGCTCAAGGCAGGCGGCGTCTATGTGCCGTTGGATGGCACGTGGCCGGCGGAGCGGCTGGGGAACGTGCTGGAGGACGCGGGCATCCGGGTGCTCGTGCTCGACTCGCGACAGGCCCCGCTGCCGGGTCAGGGGAACCGGCGCACCGTCACCATCGACCGTTCGGAGGCGCTGGCCCAGGGCGACAGGACCCGCGCGACGCCAGGGGTGGCGCTCACGCCGGAGCGCCTCGCGTACATCATCTATACGTCCGGGACGACGGGGCGTCCCAAGGGCGTGGCCGTCACCCACGGAGCGGTTCGGCACTTCGCGGAGGCGTTCCTGCGCGAGTTCGCGCTGACGTCCGACGACCGCGTGTCGTTCCTCGCCTCCCCCGCGTTCGACGCCTCCGTGCTGGAGGTGTGGCCCGCGCTCTCCGCGGGCGCCAGCCTCCACGTCGCGGACGACGCCGTGCGCCTGGTGCCGGAGCGCCTCCAGCAGTGGCTGGTGCAGCGGGCCATCCACGTCTGCTTCGTCACCACCGCGCTGGGCGAACAGCTCGCTTCGCTGCCCTGGCCCGCGGCCCCGGCCCTGCGCGCGCTGCTCACCGGTGGCGAAGCCCTGCGCGTCCGTCCTCACGCGACCGCGCCGTTCACCCTCTTCAACTGCTACGGCCCCACGGAGACGGCCGTCTTCGTGACGCGTGAGCGGGTCCTCGCGGAGGGCTCCACCTTGCCGTCCATCGGCAGGCCCTTGGACGGCGTGTCCATCCACCTGCTGGACGCGGCGCTGCGGCCGGTGACGCCCGGGGAGCCGGGGGCCCTCTTCATTGGTGGGGCGACGCTGGCGCGCGGCTACCTGGACGACCCTTCGCACACGGCGCACCAGTTCCTGCCGGACCCGTTCAGCCCCGTGCCGGGCGCGCGGATGTACCGCACCGGGGACCTGGCCCGGCTGCGCGAGGACGGCGCGCTGGAGTTCCTGGGCCGCGCGGATCATCAGGTGAAGCTGCGTGGCTTCCGCGTCGAGTTGGAGGAGATCGACGCGGCCCTGGCCCGCCTCCCGGAGGTCCGCGCGAGCGTGACCCTCGTGCGCGAGGATGCGGGCACCGAACGCCGGCTGGTCTCCTACGTGGTCGCGCGAGGAACCGTCACGCCCGCGGCGCTGCGCCAGGGCCTGCGCGCTTCGCTTCCAGAGCCGTGGGTTCCCTCCGCGTTCGTGTTCCTGGAGGCCCTGCCGCTCAAGGCCTCCGGCAAGGTGGACCGCGCCGCCCTGCCCGTCCCCGAAGCCGCGCCACGATCTGCCTCCGCCACCGAAGAGCTCACGCCCACCGAAGCGCGCCTGCTTCCGGTATGGCGCCAGGTGCTGCGGTTGGAGGCCATTGGCCGGGATGAGCACTTCATGGACCTGGGCGGGCACTCGCTGCTCGCCGCCCGGCTGGCGACGGAGCTGCACCGCGAGCTGGGCCGGGACGTGCCCCTGCGCGCCGTGCTGGAGACAGGGACGCTGGCGGCGCTGGCCCGCTGGCTGGACGCCGAGCCTGCTTCTCCGCTGCCGCCTGTCATCCGCGCGCCGGACGCGGACGGCCCGCTGTCGTTCGCGCAGGAACGGCTGTGGATCATCGACCAGCTCGTCGACGACGCCGCGCTCTACAACACGTCCGTGCGCCTGCACTTCCACGGGCCGCTCGACGTCGCCGTGCTGGAGCGAGCCCTCACCGAAGTGCTGCGCCGCCACGAGGTGCTGCGGACGGGCTTCGTCGCCCGGGACGGACAACCGCGCCTCCACGTCGTCGCCCCGGGTCCCTTCCCGTTGACGGTGTTGGACCTGGAAGGCGCCGCGGATGCGGCGGCCATCGCCCATGCGCGTGAGCAGTCCCAGGCGCTCCAGCCCTTCGACCTGCGCCAGCCGCCGCTGCTGCGTGGCCTGTTGCTGCGGTGGGATGCCCGCCGCGTCCATCTACTGCTGACCGCGCACCACGCCATCTTCGATGGTGGCTCCGTGGACCTGCTGCTCCGGGAGCTGGAGGCGCTCTACCCCGCC
>NZ_RAWE01000367.1 GCF_003611695.1 Corallococcus carmarthensis | reverse complement strand
GGAGGAAGGGGGGACATGGGAACGGACGGGTTCATGGCGTCGGCACCTCGCGGGCGCGGGCGCGCCCGACATGAAGGCAGGATGCACCCGCCTGGCGGCACGGCCGGGGGCCTCGGGGACGAGCGGTCGGGAAGCCACGCCGAACGGCGCCGCCCATCCCGTGGCCGGTCGGCGCCACCGGGGGCGGGAGCGAAGTCCTCGCCGTGACCGGTCGAAAGGGGCACGGCATCGGCCGCGTCCGGGTGGGGCCGTCGCACCGCGCCGTTCCAGGTCCCACACGCGGAAGCAGGCCCACCCGGGGTCCACATCCCCAGCACCTGGGGTCCGCGCTCTGTCCGCAAGAGCGAGCCGCGCTGCGTCGTCGGACGCTTCGGGCCGGTCCACCAGAAAGCGCGGTGATAGGTTGCCGCCCCGATGTCACCCTCGCCGCGGCTCCCCTTCCGCTTCCGTCCCCGCTCGACCCTCGCCCTGTGGAGCCTGGTGCTCGCCGTGGCGGGCTGTGACGGCCTTTCTTCGCGAACGCTGCCGGTCCCGGACGCCGGGGCCTGCGTCTCCGGCAACTGCCCGCAGCCCGACAGCGGAACGCCACCGGAGCCGTCCGGCCCGCGCGTGCGCATCGCGGCGTTCAACGTGCACCGCCTGTTCGACACCGTCTGCGACACGGGCTCCTGCGGCGGCTCCAACTATGAGGAACTGCCCACCGCGGAGCAGTTCGCGGCGCAGGTGGACCAGCTCGGCCGGGCCATCACCCCGCTCGATGCGGACATCGTGCTCCTGGAGGAGGTGGAGACGCAGGACTCGCTGAACGGGCTCCTCGGCCGCGTTCCGCAGTTCGAGTACTCGAAGCTCGGAGAGACCTACTCCGCGGCGTCGGTGGACGTGGCGGTCCTCTCCCGCCACCCCATCATCGAGACCCGCAGCCACCGCAGCCAATACATCTACAGGCCGGACGGCTCGGCCACCCGCTTCTCGCGCGACCTGCTGGAAGTGCACCTGGACGTGGACGGCACGCGGGTCATCGTCTTCGCGGCGCACTTCCGCTCCAAGGTGGATGACGATCCCGGCCGCCGCCTCGCGGAAGCCAATGCCTCGCGGGAGATCCTCCTCGATTCGGCAAAGGAGTTCCCCGCCGCGCTGGTGGTGCTCGGCGGAGACCTCAACGACATCCCCGGCTCGGATCCCATCAACGCCCTGGACCAGGGCCTCCTGCGCGTCGCAAAGGACCGGCCGGACAACGAGACGTGGACGTATTTCTATTCCGGCAGGGGGCAGGCCATCGACCACCTGTACCTCGCGCCCGGCGGCGGCGCCTACGTACCGGGCTCCTACCGCGTGGCCCGCGAGGCCACCGGTGGATACGGCGGCTCCGACCACGGCGCGGTGTACGCGGACTTCGCGCTCACGCCGCCCCCTTGAGCCGGCGCGGGACGGCGGGCGCCATACACTCCCCCTCCCTGTCAGCGCGGTGCCTGTAGCCCACCGCACGGGGAAGGCCTGGCTTTGACGCGGCAATGACAGCCACGGCGGAGCCTTCCAAGGCGGCCGCTTTCCTGTACGGTCCCCCTCCCTACCTTCCCGCCATGAACGCAAGCTCATGGCCAATGCGGCACGCCACCCCCGAGCGCTCCGGCATCCCGTCCCCGGGGGCAGGCCATGATTGAGGTGCGCACCTTCGAGGGCGACGCCTCCGAGGCCTCGTGGTTCCTCAACCGCGTCTGGCAATCCACCTACGGCAAGACAGCCCCGCTCCCCGTCTGGGACAAGCGCTTCTGCGACTGGCGCCTGTTCCGGAATGGCCAGGCCCCGCGCGACTACCTGCTGGCCGCGTACGAGGGGAAGACCCTGGTGGGCACGCTCTTCGCGGAGCCCGCGAGGCTCCGCCTGGGACGCCTGGAAGTGGACGGCAGCTACGGACTCCGGGCCACCGTCACGAACTCCCATCGAGGACAGGGCATTGGCGCGAAGCTCGCGCAGGAATTGCTCCGGCGGCACCAGGACCGCGCGGCGCGGCTCGCCATGGGCTTCACCACCGCGGAGCCCCGCCCGCCGGGCTTCTGGCGGCGTGCGTGGAACACGCGCCTCTTCGGAGGGCTCGGGATGTGGATGTATGCCTTTGATGCGCAGGCGCTCGCCCGCTGGTCCTTCACGGACAATGAGCGGAGGCTCTTCACGCTGGCGCATCCCTTCCTGCGGCACCGCTTCCGGGAGGCGGACCGCCAGGGCATCCGCCCCTATCAGCTCGCGGACCTGGGGCGCTGCACGACGCTGGTCCACGACATGCTGCGCCCGGTGACGCTGGGCTACACGTACACGACCGAGCAGCTGGCGGCGCAGCTCCAGTACCGGGACGTGCCGCGCACCTTCGTGCTGGAGCAGGACGGCGAGGTGCGCGGGCTGGTGAGTTCGCACAGCCTGCTGATGACAGGCGTGGGAGAGCTCACCGCGGAGGTCGTGGACCTGATGGCCTTCCACGCCTCCGTGTCGGCCGAGGACCGGCAGCGGCTGCTCCAGGTGGCCATGCAGGACATGGAGCGCCGGGGCGTGGCGTGCGCGGGGATGCTGCGGGGGCCCGGCACCCCCGCCTGCATGCTGTTGCGTTCAGGCTGGGTGCCCCTGCCCCGGCGCGCGAAGGTGACGTGCCTGATGCCCATCTGCGACCTGGACCTGCCCGCCGACCCGTGCGTCTTCACGCACCTGCGCTGACGCGCGAGCACTGGACCTTGCGGAACAGCCACACCGCTCCGCTGGCCACGGTCCGCACGCCCCCGCCCGCGCAGACGCACAGCGCGGGCAGGACGAGCAGCAGGTACTGCGGCCACTTGGTGTTCCACAGCAGCAGGAACACCAGTCCGACGACGGCGCCCACCGCCCACACGGGCCGCTCGCGCCACGTCCGGGGCAGGCCCAGCACGGCCAGCGGCAGCAGCGCGCGCCCGTTGAAGTGCGTGAGGTAGATGCCCGGGTCGGAGTTGGACAGCCACGTGTCCGTGAGGAACGCGAGCGGCTGGTACCAGGGCAGCGCGCTGCGGCGCACGTGCTCGCTGTGCGAATAGCCCCAGTGGAAGGTGATGGACTCCCACAGCGACGCGAACGGCGAAGACCACAGCGCGGGGTTCACCAGGAGGAACGCCGCCGCCGTGGACACGACGATGGCGGCCCACGGGCGCCACCGCGTGCGCGCGCCCGCCACCAGGAAGGGCAGGAACGTGAGCCCGCCCACGAGGCCATACGGATACTTCCCCGCCGCCGCGAGCCCCAGCAGTGCACCGGACACCGCCGTCCATCCCGGCGCGAAGCCCTGGCGCCGGGCACGTTCGAAGGCGAGCAGCGCGAGCACCGCGAACAGCCCCGGCACGGCCTCCAGGTATGCCTGGGACGTGTACTTCGTGTGGTACGGGTCCCACGCGAGCAGGAGCGCGCCCAACGGATCCACGAGCGCGACGAGCCCCACCTGGAGCACGCCGGCCACCGCGGACAGGCTCCGCGTCGCGAGGAACGTGGGGCGCGCGGCGTCCGGGATGGGCTGGCCCATGGGGACGTCCGGCCAGTCCGGTTCGGGAGCGCCCGTCACGCGCACGGTTTCGGCGAAGAGCAGCTTCACCAGCGGCGGGTGTTCGAAGTTCTCCCGGAGCCCGCCAATGTCGCCCCAGCGGCCCTCATCCAGCATCCGGGCATAGGTGAAGGCGATGGGCAGGTAGGTCGCTTCGTCGAAGTCCTGGCCCAGCCGTTCCACGGCCCGGGCCCGCTGCCAGACGGCGACCACGATGGCGACGAGTGCGACGAGGAGGGCCAGCAGGCGCGTGCGGGACACGAGCGCACGGATATCACGAAGGCCGCTCCCCTTCCGGAAGCCGGCGGGGCGTCCTTCTCCACCGCGTGCCGCCCCCCGAGCAGCCGGGGCGCGGCCCTGGTGGCGCGTGGCCCGACGCCCCAGCTTTGGAGCATGAGAACCGCTCGCATCCTCACCGTAGCCGCCCTGCTCGCGGGCGGATCCGCTGTCGCGAAGCGCGACGACACCGTGGAACTGCGCACGCCCCGGACGACCGTGCGCGCGAGCGTCGACGCGCAAGGTCTCCAGGGTCCGGACCTGCGGCTGCGGATGACGGACAGCGCGCTCCAGGGCCAGGCCTTCCAGCAGCCGGTGGACCTGAAGCTGTCGGACCAGCGCATCCAGGGCACCGTGGACCAGAAGCCGGTGGACATGTCCGTGCGCGAGCGCCCGGAGGTGGTGGAGGCCATGGGCACCTTCGCGGGTCAGCCTTCATCGCTGACGCTCAGCCCGGACGCGCTGATGGGGTCGGTGGGCCCGTGCGGCTACAACCTCATCATCGAGCGCGACCGCAAGCACTACCGGGGGACCCGCGCCTGCGGCGAGCAGCGCGAGAACGACGTGTTCGTGGCCATCCCGAAGTCCCTGGAGCAGGAGTCCGCGTCCGGGCGCATGGCCGCGCTGAGCGTGCTGCTCTCCCACCCCTGAACGCGTGCACGGTGATGGTGCGCGGGGCGCGGGTGTAGTGAAGTCCGCACCGTGTCCACCCTTCCCTCCGGCGTCGCACCCGAGCGCACCATCGGGCCGTTCCAACTGCTGGCCCTGGGCGTCAACGGCATCGTGGGCGTCGGCATCTTCTTCGCGCCCGCGGAGGTCGCGGCGCAGGCGCCCGGCCTGGGCGCGGTCTGGGCCTTCGCGCTGACGGGGCTGGCGCTGGTGCCGGTGGCGTTCGCGTTCGCGGTGCTGGGCCGGCGGTTCGACTCGGATGGCGGGCCCGTGGTGTTCGCGCGCGCGGCGTTCGGCGAGCGCGTGTCGTTCCTCGTCGGCTGGGTCGCCTACGTCAGCGCCTTCCTGAGCACGTCCGCGGTGATGGCGGGACTGGCGCGCGCGGTGGCGCCGTCGGTGGGCCTGGGCGGGCCCGTGGGCGAGCGGCTGCTGGCCTCCGCGCTGGTGACGGGGCTGGCGGCGCTGGTGGCCTCGGGCATCCGCGTGTCGGCGCGGACGTGGACGGCGCTCACGGTGCTCAAGCTGGTGCCCCTGGCGGCGCTGCTGGCCGCGTTCTTCTTCCTGCCCACCGGGCAGGTGCCGCCACCGCTGCCCGCCACGGGAGCGTCCTGGCTGAAGGCGGGGCTCACGGTGATGTTCGCCTACCAGGGCTTTGAAATCGTCCCGGTCATCGCCGGACAGGTGCGTGCGTCGGAGCGCACGGTGCCCATGGCGACGGTGGGCTCGCTGCTGCTGGCGATGCTGCTGTACGTGGGGCTCGTGTGGGCGTGCGTGGCGGCGCTGCCAGACCTGGCGCACGCGGGCGCGCCCCTGGCGCAGGC
>NZ_RAWE01000366.1 GCF_003611695.1 Corallococcus carmarthensis | reverse complement strand
GTGGGGGCCTGCGTGAGCAGCGCGAAGAGCAGGGATTCCAGCAACATGGCGTGCGCCTCCGGAGCGGGCACCCAGGGCACCCGCAGGGTCCATCTACCGCATCCGGACGGACCCCGGGGGGCCAGCATTCACCGCTGTGTGGCTTTGACCAGACGCTTCCGCTGCTTCACGCCCAGCAGGTAGAAGCGCTCGCGCAGTTCCTGGGCCTCCTCGGGGGACAGGTCCCCGGAGCTCCCCAGGTGCTCGTCCCGCCAGGCGATCGCCCGGGTGATGCTGGCGGACGCCGCCGCGGAGATGTTCAGGCTCTGGCTGAAGCCCTTCATGGGCACCCAGAAGGTGCCGTCCACGCCGTTGAGCACGTCGTCGCTCACGCCATAGCGCTCGTTGCCGAACACCATGGCGAACTTCGTGTCGAAGCGCAGGCTGTAGAGGTTGGTGGCCCCCTCGCGCAGCGCCGACGCGTAGAGGCTGAAGCCCCGCCCCTTCAGGTGTTCACGGCACTCCGCGAACGTCTTGTAGAGGTGCACGTCCAACCACTTGTCGCAGCCCTGGGCCACCCGCAGGTTGGGGATGAAGGGCGCTTCCGGGTTGACGACGACGTGCACCTCCTGCACGCCCATGGACTCGCAGGTGCGCAGCACCGCGGCCATGTTGAAGTTGTCCTCCAGCCGGTCGAGCACCACCACGAAGTTGCGCGTGCGCTGGCTGACGACGCGGTCGATCTTCTCCTTCCGCACGTCGAGCAGGAACTGCTCCGGCTCGACGACGTCGCGCTCGAACTTCTCGTAGCGGGGGCCACCACCAGCCATCGGCTCAGCGCCTCCCGCCGGACTTCTTCGCGGACTTCTTCGCCGGAGCCTTGCGCGCGGCCTGCTTCGCCACGGGCTTGCGCGCGGACTTCTTCGCCGGAGCCTTCTTCGCCGGAGCCTTCTTCACGGCGGCCTTCTTCGCGGGCGCCTTCTTGGCGGCGGCCTTCTTGGCAGGAGCCTTCTTCGCCGCGCTCTTGCGCGACGCCTGCTTCGCGGCCTTCTTCGCCGGAGCCTTCTTCGCCGGAGCCTTCTTCGCCGGAGCCTTCTTCGCCGGAGCCTTCTTCGCGGGAGCCCTGGCGGCGGTCTTCTTCGCCGGAGCCTCGACGTGGATCTTCCCGGTGCGGCCGGTGAAGAGCACCTCCGCCACCGCGTCCATCAGGGGCTGCATGCCCTCGCCCGTGGCGCAGGACACCGGGTAGACGCGGATGCCCTTGCGGCGCAGCGCCTCCGTGAAGGGCCCCAGGCGCTCGCGTGCCTCCGTCAGGTCCAGCTTGTTGGCGGCCACCACCTGCGGCTTGCTGGCCAGCTCCGCGCTGTACTTCTTCAACTCCGCGTTGAGGATGTTGAAGTCGTCCAGCGGCTTGCGGCCCTCGCCCTCGGCGCCCATGTCGATGAGGTGCACCAGCACCTTGCAGCGCTCCACGTGGCGCAGGAACTGGTGGCCCAGGCCCACGCCCTCGCTGGCGCCCTCGATGATGCCGGGGATGTCCGCCATGACGAAGGACAGGTTGTCCTTGTACTGGACCATGCCCAGGTTCGGCACCAGCGTGGTGAACGGGTAGTCCGCCACCTTCGGCCGCGCCCGGCTCACCCGCGAGATGAACGTGCTCTTGCCCGCGTTGGGGAAGCCCAGGAGGCCCACGTCCGCCAGCAGCTTCAGCTCCAGCCGCAGGGTGACCTCCTCACCCTTCCCGCCGTCCTGCGCGAAGCGCGGCGTCTGGCGCGTGGAGGTGGCGAAGTTCATGTTGCCCAGGCCGCCCCGCCCGCCCTTGGCCGCCACGTACTGCTGGCCCGGGTCGCTCAGGTCCACCAGCAGCTCGCCGGAGTGCTCGTCACGGATCAGCGTGCCCACCGGCACCTGGAGCACCATGTCCTCGGCGCCGTGGCCGTTGCAGTCGCTGCCCATGCCGTGCTCGCCGTTCTTGGCACGGTGGTGCTGCTGATAGCGGTAGTCCAGGAGCGTGGTCAGCTGCGGGTTCGCCACGAACATCACGGAACCGCCGTTGCCGCCGTCCCCTCCGTTGGGGCCGCCGCGCTCGATGAACTTCTCCCGCCGGAAGGCCACGGCACCGTTCCCGCCGTCTCCCGCCTTCACGTAGATGCGTACTTCGTCGACGAACTTCATGGGGCGACCGCCCTCCTGGAAAAACACAGAGCGGGCCGTCCTCGCATCCGCCCGTTCCCAAGGGAACGAAAGGACCGGGAACGACCCGCTCGGTAATGCCCGTGCCCTGGGTCACCCCAGGGCCGCCGACTAGGCGCTCGCCTCTGCGGCGGCCGGGTACACCGACACCTTCTTCTTGTCGCGGCCGAGGCGCTCGTACTTCACCACGCCGTCCACCGTCGAAAAGAGGGTGAAGTCGCGGCCGAGCTTCACGTTCGTGCCCGGGTGGATGACCGTGCCGACCTGACGGACGAGGATGCTGCCCGCCGTGATGGTCTCACCGCCGTACACCTTGACGCCACGGTACTGCGGGTTGGAATCACGCCCGTTGCGCGAAGAACCCTGACCTTTTTTATGGGCCATGACACCTGCTCCTTGAAGTTCGTGTGGGAATGACCGGGAAGGCGATTAGCCGGAGATCGAGGTGACCTTCACCTCGGTGTACGGCTGGCGGTGACCCCGACGGCGGGTCCAGCCTTCCTTCTCCTTGCGGAAGTGCAGGACGCGGCGGTGCTTGTCCTGCGCCAGCACCTTGCCCACGACCTTCGCGCCCGCCACCGTCGGCTGGCCCACCTTCGGGCTCTCAGCGCCGCCCAGCAGGAGGACCTCGGTGAACGAGACCTCGGCGCCGATGTCACCGGCGATCTTCTCGATCCGGACAACGTCGCCCTCAGCGACGCGGTACTGCTTTCCGCCCGTGCGAATGACTGCGTACATCGTCGAACCCCTGTCAGCTTCGGGTTGGTTCAACCCATGGAATCCAACGCGCATTTCGGACGGCGGACCGCCCGGCGCGCTAAAAGACGGCGGGACTTACGGGAAACCCGGGGGGGAGTCAAGGCAGTTGGCGGATCATCCCGCCACGCGCTTCCCTATTTGCTTTTGAATAGAATTCCCGGAATAAAAGTCCACTGTACCGCAAGCGAGCACTGGTTAGGATGCGCGCCGCTTGCTTTCCACCTGTACCTCATCCCTGAGGGGGAGAACCATCATGAAGAATATCCTGTTCGGTCTGGCGGCCATGGCTTCGCTCACGCTCACCGCTTGCGGCGGCAACGTTTGCGACGACTCCGCGGACGCGTTCAACAGCCTGGTCGACAAGGTCTCCGAGTGTGGCCTGCCCACCACCGGCTTCGAGGCGCCGACGGATGCGGAGATCGAGTCCTGTAAGGACTCCCTCGACTCCTGCACCGACGCCGACAAGGACAAGCTGAGCGAGTACGCGGACTGCGTGAGCGACGTGAAGGGCTGCTCCGACAAGACCGCGTCCGAGCAGCAGGCGTTCGCGCTGCGTCTCACGGCGTGCAGCAGCAAGCTCGACGGCGTCAGCGACGCCTGCTCGGCCCAGTAGTCACGCCTTCCGGCTGAATCACCGGAAGCGCCGTCAGGGCCCGGTTCCCTCCCCAGGGAATCGGGCCCTTTCATTTCGGGCACCGCCGGACAGGCGCGCGCCCAGCGCCCGGTCCACCACGCGGCGGCGTTGCTGGTACTCCCAGTCCAGGGGATCCAGCTCCAGCCCCCGCTCGTAGGCCTCCAGGGCCCGCTGGAGCTGGCCGTCGCGCTCCAACGAGCTGCCGGTGAGGAAGTGCACCCGCGCGGTGCCCACCGCCCGGGGCTGCTCGGCCAGGAACTCGCGGCGCAGGGCGTCCGTCTGGACCGCGGTGAGCCCCGCCTCCAGGCACCGCGCCACGCCCCGGGCGTTGCCCAGCCGTGCGTCGTAGCGCGCCCGGCGCAGCGGCACGCCCAGGGTGTCGCCCGCCTCCCTCACGCGGATCAGCATGGACTCCAGGCGCGAGCGCTGTCCGCGGGACAGGGGCCGCTGCCGCAGCGCGGACAGGGCGGTCCACAGCTCCCGCGCGCGCTCCCGCGCCGACTCCAGCTCCACGTCCGGCGAAAGCCCCAGCACCGCGTAGTGGCTGCCCTCCCCGGCCAGCTGTCCCCGCCACATCACCAGGACGCGCTCGGCCTCGGCGTCGTCCGGAAGCTCCCGGGGCGAGGGGGCCGGAGAGGCCAGGGCCCCGGCCAGGTGCTGCTCCACGCGGGCCTTCAGCGCGGTGGACGGCGCGACGAACTGCACGCCAAAGCCCGGGCGCATGCTCCAGGACTGGGCCTGCTCGGGCGAGACGTGGCGCACCACCTCGCAGGTGACGGACAGCGGCCCCGTGGACAGGGGCAGCACCACCTGGACCTGGGCGAACAGCGGGGGCAGCTCCCCTGTCGCATGCAGGAACACACCGCCACGCGACAGGTCGGAGCCCGTGAAGGCCCGGGGCTGCGCGCCCGGTTGCAGCACCACCTGAACGGGCACCGGGAGCGTCTTCCCTCCAGCGGCCCCCGGAGGGGCCAGCGGCGGGGTACGCCGGGGTCCCGTGGGCGGGTTCGCCTGGGGCGCACCTCCCTGCGCGGGACGGGGAGCGCCCACGGCCGCGCGCGGCGGCGGGGTCCTCGCGGCGAGTGCCTGCTCCAGCGCGGCGCGCAGGGCGAGCGCGTTCGGGAAGCGCTCTTCCGGCCCCTTCGCCAGCGCGCGCAGCACCACCGCCTCCAGCGCGGGCGGCACCGTGGGGCAGATGGAGCGCGGGGCCGGAGGCTGCCGCGTCTGGTGCGCCACCAGCTGGGCGGTGAGCCCCTCGTCGGGAAAGGGCAGCCGTCCGGTGAGCAGCTGGTAGGCGATGACGCCCACCGCGTACAGGTCCGCGCGGCCGTCCAGGCGCCGGCTGAGGGACTGTTCCGGGGCCATGTACTCCGGTGTCCCCACGATGATGCCGGCCACCGTCTCCGGCATGCTCGCGTCCACCAGCTTCGCGATGCCGAAGTCGAGCACCTTCACGAAGGGCATCCCCCGCCCGCGCTTCACCAGGAAGATGTTGTCCGGCTTCAGGTCGCGGTGGACGATGCCCCGCGCGTGCGCCGCATGCAGCGCGTCACACACCTGGGCGAGCATGGGCACCACCGCCCCGGCGGACAGCGGCGTCCCCACCCACGCCGACAGCGGCGCGCCCTCCAGGAACTCCATGATGAGGTACGGCCGGGGCGCCGTGGCGTTGAGGTCGAAGATGCTGACGATGTTCTCGTGCCCGATGAGGTTCACCGCCCGGGCCTCGGCGTGGAAGCGCTGCACCAGCTCCGGGTAGCGCGTCAGGTGTTCGTGCAGCACCTTCACCGCCACGCGGCTGCCAATGGACACGTGCTCGGCCAGGTAGACGG
>NZ_RAWE01000365.1 GCF_003611695.1 Corallococcus carmarthensis | reverse complement strand
ACGCTGCCCGGACAGGCCACGCCCTTCGGGGATTTGACGCCGGTGAACCTCCAGGCGGCGGTGACGGAGGTGGGCACGCTGGAGCTGCGGTGCCTGGAGAAGAACGGCTCCGGGCGCTGGAAGCTGGAGCTCAACGTGCGCATGAAGGAGTAGAAGGGGCCCCGCACACCGGAGGCGTATGCGAATCGTCGGCATCGACCTGGGCACCACCCATTGCGCGGTGGCATCCGTGGATCCAGGCAAGGGCGCGGGGGCGCCCGTCGAGGACTTCCCCCTGCCCCAGCTCGTCCGCCAGGGCGAGGTGGCCCCGCGCGCCCTCCTTCCGTCCACCGTCTACGTCCCCGCCGGCCACGAGCTGGCCCCGGAGGTGCTGCGGCTGCCCTGGGGCGACGACGGCGGCCCGTACGTGGTGGGCGAGCTGGCCCGCTGGCAGGGCGCGCGCGTGCCCGGCCGGCTCGTGGCCTCCGCCAAGAGCTGGCTGTGCCACCCGGGCGTGGACCGCTCCGCGCCCATCCTCCCGTGGGGCGCGCCCGCGGACGTGCAGAAGCTGTCCCCGGTGGATGCGTCCGCCCTGCTCCTCACGCACATGGCCCGCGCGTGGGACTACGCCCACCCGGACGAGCCGCTCTCCAAGCAGGAGGTAGTCATCACCGTCCCCGCTTCGTTCGACGAGGCGGCGCGCGCCCTCACGGTGAGCGCGGCGCGCAAGGCGGGGCTGGAGAAGTTCACGCTGCTGGAGGAGCCGCAGGCGGCCTTCTACGACTACACCGCGCGCCACCGCTCCGACCTGGAGCAGACGCTGTCCCAGGTGCGGCTGGTGCTGGTGGTGGACGTGGGCGGCGGCACCACGGACTTCACGCTGGTGCACGCGGGCGTGTCGCCGGAAGGGCCCATGTTGCGGCGGCTGGCGGTGGGTGACCACCTGATGCTGGGCGGCGACAACATGGACGCGGCGCTCGCGCGGCGCATGGAGGAGAAGCTCACCCAGAACGGCAAGCGCCTGTCCGCGACGCAGTGGACGCAGGCCATCCAGGCCGCGCGCACCGCGAAGGAGGAGCTGCTGGGGCGCACGCCGCCGGAGAAATACGGCGTGTCGATCATCGGCGAGGGCAGCCGGCTGTTGGGCGGCACGCTGTCCACGGAGCTGGGCCGCGACGAGGCGCACGCGCTGGTGCTGGACGGCTTCTTCCCCCTGTCCCCTCCCGAGGACCGGCCCCGGCGCTCCGCGCGCATGGCGCTCCAGGAGCTGGGCCTGCCGTACGTGCAGGACCCCGCCGTCACCCGGCACCTGGCGGCCTTCCTCGCGCAGCACGCGGCTGCGGGCTTCGCGGCGCTGGGCGAGACGCCGTCGCACGAAGGCGCCCTGCCCCGTCCGGACGCCATCCTGCTCAACGGCGGCGTCTTCAACTCGCCGCAGATCTCCGCGCGGCTGGTGGACGCGCTGTCCGCGTGGTGGCCGCAGGCACCCCGCATCCCGATGCTCAAGCACGAGTCGCTGGAGCTCGCGGTGGCGCGGGGCGCGGCGTACTACGGGCTGGTGCGGCGCGGGCACGGCCTGCGCATTGGCGGCGGCGCGGCGCGTGCGTACTACGTGGGCCTGCAGCGCGGCGCGGACAGCACGGAGCAGCCCACGCTGTGCCTGATTCCTCGCGGCTTCGAGGAGGGCCAGAAGGTGGACCTGGGCGAGCGCCCCTTCACGCTCACCCTGGGCCGGCCGGTGCAGTTCGCGCTCTACTCCACGACGAGCGACCGCATCGACAAGCCGGGGGACCTGGTGCCGCTGGCGGAGGACCTGAAGCCGCTGCCGCCCATCCACACGCTGCTCAAGGGCGCGGCGGGGAAGGTCACGGAGGTGCCGGTGCACCTGCAGGCCGCGCTCACGGAGATTGGCACGCTGGAGCTGTTCTGCGTGTCGGACGTCGCGGACGAGCGCTGGCGCCTGGAGTTCGAGCTGCGCGGCACTGGCGGCTCGCACGAGCTGACCGTCACCGAGTCCATGCCCGCGCGCTTCGCCGAGGCGAAGGACAACGTGGAGCGCGTCTACGGCAACAAGCCGCTGCCCCTGGGGCCCAAGGACGTGAAGCAGCTGTCGCGCACGCTGGAGAAGGTGCTGGGCCCGCGCGACACGTGGCGCGTGCCGGTGCTGCGCGAGCTGTGGAGCACGCTCTACGCGGGCGCGAGCAAGCGCCGCCGCACGGATGACCACGAGCGCGTCTTCTACAGCCTCACCGGCTTCTGCCTGCGCCCCGGCTTCGGCTATCCGCTGGACGGCTGGCGCGCGGAGCAGACCTTCAGCCTCTTCGACGCGCTGGTGCAGCACCACACGGACAAGGCGGTGTGGACGGAGTTCTGGGTGATGTGGCGCCGCATCGCGGGCGGCCTCACCGAGGCGCAGCAGCAGAAACTGTACGGCTACCTCCAGCCGCACCTCTCCCGGCGCGTGCCGCCGGAAGCCCCCACGCAGGGCGGCAAGCTCAAGGGAATCCAACCGGAGGGGTTGGACGAGATGATCCGCACCGTCGCCTCGCTGGAGCACCTGTCCCCGGGCGACAAGGCGGAGGTGGGCCGGTGGATCGCCGCGCGCCTGAAGGCCGAGTCCCGCTCCGGCGGCCCGTGGGCGTGGGCCCTGGGCCGGCTGGGCGCGCGCGTGCCGCTCTACGGCAGCAGCCACAAGGTCGTGGACGTGGAGACGGCGGAGGCGTGGCTGGAGCTGCTCCTGTCGCTGGACCTGCGCAAGGTGGACGGGGCGCCCTTCGCCGCCGCCCAGCTCGCGCGCCTCACCGGCGACCGCACGCGCGATCTGGATCCGGCGCTGCGCGAGCGCACGGCCCAGGCGCTGGTGGCCGCGAAGGCCGCCGACACCTGGGTGCGGATGGTGCGGGAAGTGGTCGCCCTGGAGGCGGCGGACGAAGCCCGGGCGCTCGGCGACACGCTGCCGGCGGGCCTGCGGCTGTCCTGACGTGAAGCGGACCGTCCCTCTTCGCGGGGGGACGGCGGGCCCTGAGCAGATCCGTCCCGTGCGGGGCGCGAACAGTGCGCGCCCCAGCAGGGCGGATCATCCCGGGCCGTGGATCAGACCGGGGCGGTGACCGTCACGTCGTCCGCAGCCGGCGCGTCAACGAGCGTCGGCGCCACGGGAGCGGCGTCGAGCGGCACGGCGGCGACGACCTGGAACACGGGCTCCGCGGCGGCGACGGGCACCTGGACGGTGGTGGCCTGGGCCTCGTCCTTCTTCGGCTTCTTCGTGCCCGCGCCCGAGCGGCAGCCCCGGCACCACGGCTGGTTGCGGATGGCGCCGTCCGCCATCTTCCGCAGCCCGAACTGCGCCAGCGGCTTGAGCGTCTTGCACTTCAGACACATCAGCGAGATCAGCACCTCGTGGCCGTCAGCGTCGTAGACGGAGGACTTGCGCCGCTTGCGCGGCTGCCCCGGCTCACGCGCCTCTTTCTTCTCGGGCGCAACCGGGACCATCATCGGGGTCACTTTGTAGAGCATCTCTTCTGTCCCTCCCACGCACGGGCTCCAACTTGCTCGCGCTGACTCGGGGCCGCGCCTGCAAGGGATCTCGCGTGCCCTAGAGTAGGGAGGTTTCCCTCCGTTGGAAACTGATCCCAGGCCGAAAATTCGGCCCTGGGCGCCTTCCGCTGATCTTCCGCTGGGTTGCGCCGCGATCCAGCCCCAGCGGATCAGCACGGAGAGAAAATTTCCAACCCCGGGCGCACTTTTTCAGGGGTTCGCGTCAGCGCAGGGCCCCGTCCCCTTCACCAGGTGCACGCGTCCGAGCGCCGGGGGCTTCAGCGCGTTGCCGTGGGCGCGGCCGTACGCGGTGAGCACCTCGCGCAGGTCCTGCCCCTGCAACAGGCTGATACGTTCCCGTGGCAGCGTGGACGTCAGCGGTCCCACCCCGTCACCGCCGCGCAGGAGGAAGTCCGGCACCGCGACCCGGTAGGTTCCCTTCGCCTTCAGCGCCTTGCCTCCCGGCAGCGTCACGCCCTGGAAGCGCTCCGGACCGGGGCACGCGGCCAGCGTCACCTCCAGGCCGGACACCGCGAAGACGCCCTTGCGGCCGCCGTAGGCCAGCGCGAGGAAGCGGCGCAGCTCGTCCGCGCTCAGGTCCAGCACCGCGAGCGTGTTGTCGAAGGGAAGAATCTCGTAGAGCTTCCCGAAGGTGAGCGGCCCCTGCGGCAGGTCCGCCCGGATGCCGCCCGCGTTCATCACCGCCGCGTCGGAGCGGGCCGCCTCCCGCATCGCGTCCGCGATGAGGTTGCCCAGCGCGCTCTCGCCCTCGTAGACCTGGGGCATGCGGGCTTGGGTCTCCACGCCCACCGGGCGGCGCTGCTCCTCCTCCACGCGCGCCTCCGCGGGGGCCACCAGCGCCTCCACGCGGGCGTCCGGCGTCACCGGCTGGCCCAGGAACGTGGCCGGCACCATCCGCACGTCCTTCGCGTCGCGCAGCTTCAGCGGGTCGCAGGACTTCAGCGTGGCATCCACGGCCCCGCACACGGGGATGGCGGCCTGGATGCGCGTGCGCTCGGGCAGCACGCGGTGGGTCACCGGATCCACGAACAGGTCCACCACGCCGAACGAGCGCGCCAGGCCCGTCGTCTCGATGACCGGCACGTCGCCGAAGAAGTGCCCCATGGGCTGGTGCGTGTGGCCCGCCACCACGGCGTCCACCGCGCCCTGGGGCAGCGCGTCCAGCACCGCGTAGATTTCGCCGTCGTCCCGCACGCAGCCGGACGTGTCGTGCGGGTTCGCCAGGTCCGTGCACTTGCCGCCCGCGTGCGCGATGGCGACCACCACCTCCGCGCCCTGCGCGCGCAGCGACTTCGCGGCCTGCTTCGCGGCGCCGGCCAGGGACTCGAACTTCAGGCTGGCGACGTTGGCGGGGTTGGTCGTCTGCGGCGTCTGCAGCGTGGACAGGCCCAGCAGGCCCACCTTCACGCCCTTCACCGTGACGACCGTGGTGCCGTCATTGCCCAGCCACGCTGGGGGGCGGCCGTCCTTCTCGCGCACGTTGGCGGACAGGAAGGGGAACTTCGCCTGCGCCACGCGGGCCTTGAGCGCGCCCAGCGGGTCCTCGTCCGGACGCGTGGCCACCGGCCCCGGGCCGACCGGGCCGTAGTCGAACTCGTGGTTGCCGATGGCGACCGCCGCGTAGCCCAGCAGGTTGTACACGTCGACGACGATGGCGCCCTCGCCCAGGTTGGACGCCAGCGTCCCCTGGAACAGGTCGCCGCCATCCACCAGCAGCACCCCGCCCGGGTTGTCCTCGCGCAGCCGCGCCACGTAGGACGCGAAGAGCGCCGCGCCGCCCTCCTCCACCTTCTGCCCATCCGGCAGCGTGGCGCGGTGGGGCATCACCCAGCCATGGAAGTCGTTGGTGCCCACCAGCGTGAGCCGCACGGGCTCGGCCGGGGCG
>NZ_RAWE01000364.1 GCF_003611695.1 Corallococcus carmarthensis | reverse complement strand
CGCACGAACCCATGCCGCTCTCATTCAGGCCATGCGCGAGGCACTCTCGACCGTGCTGCCGCAGGACGCAGCCGCTTGGTTCTCTTTCTGCGACTACCCACCTCAACCGCCGTGATCACCGCTGTAGGTTCAGCGGTCCTCAGCGTCAAGGTGGGGCACGACGTAGATGAACCCAGACTCGGAGGACAAGGTCGAAGGGTCGAGATTGGAGAGCTTGTCGAGATCCGAGGAAAAGAGAAGGCCATGCCTTACTGGTGGCGCGGGCATGGGGAGCAGCGCGTCCGGGGCTCTTGGGCACGGGCCCCGTCATCAAGCCGGTGCCCGTGACTACAAAGGGTGAGCCGCACGGCATGAGAGTTCACGTTGCGCCAACTCGCAACCTCACCCATTCGGGGTAACTCGCTGAACAGGCCTTGCCGAGGGCGATTTGCGGACAGGAGGCAAATGCTTCGCGGCATGCCCCCTGAAGAATCTCGAGCAGAGTTGCTTCAGGACCAAATGCCTCAAGCCCCAGCGTCCACCCCTCAATGGGGGCAGCCTGCTCACTACTTCGACAATGGAGCCGAGTAAGTTCGACCCCGCAGCCTGCAACAGGCCTCGCGGTGTTCAGAACCTCACGCGTAGTACCGTCTTCGAAGGCGAACTTGCGAAGGCGCCTCTCCTTCTCGACGGCAAGCCAAATCCCGTCTCGCATCAGAAGGGAGTCTTCAAGTGTTAGAGAGAGCTTTCTCCAGCGCTCAAGATTTCCGACGACTCCATTAGACAGGTGTACTGCGCCGAGCGAGCCCAACAGGTACTTGGTCTCCACCTTGACCGGCTGCCCTTCGACGACCCGGGCCTTGAACCCTATGTCACCACGGTCCGTTGCAAGGTAGTAGTCAACGCGTCTCCCCTCCGTCGAGATCGAACCAAACCAGTCCCGCGTCACAGAAGCAGCAGGATGGTTGCTATCAAAGAACCAGCGAACCTCCAAGCTATTGAGAATTTCCAAATTAGCCTCACGCGAAAGTCGACGCCGGCCTACACTCGAAACCTAAGCACGAGAGTTGCGAACGCGCCAACAACAACCTCCTAATTCCGCTCTCACGATGTCGACTTAGTGCGTCGCACTTGCCAATAGCCGGCACCTCTTGACTGCCGCGAAACCGGCGGTCGCGAACGAGTTGCGGGCGCCAGTGCGCCAGCTGCCTCGCCGGGGGAAGGAAGGCTCGTACCTCCGGTCAAGTCCCGAATCTTGTGTAGTTGGTCCGGAGGGGTTCGGAGGAGGAAGGCTCCTCGGCGGCGTCAAGCAGCGGCAATGTCTGGGGTTGAGTTGAGCAGGGACATGTCGAGGTAGCGGCAGTCGTCCCAGACGCCGGTGACTTCGAGGGCGACGGCGGTGATGAGGCGCAAGGCGCTGGCGCGGTCCGGGAAGGCGCCGACACCGCGGATGCGGCGCTTCACCTCGATGTGGAAACCTGCGGAGTGCCAAACCAACTCCACTTGGCACCTCAGCCTCTCGCATACCTTGTCCCGAACGAGTTCCATTGGTGGGAGACCCGCGAGGGAGACGTAGTCGATGAATATGCCCATTTACTGACTCCAACTATCCGCGCCCAGACATCAGAAATAGAATGCGAAGCCAGCCACTCTCTCCGTTCCCCTCGCCCATCAGTGCCGGTACCGCTCCGCCTCCTTGAAGAACTGGGTGAGCGAGTACTCCAACAGCGACTCGCGCGACTGCATGTACCGGCGCGCACGGAGGAAGGGCAGCCATACGCGTTTGCCAACACGCACCTGGGACTCCTCCTTCTTCGCCCGCAGCACCCACGTCCCACCCAACCGCCGCACCAGCACGTCCCCGAGGTAGCCCCCCAGCGCCGGAGCTGTGTGACTGTCGATGAGTTCGCGCGTGTACCGCTCCGGGAAGTTCTCCCGCCAGAAGTAGAAGTCCAGGTCCGTGAGGGACTCGGCCGTCTCGTCCATGATGGAGGGCACCTTGGTGTGCAGTGCTGCCACGAGACTTTCGGACAAGTCTCCGTAGGATTCGAGGACACGCTCCGGATTCTCCACGTCCGGAGGAAGGGCGGCTGGGAGCCACTCCTCCGGCTCGGGCGGCCGGAAGGCGTTAAGCTCGGCAATCCTCCGTTGCCGCTCGCTGATGGGAGCCCTTTCCACCACCCGCGAAAGTAGAGGTGCCAAGTCCGGATGAAAGCTGGGCTCCACTGGAGCCAGTGCCGCACTGCGCTCGCGCAGCGTGCGAAGCACCGTGTCGAAGTCGAGGTCAGGCCGCAGGTGGACGTGGGCACGGGCCTGGGCCACGCGCGCTTCGTCGCTTGAGAAACCTGCCGCGATGGGCCACGTCACCAGAAGAATGGAACCGCTGGGGAGTTCTTCAACTCGGTGTGCAGGAGTCGAAAGCATTCGCTCGCGACCTACGGTCTCCACCAACTTCGGGCCGAAGACGTTCAGCCAGCACACCTCATAGATCTTATCGAATCCGTCTCTTCGCGAAGTTCTCTCATCGCGGCCGAAGTCGGGAGCGCCAGACATCTGGTCATCGGCCAAGCTATTAGCCATGGCATAGGTGATTGGATACCGGCCGGCCCAGGTACGGACCATATCCACGAATTCGCGACAGCTTTCCGTGTCCGTGAAGAATGACATCGGCTGAACCGCAATCCAAATGTGCAGCCTCTGCGGGAGAGGCGGGAACCAAAGCCGAAGCGTAATATCCAGCGCAGGCGCCTTCGTTCGATAGAGACCGATGGTCGTACTGCTTTCGTCGCGCTCTTCCTCCAGAGCCTTCCAGACGGCGGCGCGGGAGTACTTTCGTCGCCGTTTACCCTCGACAACGTCCGGCATCCACTCCCCAGCATGCACCTCGAGTGCATGGAAGAGTGGCTCCAATTCCGCCTGTAGGTCAGCATGGGGATTGAAGGTGCCTTCGAATGAAAGCCTAAGCCGGTCCGCCGCGCCCAACTCTTGAAATTCAAGCACCTTCATTGAAGCGACACCTCCACTCCATTGATCCTATTCTCAACGTGCTCTGCCGCCGTTCTCCATATCCCCAAATCGACAGGCTTCATGTCGCCCCCCTCGTATATGAGACTGACCCTCTGGATCTGTGTTTCCATCTCCATCCCGGGGCGGCGAATGTTCAGTGTCTCTCCGTAATACCGCAGGGCGTCGCGAGCGTCCGCAGTCATCTGCGCGGTCAACTCCTTTGGTTTCATCTGCGCGAGGTCCCTACTCTTGAAGCTGAACGTCTCCACACGGGGCTGAGGGCCCGCAGAGGGGCCCTCCTCGATGACGAGCACGTCCGCGAAGCGTAGGTCCGCCTTCGCAACCCCTACGTGCGTCGCGATGCGGGGCCGGTCGAAGTCCTTGAGCCAGCGCCGCTTCGCCCGCGGCAAGGCCGCGTCCGCCTCCAGAAGAGCGACCATCTTCTTTTCGAAGGTCAAGCCCCGGGCGTACCTGTCACGAAGAAGTTGATAGCCGGCCCACTTCAGAGGCCCCTTCTCCGCAATTCCCTGCTGGAGTTCCGCAGCCCTCGTCTCCAGGTACGCCACGTAGTCGGCCCAGAGTGGCTCCGCGGTGACTTCGGCTGGAGCAGCCCTCCGCAGAGCCTCGCGGTGCTTCGTCAGCTCCGCCACCTCCATCGACAGGCGCTCTCCCGGGAACTCCGCCTCCAACTGCTTGAACTTCGCCTCCGCCACCTCGGCAGAGAGCCCAGCCGCCTCGGGTGGCATGGAGTGCCGAGTACCGCCCTTTCTCCCGGAGCCCGCTCCGGTGGACGCGGCATTCGGGGGCTCTCGGTACCGTACGGCCAATGTGGCCTGTGCTTGGACAACGTTGCCTCGTGCCTCGTAGAGAGCCAGCGCGCCGGCTTCGCCCCACTCCGCCACCAGAATGGCTGCGTCCCGGTCCTGCTGGAGGTAGCGGGCCAACTCTCCCACGACGCTCTCCCCGACTCGCGCCTCCAACCTCTCCAGCACAGCCTTCAGCGACTCCACGCGGGACACCACCGCCTGGAGGCGAGCGCGCTCCAGCCGTGAGACGCCAGCTTCACGAAGCGCGCGCGCCCCCTTCCCTCCCGCGTACAGGCCCACCATGAGGGCCGCGGGCGCCAACTGCCGCGTGGCCTCCTCGTACTCCCCCTTGGCGAGAGAGGCCCCGCCCTGCGCCGTCCCCGCCACCAAGTGGTAGAAGCCCAGCGGCACCCCGAAGGTGAGGTGGTCGAAGGACGCCAGGGCCACGTTGCTGGGCGCGAAGGCCCCCAGGAATTGGGCGTTCTCCACCTCCTGGTATGCATCCTGGTAGAGCGGTGGGAGCTGCGCGGGCAGGTAGGACGCCTCCACGCCCCGGAGCCCACCGACGACTGGAATGGAGGCCCTGACGTCATCCGCGGCCCGCTCCAGCCCCCGCGCGATGTCGCCAGCACGGAAGTCCCGCTCCGGGAAGTCGGTGAGGGCCATGCCCCGCTGCTTCAGCTCCTCGCGCACCACCTCCATGGCCCCCAGGGCGCGCCTCAGCAGCTTGTCCTCGGCCAACAGGCGCAAGAACTGTCGCACCTCATCGTCGTGAGAGGTGTGCAGGACGAAGAGGGCGAGGACTTCCGCCTTGGCCAGGCCGTGCTTCTCGACGGCGGTGGCGAGGAAGGCCGCGCGTTTCTGGAGGAGGACACGGGCGCCCTGGGTCTCCAAGGGGCCCAGGGCGCCCAGCCGGACGGCGTTCCAGTCCGAGAGGGCCTCTACCAGCCGGGGCATGTCCGCCTGGCGCTGCAAGGCCAGGAAGGCTGCGGGCGTGGTGCACGCCAGGAAGGGCGCCAGCACCTCGTCCTCCGAGTCCAGGCGCGGCCACCCCGAGGGGACGTCCCCGCACACACCTGCCAGGGCCCCCACCACTCGCAGGGGTGCCGTCTCGCCTCCGCCGGGATTCGGGGGAGACGGCGTGGCCCGGCGGCGGTGCAGAAGCGGTCCGGCTGCGGACTGCTCGTCGTCGAAGTCCTCGTGGGCGTCGTCCTCGGGGAGACTCGCGACGGCAGCGCGCCCCAAGGCCGTCATGGGTGTCGAGGCCGAGACGACAGCCAGGGTGCCCCCAGGGCCCGCCCGAGAGGGCAGCGAGGCACACCCCGATGTGAGGAGTGCCAGGGCCAGCACCAGGCCGGCTCCGCCGCGCAGCAGTCGCTCAGCGCGCATTGTCCACCCCCAGCCCCACGGCCGCGAAGGCCCCCGGCCGCAGCGTCCCCTCCGGCATGGGAAACAACAGCGTGCCACCCTGCCCCAATGCGTAGAGGTTGCCTCCCAGGAAGCGCCACCGGGCCTCCCCCGAGACGACGTAGCGCGCTCCCGACTGGCCCATGGCCGTCGCCAGCCCGCCGACGCCCAGGCTGAAGTCCCGGTGGAGGAGTTGCGCCTCCACCCGCCCGTCCACGTCCACCCGGCCCCAGGAGAAGGCCTCCACTCCCAGGGAGAGGAAGAGGTGCCGCTGGCGCATGCCACTCAGCCGCACCGCGTCCC
>NZ_RAWE01000363.1 GCF_003611695.1 Corallococcus carmarthensis | reverse complement strand
GCCCACCAGCTTCCAGACCGCGGAGATGTACGGCTCCGCCGCCCGCATCTGCCGGGCCGTCTCGCCCAGCTCACTGCCCGGCGCGTCCGCCTGCTTCCGAGGCTCCTGGTCTGCCATGCGGACGCCTCACCAAACCCCGGGAAAGTCTTGGGTTTCCTTCGCCAACCCCGACCCCGCCCATACACGCGCGGGCGCCGCTTAACACCGAATGCGCGGCGCGTGCAACCGGTACGGGGACGCGGGGGCCCGGGGTGCCAGCAGCGATTGCGGCACCCGCAAGCGCAGCTATCACGGCGCCGGACCCGCGGGCGGTGTTTCGCTCTCGTTCCGCTCTCAAAGGAGCCCCGGTGGCAGGCGGCCCGGGGGGCGCCCGGTGGATCAGTGGCGCAAGGCCCCCAGGGAGGTGACAGGCGGCCGGGCGGCGCGCCCTCCGTCTCTCAGCATCAGGCCTACGGCATCGCCAGCTTGGCAGGGGTCACGTTGGCCGCTCATGCCCAAGGAGTCACGCATGCCGAAGCCGCTCGAGCTCACCTCGCCGAAGTTCAAGGACGGGATGCCCATCCCCATCGCCTACACCGGCGAGGGTGACGACAAGGCGCCCCCCCTGCACTGGGAGAACCTCCCCGCCGGGGCCAAGAGCCTGGCGCTCATCGTGGAGGACCCGGACGCGCCGGACCCGGCGAACCCCCAGCGCACCTTCTGCCACTGGGTCCTCTACAACCTCCCCGTGAACGCCCAGAGCCTCCCGGACGGGGCCACCCTGGACGTGCTGCCGGCGGGGGTGCGGCTTGGGCGCAACGACTTCAACCGGCAGGACTACGGCGGCCCCATGCCCCCCATTGGCAGCCACCGGTACTACTTCCGGCTGTACGCCCTGGACACGGTGCTGCCGGACCTGAACCAGCCCACGCGCACGCAGCTGCTCAAGGCGATGGAGGGCCACATCGTGGGGGAGACCCAGCTCATGGGCACCTACGAGAAGACGCACCACCGCAAGCACTGAAGGCGCACGGGGCACCTCAAGGTGACGGCAGCTCGCGCGGCATCACGGCGGGCAGGTTGGGCACCTTGAGGTACTCCACGCGCGTGGGCTTCGGCTCCACCGGGGGCCAGCCCGGCGCGTCCAGCGCGGCGAGCAGCGTGAGCACCGGATAGTCGAAGGACTCCACGAGCGGACCCGACGCCGGCATGGGAGCAAGCCCCCACGCGAGCGACAGGCGCAGCCGTTCACACCGCGCCAGCTGCGGCACGTATGCGGGCAGCCGCTGGAGGAGCTTCGCGTGCGGAGCGTGCTCGCCCGCCTCCAGGAAGTGGCAGTACGCGATGGCCTCCTCGCGGTTGAGCACTTCCGGCAGCACGTCCTGGAGGAAGCGCGCTCGCAGCGGGCCCAGCTCCGGCCGCTTCGCTTCGTCCACCCAGACAAGCTGTTCGCGCACGCGCTCGGTGCGGTGGAAGTCCATCATCCGTCCGGCGCGCTCCACCACTTCCGGAGCCACCCTGCGGAGTGCCTCCGCTTCCGGCGGCGTCAGGCCCAGCGGGGCCAGGGCGCCGGGGGCATCGCGGCGCCACGCTTCACGGAAGCGGGGATCCACGTGCAGCCGCGCCAGGACTTCCAGCGTTCGGGGGTAGCTCATCGTGGGAACTCCCTTCTCACGCCGCGCTCGCGCCGCAGCGCTGGAGGATGGCGCGCGCGCGGGCCAGCTCCTCCACCAGCCGCGCGAAGGGAGGAAAGCCGCTGTCCATCTCGAAGTTCACCCCGCGCACCGGGCTGCGTGGCGCGACGTACTCCAACAGGCGCCACACCTCCTCCGGCGACGGCGCGGAGTGGCTGTCCAACCTCAACCCCTCCATCGTGATGCCGCCCGCCAGGTGTACCTGCACCACGCGCTCCAGGGGCAGCCGGTCCAGGAAGGCATACGGGTCGAACCCGTGGTTGACCGCGTTGCAGTACAGGTTGTGCAGGTCCAGCAGCAGTCCGCAGTCCGCGTCCTCCACCACGCGGCGCAGGAACTCCGCTTCCTCCAACGTGTTGAGCGGCGTGTGGAAGAGATACGCGATGTTCTCCACCACGAAGGGCACCTCCAGGTCCGATTGCGCCGCCTTCACGTTGCGCACGCACGTGGCCACCGCCTCCTCCGTCAGCGGCACCGGCGTCAGGGCGCGCAGGGGCAGGTCCCCCACGCGCGTGAAGCACAGGTGGTCCCCGTGCCACACGCTCTTCGTGACGTGACGGATGCGCTTCACACCCTCGCGGTAGCCGGGCGCGTCCACGCCGTCCGAGCCCACCGACAGCTCCAGGCTGTGGCCCACCAGGGGATAGCGCTTCGCGAGCAACTCCAGCCGCCGCTCCGAGTCCGGCGTGAGCGGCAGGAAGTGCTCGGGCGTCACCTCCAGCCAGTCCACGCCGGGGTTGCCACGCGCCAGGTGCGGATTGAGGTCCCAGCGGTAGCTGAGCCCCACGCCCAGGAAGGGAAGGCCCATGGCTTTATGCCTTGCGCCGCGCCATCACCTGGAAGTGCTGCCCCAGGACGGCGAAGCCCTCGTGCGCCAGCTTCTCCTGCAACGCCAGTACCTCCTCGCGCGCGGCCCATGCGTCCCACGGCTTCTCCGCGGTGCCGCCATGCGCGGCCGCCATCGCCTTGAGCATGTCGAAGAACATCACCGGCTTGCCGAAGATCTCCAGCAACTCCGCGCCCGCGTCCGCCACCGCGCGCTCCAGCTCGCGCACCGTGAAGGCGTGCACCGGCAGGCCGTACGGGCACGTCGTGCGGCCGTCGTGGAGCGCGCGGAAGGCCTCCAGCGGCCTGCCCAGCTTCAGGGAGCCGGAGAACGCCTCGTAGCGGTTGTCCACGCCCAGCACCACCGGCGCGCCCGGCTTCGCCACGCGCACCAGCTCCTTCACCGCGCGCGGGTACGCGTCCAGGCAGTACGACACCGGGTCGCCTTCGCAGAAGACCAGGTCGAAGGCCGCGTCCGGCAACTCCAGCGCCGCGACGTTCCCCTCCACGAAGGCCGCGCGGTCCAGCAGGCCCTTCGCGGTGAACTGGGCCCTCGCGCCGTCCAGCATGCCCGGAGAGATGTCCAGCACGGTGACGTGGTGCCCGGCTTCAGCGAAGCGCGTGCCGAACTTGCCGCCTCCGCCGCCCGCGTCCAACACGCGCCAGGCCGTGCCGTCCTTCGGCAGGAGCGCCTCCACCGGCTTCCAGGTGAGGTGCTCGTACGTCAGCCAGAACAGCTTGATGGCCGCGGCGTCCGGCGCGCCCTGGTCGTACTTCGGGGACACCTCGTCGTAGCGGCGCTTGAGGCTCTGCGGGTCGGCGGCGGTCATGCGAAGGGCCCTCGTCCGAGGCTTCGGGAAGGAAATCAGGTCAGTAGTTGAAGGAGATCTTCGAGAGGATCCGCCGCTCCTGGGAGCCGGCGAAGGGCTGATCCGTGTAGACGAGGAAGATGTCGCTCCACTGGCGGTAGTGCCACCCCACCATCGCGTCCAGGAACGTGCCCTTCACGGAGTTGTAGTCCGCCAGCTCGTACACGCCGCCCTTCTGCAGCGTCAGGCGCGCGTAGAGGTCCGGGCTGAAGTGGTAGCGCAGCTGCGCGTAGCCAGAGAAGCTGTAGCCGTCCCCTGACGTGCCGTAGAGGTCGCTGTTCGTGGGTACGTTGAAGTTGCGCGTGTAGAAGCCGCTGAAGCGCGCGACGATGTGCGGCCCCACCTTCATGTTCACCGCGCCGTTGAAGCCGCGGATCTCCCCGCCCAGGAAGCGGCCGGCGACGGCCGTGAGCGTGTAGCTCTGCCAGTCGTGCGGGAACAGGGTGAAGCCGAACGTGCCCAGCCGGTCCCGGAAGCCCAGGTTGTCGTCGTAGATGCCATCCAGGTAGAGCGCGAAGTCGTGGTGCAGGTAGGGCTGCACGTTGAGGCGGTTGCGCCAGCGCGTGCGCTCGCCCTCGTGGTTGCGGCGCCACAGCGAGTCCCACGTCACGTCCAGCCGGGGCAGGAAGCGCCACTTGGGAAAGGGGTTCAGGTACAGGTGCGAGTTGTAGCCCTGCTTGTCCACCACCGGCGTCCAGCCCAGCGGGTTCGCGTAGTTCTTCCCGATGTCCTCGAACTGCAACCAGAACTCCGACAGCGTGTCGAAGCGGTGCAGGCCCACGTGGTACGCGTCCGCGTCCTCGTTGCCCAGCGGGCTCCAGCTGCGCAGCGCCTGCGCCTGGACGAAGAACTCCTCGAAGAGGTGGAAGTTGCCGTCCACGCCCACCGTCTGGAAGTCCGAGTCCCCGAACAGCCCGCCCCGCCCGCTGCGGTTGAGCGCCACCAGGGCGATCATCGACCGCTTGCCGATGTCCTGCTGCAACCGCAGCACGCCGGAGTTGACGTTCTCATAGACCTCGCTCCCCTGCGCGTCCCGTCCGGTGAGGTCGCGGTGCTGCACGTCCATCATGGAGAAGCTGAGGCCGCCCAGCTTGCCGGTCAGCTGCAAGCCGCCCCACACCCGGTCATGCGGACGCAGCGCGATGCGGCGCGAGGAGAAGATGTTGATGGGCGCGATGAAGAGGTGCTCGGTCTCCGAGAAGAACGAGCGGCGCTCCGGGAGCAGCGGTTTGTCCGTGTCCAGCAGGAGGAAGCCCTGATCCGCCTCCGCGTCGCTGAAGTCCGGGTTGGCGGTGAGCTTCAGCGCCAGCCATGGCGCCGGGTCGATGCTCGCGTCCGCGCCAATGTTGGGACGGAAGGCGCCGCGGCCGTCCGTGGACTTGAGCGCCACCGTGCTGGCCACGTACGGGGTGATGCTGAAGATGGAGCGCGGCTTGATGCCCTTGAGCCCCTCCAGGTGCGGGTAGCGGCTCACCTTCGCGCTGTTGACGCCGTCCGGCGTCCAGTTGCTCCACTCCTGGTTGCGCGACTGTTCGCGGTCCAGGAGCATGCCGAAGGAGATTTCGTCCTTCGTCTCGAACTGGAAGTTGGCGAACGGGATGCGCACCTCCGAAATCCACCCGTCCTTCACGAGGGTGGACTTCGTCTCCCACTCTCCGCGCCAGTTGGAGGAGAACGCCTCGCCGTCATCCACGATGCGCCCGTCGGTGCGCACGCCCAGCGGGTTGGTCCAGAAGTAGTACGCGTTCCGGTGGTCCAGGAACGTGTCCAGGATGATGGTGATGTTGTCCTCCTGGTGGAGGAACCCCTCGTTCTGCACCGTGTAGCCGGTGATGCGCTCCGGCTTGGAGTCGAGGCAGTGGAAGAGGAAGTACAGGTTGTCCTGGTCGTAGAGGATGCGGACCTGCGTGTCGTCCGACGCGGGCTTGCCGTAGTTGACGCGCGTGAGGTACCAGCCGGCGATTTCGGGGGCCGTCTGCCACGCGGGCTCGTCCCCCTTGCCGTCGATGGTGATGGCGTCCTGCGTGCGCGTCGCGGTGACCTTGTACGTCGAATCAGCGTGTCCCAGCGTGGGCACCAGCGCGGCCAACAGCGCGGTGCCCCAGCGACAGACGTGGCGAAGGGGGCTCATCCGGGCTCCGAGGTGGGGG
>NZ_RAWE01000362.1 GCF_003611695.1 Corallococcus carmarthensis | reverse complement strand
ACCTCAAGGACTTCCTCTCCCGCCCCGCCACCCTGGACGCCCCCGCCTCGCTCGCCTCCTGCCTGGACTCCCTGCCTTCGGGCGAACGGCTCCGCCTGCTGGACGCGCTCTATGAGATGGCGCTCGCGGACGGCCCCCTCCAGCGCTCCGAACGCGAGGCCCTGAAGCGCATGGCCGAAGGCCTGGACGTCCCCGACGCCAAGGCCCAGGCCCTGGCCGAACAACACCTGGGCGACGCCACCGCCCACTACGAAACCCTGGGCCTCCCGCCGGACGCCACCGACGCGGAGGTGAAGAGCACCTACCGGAAGCTCGCCGCCCAGCACCACCCGGACAAGGCCAACCACCTGGGGCCCCGGGCCGCCGAGCAGGCCGCCCGCCGATTCCAGGCCGTCCGCGACGCCTACGAGGAAATCCGACGGCTGCGCGGCCTGTAGCCCGGGTTAGAAGACAGGAATCCCATGAGCCAGCGTCCCCCGAAGAAGAAGGAAGCGGAGTTCCAGAACAACCCGTTCAAGTCCGCCATCAAGACGCTCCAGGACCAGGAGAAGCAGGAGAAGGCCGCTGCCGCTGCCGCCGCGGAGGCCGCCAAGAAGAAGACCGCCGTGTACAAGCCGGCGAAGGCCCCCAAGGCCCGTCCGGAAGACGACGACGTGGGCCTCTTCTTCTCCGCCATGGACGGCGTGCAGCAGATCACCCACCGAGGCGAGGCCCCGAAGGTAAACCCGCGCCTGCCGGAAATCATCGACGACAACGCGGAGGCGCTGGCGCAGCTGTCCGACCTGGTCGCGGTGGACGGGCCCTTGTCCTTCACCGGCTCGGATGAGTCCTTCGAGGGCTCCTCCCCCGGCACCGACCCCAACCTGCTGCGTTCGCTGCGACGGGGTGACTTCTCCGTGCAGGACCGGCTGGACCTTCACGGCAAGACGCAGAAGGAGGCCCAGGCCGCCGTGGAGCGCTTCCTGTCCGACAGCCGCCGGGCGAAGCGCCGCTGCGTCCTCATCGTTCACGGACGCGGTTTGAATTCCAAGGACCAGATCCCGGTGCTCAAGGACGCGGTGCGCGACCTGCTTTCACAGAAGCGGCTGGAGCGGATGGTGCTGGCGTTCGCCACCGCACGCCCGCAGGACGGCGGAGCCGGCGCCGTGTACGTGCTGCTGCGCCGATAGCTTTACGCGTGCCCGGCGCTGTGCATACATGCCGCCATGGTTCGCGACCTCATTGACCTCCACATCCACGTGGGTGGCGCGGTAGCCCCGCACATCCTGTGGTCCATCGCCCACCAGCAGGGCTTCAAGCTCCCCGTCAAAAACTACTTCGACTTCGTCGAGCTCATCACCTCCCGTCCGGGCAAGGTGGGCAGCCTCGACGACTACCTGAAGATCCTCCACACCTGGACGGAGAAGATCCAATCCTCTCCCAGCGCCATCGAGCGCTCCGTCTACGAGGTGATTGGCAAGGAGTACCGGGGCAGCCGCGTCACGCAGATCGAGCTGCGCTTCAACCCGATGAAGCGCAACCTCTCCAGCGAGCTGGACCTGGACCACATCATCCACGCGGCGCTGCGGGGCATGGACCGCGCGGTGCTGGAGTACGGCGTGAAGGTGGGCTTCATCTTCTGCCTGGCCCGCGAGTTCGACCACAAGCTCAACAGCATCATCGTGGAGAAGGCCATCAAGTACCGCTCGCGCGGCGTGTACGGCATCGACCTGGCCGGCACGGAGCGCGACGCGATGGAGCACAAGCCCTCGCTCGCCCAGTACGAGGACCTCTACGCCCGCGCGCGCAAGGGCGGCCTCAAGTGCACCGTGCACACCGGCGAGACGGCCGGCACGGGCGCCGAAGGCCTGATGGCGGCGGTGGAGAAGCTCAAGCCGAACCGCATCGGCCATGGCATCCGCGCCGCGTACGACGAGTCCGCGATGAAGGTCCTGCGTGAGAACAACATCACGCTGGAGCTGTGCCCCACGTCCAACATCCACACCAAGGCGGTGGCGGACCTGAAGGAGCTGGAGCACATCATGCGGACGTTCTGGGACCGCAAGGTGAAGTTCACCATCAACACGGACGGCCCCTACCTGCTGGAGACGGACATGCGGCGGGAGATTGAAATCGTCGAGTCCAACGGCCTGCTCACCACCGAGCAGGTGGACCAGTCACTCGCGTGGGCGCGCGAGGCGTCCTTCATCCCGGCCTGACATGTACGGCTTCACTCGCGCACTGCTCTTCACCCTGCCCCCGGAGCCCGCGCACCGGCTGGGCATGTCCGGGCTCGCGGCCCTGGGGAAGTGGAACGCCCGCTGCCGCGCCATGCGCGAGCACACGCTGCGCCTTGCCCCCATGGACCTGTCCGTGGAGCTGGCGGGGCTGAAGTTCGCCCACCCGGTGGCGCTCGCCGCCGGGCTGGACAAGGACGCGGAGGCCGTGGACGGGCTGTTCGCCTGCGGCTTCTCCGCCGTGGAGATTGGCACCGTCACGCCCAAGCCCCAGCCCGGCAACCCGAAGCCGCGCCTGTTCCGCCTGCCGGAGCACCGCGCGGTCATCAACCGCATGGGCTTCAACAACCACGGCGCGGCCACCGCGGCGGAGCGCCTCAAGGGCCGCACATGGAAGCCCGGCCCCCTGGGCGTGAACATCGGCAAGAACAAGGACACGCCGCTGGAGCGCGCGGTGGACGACTACGTGGCGTGCGTGGAAGCGCTCGCGCCGCTGGGGGACTACGTCGTCGTCAACGCGTCCTCGCCCAACACGCCGGGCCTGCGAAAGCTGCAGGAGCCGGAGCAGCTCTCCGCGCTGCTGCTCGCCGTGCGCGAGCGGATGGAGGCCGTGGCCCCGGGCATCCCGCTGTTCCTGAAGATCGCCCCGGACCTCACGCCCGAAGCCGTGGATGAAGTGGTGGACGTGGCGATGGCGCGCGGGCTGTCCGGGCTCATCGCCACCAACACCACCCTCACCCGCCCCTTCGAGCACGTGCACGCGAAGGAGGCCGGCGGCCTGTCCGGCGCCCCCGTGCGCGAGCTGGCCAACGCCGTCATCCGCCGCGCGTACCAGCGCAGCCGGGGCACCCTGCCCCTCATCGGCGTGGGCGGCGTGTTCACCGCGCAGGACGTCTACGAGAAGCTGCGTGCAGGTGCCACCGTGGTGCAGGTGTACACGGGTTTCATCTACGAAGGCCCGGGCATGGTGGACCGCATCCTCCCGGAGCTGGGCGCCCTGCTGGCCCGGGATGGCTTCGCCTCCGTGCGGGATGTGATTGGCGTGGACGCCCATCAGGGCACGCCCGCCGTCCCCGCATAGGGTCCCTGCCCTCCAGGACAGGGATCCTGTCTTCCTGGCGACACAGGAAACTCGCGACAAGCCTCGGGCGATGATGGAGGGAGACGTCTCCGCCCTTCGAGGTGCGCCGTGAAGATCTCCCGTCCGCCGTCGTCCCCGCCCACGTCGCCGACCGCCCAGCCTCGCCCTTCGGGGCCGCAGCCGGTCCCGCCGAAGCCGCCCGCGGAGCAGCTTCCCTCCGACATCTTCGACGGGCCGGCCGGCAGCTCGTCGGTGGGCGGCTGCAAACAGGGTGCTTCAGGCAGCAGCATCAAGGTGGGCGCGGGCAGTTCCCGAGGCAGCAATGGCATCGAGGACCGGGACAAGTTCAAGGACGAGGACAAGGACAAGGTCTCCAGCGGCTTCCATCCCCAGAAGCTCCCCCCTCTGCCGAAGCCCGGTCCCCAGAGGCCCCCCAACGGCGATGACACGAACGCCTCTGGCACCAGCATCCGCGCGGGCGGCCGGGGCAGCTCCAGCGGGACGCAGGGCGACTTCCCCGGCACGCCCTCCCGAAGGGATTGACCTCCTGCAGGACCAGGGGGGTTGTCTGACTTTGGACGCCAACGCACCGCATCCCAGACGCGTCTTCGGTATTCCTGGACTCCTAGGAAACTCCGAACCTGCTGGGTCCGATGATGTTTGCAGGAACTCCGCCGCCCGAGGTGCTTCGTGAAGATCTCCCGTCCGCTGTCGAGCCCCCCGCAGCCCGAACAGCCGGTCCACCGCGCGTCCGGGCAGAGCATCTCCGCCGGCGGCCATGGCTCCTCCGGCAATGCCCAGGGCTACAAGGATCCACCGGACCAGTTCCACGGCGGCCCCAACCATGACCTGCCCGGCGTCTCGATCAAGGACCGCCTCCATCGCGGCCCCGAGGGAGAGGGCTTCGCGCGGAGGCCGTGCGCCTCAGGGACCAGCGTGAGAGGCCCGGGTGGCGGGCACTCCGGTTCCGTTGCGTGCAGCTTCGTGCTCCCGGGCGGTGGGGCGGCGGGCGCGAGTGAGAAGAAGGCGTCCCCCTTCCAGAAGCTGGCCGAGAAGCTTGGCGACCTGCTGAAGCGACTTCTCGGGAGCGCGCCGGTGGAGCACTCGCCGGGCCGGGTGGCGACGGGCGAGAGCAGCCGGTCGGCGGGGTCCACGCACTCCGGCAGCTCCCAGGGCCGCACCGGGGTGGACGAAGAGCCCCAGGCCGGGGACTCGGCCCGGGTCGGCGGCTGACCGGCGGCGCGTTCCTGCGTTCCGGGCGCGAGTGACGGTAGGCTTGCCCCGGAATGAACGACGTCCAGCGATTCGGGCCGTACCGCGTCCTGCGGGACATTGGCGAAGGCGGCATGGGACGCGTCTCGCTCGCGGAACGCGAGGGCTGGGAAGAGCCGGTCGTCCTCAAGCGCATCCACTCCGAACACGCCGCCGACGGCCGCTTCCGCCGCCGCCTGTTGCGGGAGGCGGAGGTCGCCGCCGGGCTGCACCACCTCAACGTGGTGCGGGTGCTGGAGACGGGCGTCATCGACGACCAGGTCTACCTGTCCATGGAGTACGTCGCGGGCTCCAGCCTCGCGCACGTCCACGCGGCGAGCCGGCCGGAGCTGCTGCCCCTGGGCCCCATCCTGGATGCCATCGCGCAGGCCTGTGACGGGCTCGCGTACGTGCACCGCTTCGTCAACCCGGAGTCGGGCAAGTGGATGGAGCTCATCCACCGAGACGTGTCCCTGGACAACCTGCTGCTGTCCTTCACCGGCACCGTGAAGATCGCGGACTTCGGCATCGTGAAGACGTCCGAAGGCACGCAGACCACGTCGGGCGTGGTGATGGGGAAACTGGCGTACATGTCCCCGGAGCAGATCCGCGACGAGGTCCTGGATGCGCGGGCGGACCTGTACTCGCTGGGTGTCTGCCTTTACGAGCTGCTGGCTGGAAGGCGGCCGTTTCCCATCCAGCGCGGCCGCGCGGTGATGGAGTCCGTGCTGTATGACGCCCCGCCGCCGCTCACGCCGCAGCGCTCCGGGATTCCGGCGCCGCTGGTGGCCCTGGTGGAAGCGCTGCTCTCCAAGGACCGCCGCGCGAGGCCCACGGAGGCCACCGCCGTGGCGAAGGAGCTGCGCGCGGCGCTGGCCACGCTGGGCGAATCCCCGCGCTTCCCGTCCCGGCTGATGGAGCCGCCCACCGCCGTGCCCGCCAAGCCCCGGCGGCTCCGCCCGGCCCTGCCC
>NZ_RAWE01000361.1 GCF_003611695.1 Corallococcus carmarthensis | reverse complement strand
ACCCCGCCCTTCCCCGCCGCCCCCACGGTCCTCGCCGTCAGCGGCCGCGCCAGCTTCGAGATCGTCCAGAAGGCCGCCCGCGCCCGCATCCCCGTCGTCGTCAGCGTGTCCGCCGC
Source organism: Corallococcus carmarthensis (assembly GCF_003611695.1). GTDB lineage: Bacteria > Myxococcota > Myxococcia > Myxococcales > Myxococcaceae > Corallococcus > Corallococcus carmarthensis. Next base: position 5,403 of record NZ_RAWE01000361.1, on the reverse strand, counting down.
CAGTTCCCTGGCCATCGACCTGGCCCTGCGTGCTGGCGTGACGCTGGCCGCGTTCTCAAGGAACGGCCGCTGCAACGTCTACACCGCGACAGAACGGCTGGAGCCCTACCCCCAAACCTCGGGAATCCCTCATGACTTCCGCCATGACGCATCCCGTTAGGGGAGCAGGCATCCAAACGTCAGACCGGCATCGTACATGCAGTCAGCCCACGGTCCGGGGTCGCGGCCGAGCCGGGGGGAGATCCAATGCACCCATTGGTCTTCAATGTCTCCGGAAGAGGGTTGCATCAGACGTCAGGAGCGGGTGTCCAAGTTTTCACCTGATGTCATGTATTTCTTGCTGAGCAGTGGTTGCGCCGCGACGCACAATTTGGCAGTCTAGCATTTCCTCCTGGTTAAACTTTTCTAGTCTAGACGGTATCCTCTGCGAGACCCGAACGTGAGCAGAGGGGGGTGGACACGATGAGCAGTGCGACTGCAAGCGCCGAGGTCAAGGCTTCCGGGGCGACGGGGGTGACGGCTCTGCCCGAGGTCACGGATCCGCCGCGCCTGGCACCTGGCTTCGCGGCGAAGCTGAACCTCACCGTGGATGTGGCGCTGCTGGTGGGGGTGCTGCTGGGCTCGGCGTGGATGCGCGGCGGGCTGACGTTCCCCATGAGCTGGGAGCTGCCCAGCATGGTGGTGACGGCGGTGCTGGTGTGGCTCATCACGGGCACGGCGCTGTGCCTGTACGACTCGCGCTTCGCCGAGCGCAGCAAGCTGGACCACGTGGCGCTGGTGTCCGTCACCACGCTGGCGGTCGTGACCATCCAGGCGGTGCTGGAGCTGGCGATGCCGGCGGCGGCGCACGTGGGCCTGGCCCCGCTGCTCTTCATCTTCTGGCCGGTGGCGCTGCTGCTGCGCCTGGGCGTCTTCCGCCAGGTGGCCTCGCAGGAGGCCCCCACGGAGGAGGTGCTCATCGTGGGCACCGGCGCCATGGGCCGCTACACGGGCGAGGACCTGCTCAAGCGCGGCCGTCACAAGATCCTGGGCTACGTGCGCTTCCCGGCGGACCACGCCTCCGGCGACAGCCTGCCGGCGAACGTGCTGGGGCCCGCGGACGAGCTGGAGCGCCTCCTGCGCACCCTGCCCGTCAGCGAGGTCTACATCGCGGGCAACACGCTCAAGCAGGGCGAGTCCATGCAGGCGGCCATCAAGCTGGCGGAGCGCTTCGGCGTGCCGTTCGCGCTGCCGGCGCACTCGTTCCGCCTGGACCGCGCCCGCCCGGTGGAGTCCCGCGCGGTGGCGGACGGCTACCTGCACTTCGCCGCGGTGGCGCCCAAGCCGCACCAGATGGCCATGAAGCGCCTGTTCGACATCGCGGTGTCCGCGGTGGCGCTGTGGGCGCTGCTGCCGCTGTTCGCGGTGGTGGCGGCGGGCATCAAGCTCACCTCGCGCGGCCCCATCTTCTTCAAGCAGCTGCGCACCGGACAGCACGGCAAGCCGTTCTACATGCTGAAGTTCCGCTCCATGGTGGTGAACGCGGAGGAGCTCAAGGAGCGGCTGGCCGCGCAGAACGAGCAGACCGGCCCCGTCTTCAAGATGAAGAACGACCCGCGCATCACCGGCATCGGTCGTTTCATCCGCAAGTTCTCCATCGACGAGCTGCCCCAGTTCCTCAACGTGCTCCGCGGTGAGATGAGCATCGTGGGTCCGCGCCCGCCGGTGCCCAGCGAGGTGGCGAAGTACGAGACGTGGCAGCGCCGCCGCCTGTCGGTGCGTCCGGGCCTCACCTGCATCTGGCAGGTGTCCGGCCGCAACCAGATCTCCTTCGAGCAGTGGATGTACCTGGACATGCAGTACATCGACCACTGGAGCCTCACCGGCGACCTGCGGCTGCTCCTGCAGACGGTGCCGGTGGTCATCACCGGTCGCGGGGCAAGCTAGCAACCAGGGTGTCATTTCCGGGCCCGGCGTTGACGCGCCGGGCCCGTTTGTCTTTCCATGGGGCGGGCCTTCCTCCCCTTGAGTGCGCAGCAGCCCCAGAAGGCCCGCGTCATCCATGACCGTGAACAGTCCTATCTCCCCCTCCGCTGAAGCCGACGACGGCGCCCGTGCGAACGAAGTTCGCGGCGCGGTCCGCAGCACCCTGCAGCTCGGTGGCTCGCTGATGGTGACGTACGCCATCGCGCTGGGCATCCGCGCGCTGATGCCGCGCTACCTGGGGCCGGAGGCGTTCGGCTACTTCAACTGGTCGGAGGCGTTCGCCGCCACGTTCTTCGTGGCCACGAACCTGGGCCTGGAGACGTACATCCGCAAAGAGGTGCCGGTCCGCCCGGATCACGCGAGCGACTTCTTCGGCACCACCATGCTGCTGCGCCTGGCGATGACGCTCATCCTCATGGTGGCGCTGGCGCTGGTGCTCCACCACACGGGCGAGCCCCCGGAGGTGCAGCACCTGGTGCAGTGGTTCGCGGTGGCCCAGTCGCTCATCGTGGTCAACGCCTCCATGGCCGCGCTGCTGCACTCCAAGGGCAAGGTGGCGGGCCTGTCGGTGTCCAACGTCATCACCAAGATTGTGTGGGGCGGGGGCCTGGCGCTGATGGCCGCGTTCGGCGTGGGCCTGCAGTGGCTGGCCGTGCCCATGGTGCTGTCGGAGGCGGTGAAGCTCATCATCAGCTGGAAGCTGGCGAAGGAGCACCTGAACCTCAAGTTCCGCATCGACCTCACCGCGACGAAGAAGGTGATGAAGGCGTGCCTGCCGTTCTTCCTCACCGCGGCGGCGCTGGCGTGCAACGGGCGCACGGACATGTCGCTGTTGGGCAAGCTCGCGTCGAAGGAGGAGGTGGGCTGGTACGGCGGTGCGTTCAGCATCGCGGGGCTCACGTTCCTCATCTCCCCCATCTTCGGCTGGGTGCTGATGCCCATGATGTCGCGCGCGGCGGCCCGGTCTCCGCAGGAGCTGTCGCACCTGACGCGCCGCTCGCTGGAGGGCGTGCTCGCGTTCACCGTGCCGGTGATGATGGCCATGGTGCTGGGCGCGGACCTGTGGGTGCGCCTCATGTGCGGCCCCGGCTTCGAGCCCGCGGCGCTGCCCCTGCGCGTGCTGTCCCCCATCTTCGTGATGGCCTACGTCACCATGGTCAGCAGCATCTGGCTCACCATGTCCAACAAGGAGTGGTGGGTGACGCTGGCGGCCACCATGGGCGCGGTGGTGAACCCCATCTTCAACCTGGTGCTCATCCCGTGGCTGTACGGGCGCATTGGCCCGTCCGGCGGCGCCACCGCCACGGCGCTGTCCATGTTCCTGACGGAGGTCATCGTCACGGTGCTCTTCCTCGGCCGCATGGGAACGAACTCCTTCGACCGGCGTTCGCTGGTCATGGTGGCGAAGACGGCCGTGGTGTGTGGCGTGTGCGTGGCCCTGGACCGCGTGCTGATGGGCGCCGGACTGGCGCCGTGGCCCCGGCTGGGGCTGACGGCCACCACCTACGTGGTGGGCGTGCTGGGCACCGGCGCCGTGCGCCCCGCGGAGCTGCTCCAGGTCGTGCGCATGGCGCGCCAGCGCGGTAGTCATGGAGCTTCCGCCGAGGTGGCCGTGCCGGCCGCCCCCACCGCGTGAGGAGCCCCATGACGTCCCGTCCGTCCCGATTCCGCGGTCCTGTCTCCCGCGCGCTCGCGTGCGCTGGGCTGCTGCTGCTGGCCCCCGCGTGCAGCGGCCTGGGCAAGTACACCTGGGTGAACGACTACCAGGAGAAGCCGGTCGCGTCGGACGAGGCCTACCGCATCGTCCCCGGCGACGTGCTCAACGTGAAGGTGTTCGGCCAGGAGGCGCTCACCACGCGCGCCAAGGTGCGCGAGGACGGCCACATCAGCCTCACCTTCCTGGACGACGTGGAGGCCGCGGGCCACTCCCCCGCCCTCCTGGCCCAGCAGATCCAGACGCGGCTCAAGGACTTCATCAACCACCCCGTCGTCACGGTGTCGCTGGAGGAAGCGCGCCCCATGTCCGTGACGATGCTGGGGGAAGTGGCCAACGTGGGCGCGCACGTGCTGGACCCGGGCGCGACGCTGCTCCAGGCGCTGGGCGCCGCGGGCAGCTTCACCGACTACGCCCACCGCGACCGCATCTTCGTGCTGCGCCGGGATGACCCGCAGGCGGAGCAGCCCACGCGCATCCGCGTGCGCTACGAGGACATCATCCGCGGCGAGGGCCGCGCGGCGGGCTTCCGCCTGCGCCCCGGCGACGTGGTGGTGGTGGAATAGCCGTGCTGGACGCGGCCCTCGCGAGCCTGTGGCTGGAGGTGGCCTCCGCCTCCGTGACGTACGGCGCCGCGGCCCGCGTGGACACCCGCGCGCGCTCCATGGACGCCCAGGCCACGGGCGAGGCCACTTCTCCCCTGGCGGCGGACATGGACATCGTCCCCACGGTGGGCCTGAAGTACGACGACGGCAGCGCGGTGGCGCAGGTGGAGTACGCGCCGCGCATCTCCTTCCGCGAGGCCACCACCCACCCGCGCACGGAAGTGCAGCACGTGGGGCGCCTCCTGGGGGACTGGCGCCCCGGCCGCGGCCTCACCCTGCACGGCACCCAGGAGTTCGTGCTGGGCCAGGTGAACCTCTTCACCAACCTGCCCCTGGGCGGCGGGCTTGGTGACGACCCGACGGTGCCCGGCGACACGCCGGCCACGGACGTCCCCATCCAGCCGCTGCCAGAGGGCGTGGACACGGTGTTCTTCCTGTCCTCGCTGACGACGCTGGCGGCGGAGACGGTGTGGCTGGGCCCGGGCTGGCGGCTGTCGGGCAGCGCGGGCTTCTCCGCCAGCGGCGGCCTGGACGCCACGGCGAAGGAGGCGGTGCCCTTCCAGTACGGCCCGCGCGCGCAGCTGTCCCTGGGGTATGCCCCCGCGCCCCGGCACGCCCTGGCCACCACGGTGGGCTACTCGGATTCGCGCTTCTCCACCGGCGCACGCGCCACGGTGACGACGTTCACCGGCGCCTGGACGCACCGGCTGGACCGGCGCACGTCGCTGGAGGCGGGGGTGGGCGTGGGCGTGGCGTACTCCGTGCGTGCGACGGCGGACGCCACCGCGGAGGATCCCGAAACGCCGGAGGCCACCCCCTCAGGTGGGCGACGGCTGACGACCCTTCAGGTCGGGGACACACCGGCGGTGGAGCCGGCGCAACGCCTGGAGTTGTTGCCGGACCTGACGCTGGCGGTGTCCCACCGGGTGCCGTCGCGGCTGGCGGACTTCAACGGCCGGCTCTCCGCGCGGGTGACGCCCTTCGTGGACCGGCTGACGGGGCTCGTCTACCCGAGGGCTGACCTGACCTTGAACGGCACCTGGGCGCTGGGGCCCCGCTTCCGGCTGTCCGGGACGGCGGGCAGCGCCTTCGCGGTGGGTGGGGCGGTGGGAGACCGGC
>NZ_RAWE01000360.1 GCF_003611695.1 Corallococcus carmarthensis | reverse complement strand
CCCAGACGCTGGGCTTCACCGAGGCCGCCGCCACCGCCGCGGCCCCGGTGAAGCCCAGCGTCTGGGACGTCAGCGTGGGCTTGAGCCTCATCTCCCTCACGGGCAACGCGTCCACGCTGACCGTGAGTGGCCTGGCCAGCGCGCTGCGCAAGACGGAGCACTGGATCTACTCCGTGAAGGCCTACGGCGCGTACGGCCGCAGCCGCCCGCCCCAGGTGGAAGGGGAGGTGGAGTCCCTGTCCCAGGTGGTGGCCCTCAACGCCGGCGTCGAGCTGCGCGGGGATCGCCGCTTCACGCAGGAGATCAGCGGCTACCTGCTGGCCGGCGTGGACACGGACCACATCAAGAGCATCGAGGCGCGGCCCTACGGTGAAGCCGGCGCCAGCATCTTCTGGTTCGACACCAAGAGGGACGAAAAGGCCAGCGTGCGCGAAACCGTCCTGCGCACCGACTTCGCCTTCCGCTACGCACGCGAGACGCGCTTCCAGTACTACCCGGAGCGCGTGGACCTGCCGGACGTGGACCTGGGCGGTCCGCGCTTCGGCGCCCTGTTCCGCTACGGCGTCTCCAAGGACATCACCTTCCAGGAAGAGGCGGAGATCCTGGTCAGCGTCATCTCCGACTCGCGCGTCCTCTTCAGCAGCCAGACGCAGGTGATGGCGAGCCTCACCGACGCGCTGGCCCTGGGCGTGGGCTTCCTCGTGAAGTCCGACAGCGCCCCGCCCCCGGGCAAGGTGTCCACCGACACGGCGCTCTCCTTCAACCTGACCGTCGCCCTGTAGTCCCCACCCCGCGCGGAAAGCAGCCCGCAAAAGCGACGCGGCGCCAGGGAAGAATCCCGGGCGCCGCGTTCGTGCTTCAGGGGGCTGCGGAAGCGGGGACTACTCGTGCACTTCGTGTCCCTGCTTCTGGATCTGCTGGTGGCCGCCCGTGCGCCCTTCCGTGGGGTTCGCGCCGATGTCCACCGCCTGGAGGTCGCTGTACTGCGAGCCCGGGGGGTTGGCCAGACGGAAGCGGGTGCCGAAGTCCATCAGCGTGAAGCCGATGAGCAGCACCACGAACGCGATGGACACGCCGAACACCAGGCGGTTCGCGCCGCGGTGCTCGGACAGGTGCATGAAGTACAGCGCCACCAGCGTGCCCTTCACGCTGGCGATGACCAGCGCCAGCAGCAGACCGAAGCTGGGCAGGTGCATGCGGCCGGTGAAGACGGTGACGAGCGTGAGGACGAGCAGGACCACCCAGATGACCACGTAGCGCCCGGCGCCGTGGTGCTCCTGCATGTTGTGCTCTTCCTGATGCGATTCGTTGGCGATGGCCATGTCGTAACCCTCAGACCAGGTACAGCATCGGGAAGAGGAAGATCCACACCAGGTCGACGAGGTGCCAGTACATGGAGCCCAGCTCGACCTGCGTGTAGTTGTTCGCGTTGAAGTCCCCGACGCGGTACGCGCGCACCGTGGCGAACGCCAGCACCGTCATGCCGATGACGACGTGCAGCGCGTGCAGTGCGGTGGAGGCGAAGTACACCGTGAAGTACAGCGGCGCGCCCGGCAGCTGGATGCCTTCGTAGAAGTAGTAGCGGCCCGGCAGCGTCCCGATGTGGAACTTGTGCTTGTACTCGAAGAACTTGATGACGAGGAAGCCCACCGCCATCAGGAGGGTGAGCACGTTCATGTGCCCCACCATCGCGTTCTTGCCCTCCTTGGCGTAGTGCACCGCCATGGCGGCGGTGAACGAGGAGGTGATGAGCACCACCGTGTTGATGGTGCCCATCGTCAGGTCCAGGCTTCGGCTGGAGGCCGCCCACGCTTCCGGGAACAGGAAGCGGTAGGCCGCGTAGCACGCGAACAGACCCGCGAAGAGCAGGATTTCCGTGGCGAGGAACAGCCACATGCCCAGCCGCGCCGCGTGCTTCTGGACTTCCAGCGACGCGAAGTGGGCGGCCAGCTTGGGACCGGGCACCGAGCCCGGCGTCACGTGCGCGCTAGACATCCGAAACCTCTCCCTCGGCCTTCTTCGGATCCACGTAGAAGTGCGGCTCTTCGGGATACGTGGGCTGGGGCCCGATGAAGTTGTGCGTGGGCGGAGGGGACATCGTCAGCCACTCGTAGCCCTTGCTGTGCCACGGGTTGTCCACGCGCTCGCCGTAGATGAGCGCGTACGTCAGGTACACCGCGATGATGATGAACCCGAACGCGAGCAGCGAAGCGCCCGCCGTGGACGCCACGTTCAGCGCCTGGAAGCGCTCCGGGTACTCGTAGTAGCGGCGCGGCATGCCCGCATTGCCCACGAGGAACTGGGGGATGAACGTCGCGTTGAAGCCCAGGATGATGAAGGCCGCGGAAACCAGGCCCCAACCCTCGTGGTACATCTTCCCGAACATCTTCGGGAACCAGTAGTGCAGGGCGGCCAGGAAGGCCATGATCGTCGCGCCCACCATGATGAAGTGGAAGTGCGCCACGACGAAGTAGGTGTCGTGCCACGGCACGTCCAGCGACACCGTGCCCACCGCGATGCCCGTCATGCCACCGAACACGGTGAAGAACAGGAAGCCGCAGAAGTAGGCGAACGGGGTGCTGAACTCCACCGCGCCCTTGTAGACCGTGCCCACCCAGTTGAAGACCTTGATGGCGGTGAACACGCCCACCAGCATCGTCAGCACGCCGAACACGCCGGCGTTGAAGGTGGACTGGCCGGACACGAACATGTGGTGGCCCCAGGCGAAGAAGCCCACGAACGCGATGCCCAGCGACGAGTACGCCACCGCGCGGTAGCCGAAGATGTTCTTGCGGCTGAAGGCGGAGACGATCTCGCTCATCACGCCGAACGCCGGCAGCACCATGATGTACACGGCCGGGTGGCTGTAGAACCAGAACAGGTGCTGGAAGAGCACCGGGTCACCGCCGCGGGCCACGTCGAACATGCCCAGGCTGAACAGGTTCTCCGCCGTCACCAGCAGGAGCAGCAGGCCAATCACCGGCGTCGCCAGCACCTGGATGCAGCTGGTCGCGTAGAGCGCCCAGACCATCAGCGGCATCTTGAACCAGGTGATGCCCGGCGCACGCATGGTGTGCGTGGTGACGATGAAGTTCATGCCCGTGAGGATGGAGCTGAACCCGATGATGAACGCGCCGAAGAGCACCGGCGCCACCGTGGTCGTCGTGTGCGCGCTGTACGGCGTGTAGAACGTCCAGCCGGTGTCCAGGCCGCCGTTGAGCATGCCCCAGAGAGCGAAGCCCGCGCCGGCCAGGTACACGTAGAGCGACAGCAGGTTCAGGCGGGGGAACGCCACGTCCTTGGCGCCCAGCATCAGCGGCAGCAGGAAGTTGCCGAAGATGGAGGGGATGGCGGGGATCATGAACAGGAAGATCATGACCACGCCATGCAGCGTGAAGACGCGGTTGTACGTCATCGCGTCCATGATGGTCGGACCGGGCGTGAGCAGCTCGATCCGGATGAGCAGCGCGAAGATGCCGCCCACGAGGAAGAAGAGCAGCACCCACACCATGTACATGATGCCGATGCGCTTGTGGTCCACCGTCAGCAGCCACGACTTCACCGTGGTGCCGTCCGTCAGGTAGCTCGGGTGGTGGCCGTGGTCGTCGTGCGCCTCATGGCCGGGGACGGCCCCCGGCGCGGCGATGCTACTGGATGGGGTCATAGGCGGGGCCCTCGGAAGCGGTCTCGCGCACGTTCGCGGTGCGCAGCGTCTTGATGTACTCGACGATGGCGGCCGACTCGGGGCCCTGCAGCTTGCCCTGGTAGGTCGGCATCACGTTCTGGTAGCCGGCGACGATGTGCGCGCCCGGGTCCATCATCGACTGGGTGATGTAGGCTTCGTCCACGCGGATGTTCTGGCCGTCCTCGAGCTTCTCATTGCGCTCGTAGAGACCCAGGAAGGTGGGGCCGATGTGCTTCGAGCCGTCCACCGAGTGGCACTTGAGGCAGCCCTGCGCCGCCACCAGCTTCTGGCCCTGTTCGGCCATGCGGGCGACGGGCGGCACGAGCGACGTGTCCGCCAGCGCGTCCTGCCGGTCCTGCAGGCGGCCGCGCTGCTGCTCCTTCAGCCAGTTCTCGTAGTCCTCCGGCGAGAGCACGACGACCTCCGCCAGCATCTTCGAGTGCGACAAGCCGCAGTACTCGGTGCAGAGCACCTGGTACGTGCCGGGCTTCGTCGCCTCGAACCAGGCCTGCGTGTAGCGGCCCGGCAGCGCGTCCATCTTGATGCGGAAGGACGGGACGTAGAAGGAGTGGATGACGTCGCGGGACGTGATGAGCAGGCGCACCGGACGGTGGGCCGGCACGTGCAGCACGTTCACGCCGTTGGGGCCCTCCGGATAGGAGAACTTCCACATCCACTGCTTGCCCATGACGTAGACATCCATCGAGTCCTTGGGCGGAGTGGTGTACCAGGTGAAGTCCCGGAACCCGATGGCGAACCACGCCAGGAAGAACACCAGCGGGACGGAGACGAAGAGGAACTCCGTCTTCAGGTCCGGCACCACGTATTCGGTGTGCTGGTGGCTCTCCCGCCGACGGTAGCGGAAGAACATGAAGAGCGCCGCGAGGCCGACGCCCGCGGACATCACCATCGTCGTACCGACGACGAAGTAGTGCAGGAAGTCGACCCGTTCCGCGAACGTGGACGCGCGCTCCGGGAGGAACAGGAATTGGTTGGCCAGGTCGCTCATGTAGTCGCGCCTTTCTTCAGCTCGCGCCTCCAGAAATAGATCAGCATCGTGGCCAGGGCGCCGAAGACAGCCAGGGAGCCCAGGCGGATGAACCCGAAGATGTAGAAACCGTACCGCCGCGTGGCGGTGTCATACTTGAAACAGGACATGACGATGCGATCGACGCTCGTCCCGACCCGACCGCCCGCTGCTTCCAGCAGCGAAAGCTTCACGTCCTTGCGGTCGAACGACGTGCCGTAGAGGTAGCGGGAGATGCTCCCCTCCGGGGTGAGCACGGTGACCACCGCGGGGTGGGCGTACTGCTTCGTGCTCGGCTCATACGTGTACTTGAAGCCCACGGCATCGGCGAGCTTGTGGATGTTCTCGTCGGTGCCGGTGAGGAAATGCCAGGGGGCCGTCTCCGGCTTGCCCATGGACTGCAGATACTTGCGCCGCCGCTCGGCGCTCTGGACCGGGGTGTCCTTCGGGTCGATGCTGACGGTGACGGCCTCGTAGTCCTTGCCCAGCTCCAGGCCCAGCTCGCGCATCACGCGGACCTGCTCGTTGATGACGAGGTTACAGAGCATGGGGCACTCGTAATAGACGAGCGTGAGCAGGGTGGGGCGCGTCTTCGACAGCAGCGTCCCCAGCCGCACCTCTTCACCGGTGGAGTCCACGAAGCGGGTCTCCAGGGGAAGCGGCTCTCCCAGGTGCTCCAGCACGTCCACACCCGTCACTGGCGGAGGCAGGTCGGAGTCCGCCTCCATGATGGCGCGGGGCGTCTTGCCTCCACCCGGCAGGGCGAACGCGGGCGTGGCGCTGGTGAGCACCAGCGCGAGCGCCGTGAGGAGCCCGGCGGCGCGGGCGGAGGAGTACGGAAGGAGGGACGGCATGGCGCGGGACGGCTCGGGGGTTGGAGG
>NZ_RAWE01000035.1 GCF_003611695.1 Corallococcus carmarthensis | reverse complement strand
TTCAGGCGGAGGGGCGGGGGGCGGCTCCGACGTGCGCAGGACGAAGAAGCTCGTTCCCGCCAGGAGCGCCACGACCGCGGCGATACCCAGGGGCCAGCGCATGGAACGGACAGGGGACGGCGGAAGGGGGGCGTTTTCGCTGGGGCTCATGTGGATGGGGAAGCGATGGAGGATCGAAAGGACTTACAGCTCGCCGGCGCGGGCCTGTTCGGCCAGCCGGAAGGAGAACTCCGCCCGGCGGTTCTTCTCCGGGGCGTTCGCGTCCGCGGGGCGCTCTTCGCCGTAGGAGATGACGGAGATGCGTGCGGGCTCGACGCCCAGGTTCACCAGGTAGGCGCGCACGCTGGCGGCACGGCGCTGGCCCAGCGCGATGTTGTATTCGGTCGTGCCCAGCTCGCAGGTGTGGCCCGCCACCGTCACCTTCGCGAGGCTCCGCTGACGCAGGGCCTGGGCGATGCGCGCCAGCTCGTCGGTGGCCTCGGACGGCAGGACGGAGGAGTCGAGCGGGAAGTAGATGGGCGCCGCGTTGAGCGCCGCGAGCGCCTGCTCCGTGTCGTCGGGCGCGGGCCGCGCTGCATTGCCGCGGTCGCTGACGGAGGGGGCCGGCGGATGGACCGCCGCGTCGGCCGTGTTCGTGTTGGCCGCGCGCCGCGCGCAACCGGTGAGACCAATGACTGACAGCAGGAGGACCAGGTGGGTTCGGTTCATGCCCTGATACATGAGCAAGGGCTGTGCCGCTGTCCTCCCGTCTGGCGCCGCGTGCGGTGCGGCGCAATCACTGGCAAAGCGCGGCGTTCTAGCGTTGCGAAACGCCGCTGTCGGTCCGCTCCCTGCGGTGGATGGTGGAGACATCAATCCCCAACAGCTCCGCCGCGCGCGTCTTGTTGCCTCCACAGCGGGCGACCACCCACGCGATGTATTCACCCTCCAGCTGTCTCAACGGCACCACCTGTCCGTGGGCCGCGGCCAGCGGGTGGACCTCCGGCGCGGCGTCCGTGGTGTGCAGCTTCAGCTGGGCCAGGTCCACCGTGGGTTGCGCGCCCAGGACGACCAGCCGCTCCACCAGGTTCTCCAGCTCGCGCACGTTGCCGGGCCAGGGCATGCGCCCGAGCGTGGCCACGGCCTCGGGGGCCAGGGTGGTGACGGGGGAGCGCGGATTGCGGGCGCGGGCCTGCGTCACGAAGTGCTCGGCGAGCTTCGGGATGTCCTCCGTGCGCTCACGCAGCGGCGGGACGCGCAGCGATACGACATTGAGCCGGTAGAAGAGGTCCGCCCGGAAGCGGCCTTCCTTCACGCGCGCGTCCAGGTCCTGATGCGTGGCGGCCAGGATGCGCACGTCCACCCGGCGCGAGCCGTCCGCGCCCACGGCCCGCACCTCGCCGTCCTGGAGGACGCGCAGCAGCTTCGCCTGGAGCTCCGGAGGCATGTCCCCGATCTCATCGAGGAAGAGCGTGCCTCCGTCCGCTTCCACGAAGAGGCCCCGGCGCGTGGTGGTGGCGCCGCTGAAGGCGCCCTTGATGTGGCCGAACAGCTCGCTCTCCAGCAGCGCATGGGGCAGGGCGGTGCAGTTCACCGCCACGAAGGGCGCCTGGCTGCGGGGCCCTTCGGAATGGAGCGCCCTCGCGACCAGCTCCTTGCCGCTGCCGCTCTCTCCCCGGATGAGCACCGGCGCTTCCGAGGACGCCACGCGGTCGATGAGCTCATAGAGCGTCCGCATGGGCACGCTGTGGCCCAAGAGCGCCCCCAGGCCGCTGCGCTGGGCCACCTGGCGCTTGAGGTCGCGGTGCTCGGCCCTCAGGCGCCGGGCCTCCAGCGCACGGCCGACGTGGAGCAGCACCTCGTCCAGCCGGAAGGGCTTGGTGAGGTAGTGCCAGGCGCCCCGCTTCATCGCCTCCACGGCGCTCTCCACCGCGCCGAAGGCGGTCATCAGCAGCACGGGCAGCTCCGGGTCGTGCCGGCGCGCCGCCGCGAGCACGTCCAGCCCGTCCACCTCCTCCATGCGCAGGTCGCACAGCACGACGTCGTAGACGCGCGCCCGCAGCTGGGCGATGGCGTCCGCGCCCCCCGTGGAGAGGTCCACGCGATAGCCCGCGTCCGTGAGGGGCTCCTTCAACATCTGTCCCATCTCCTCGTGGTCATCCACCACGAGGATGCGCGCGCTAGACGGCATGTCGTTCCTCCCAGCCGGAAGCGGCGGCCACCGGCCACCGCAGCGTGACGACGGTGCCCCGGCCGGGCTCGCTGTCGACCCCCACCTGGCCACCGTGATTGCGGACGATCTGGGCCACCACGCTCAATCCCAGGCCCGTGCCCTGGCCCCGCTTCTTGGTGGTGAAGAAGGGGTCGAACACCTGGTGCAGGTGCTCCGGCGCGATGCCCCGGCCATCGTCCTGGACGCGGATCTCCACCTGCTCCACCGCCCCGGCATCTCCCGCCGCGCACACCGACGCGCTCAGCCGCACGTGGCCTCCGGCAGTGCAGGCATCACAGGCGTTGAGCGCGAGGTTGAGCAGCACCTGCTGGAGTTGATCCGCGTCCGCAGCGAGGCTGGGCAGCCGCTCGGGCACGTCCAGCTCGAAGTGCACGTGCCGGCGTTCGGCCTCCACGTCGAGCAGCTCCTGGAGGCCGCGCACGACGGGTGCGAGGGGAACGACGCCGGCCCGGGCGGGTTGCAGGCGCGAGAGGTCCAGGAGCTGGCGGATGATGCGGCTCACCCGGTCGATCTGCGTGACGATGGCATTGAGGCCCCGGCCCTGCGGGTGCTCCACGCCGCCCACCTTCTGGAGCATGTACTCGGCGTGGCCCCGGATGATGCCCAGCGGCGTGCCGATTTCATGGGCCACGCCCGCGGCGAGCACGCCCACCGTGGCCAGCTTCTCCGCGCGCAGCAGCTGGTCCTCCAGCATGCGCACGTTGCTCAGGTCCTCCAGCACCAGCAGCGTGCTCACCTCTCCGTCGCCGTGCTCCAGCGGGACGGCGTGGACGTTGAACTGGTCCTTCTCATTGAAGAGGCTGAGGGGTTCGCCGTGCAGGCTGCGCACGGCGCCCTTGTCCCGCGCGGACAGCACCATCGCCTCCAGCCGCTGCACCGCCGCCGCGGGCGCGGTGGGGAAGGCCTCTGGCAGGGTGCTCCCCACGGCGGTGGCGGGCAGGCGCGCGCGCAAGGCCTGGTTCACCGCGCTGATGCGGCCTTCGTGGCTCAAGGCCAGGATGCCCGTGGGGATGTGGTCGAGGATCTTCTGCGTCTCCTCGTGCAGGTGCGCGAACCTCGCGGCGTGTCGCAGGCTCTCCCGGAGCGCCACGGCCCGGCGGTTGGCCAGCACCACGTAGGTTCCGAACGCCACCAGGAACACCGCGATGAGGAGCGCCGCCAGCGACAGGCGCAGGACGAGGGTGCGCTCGTGGGAGCGCAGGGCGCTCGTGGAGGAGAGCGTCGCCACGGACCAGGACGCCTCGCCTCGCATGCGCAGGGGCCGGAACGTGGCCACCGCGTCCGCCGGTCCCAGGCCCAGGCGCTGGGCCTCCGCTTCGTTGAGCCGCAGCGTCCCGGACGCGCCCGCGCGCATCCGCTCCACCATCGCGCGCAGCCCCGGCACGAGCGTGCCCGCGGATTCGCCCAGGCGCCCATGCCAGGACGCCAGGGCCGGGTCGCTCATGGGCGCGGGCGTGCCGTGGGCGCCCAGCAGGAGCAACCGCGTGTTCCCGTCCACCGTCACCACGCGCAGCGGCGCGAAGAGGGGCTCGGTGTCCACGAGGATGGCGACGGCGCCTCCACCCCCGGGCGCGCCGGAGTCGATGCGGGTGGCGAACACGCGCATCCACCCGGAGGACGCGGCGCCTTCAATGGGATGCGAGGGGATGACGTGCCCCACCGGGGCCGTGAGCGCCTGCCGCGCGGTGTCCGCGAGCGCCGGGGGATGGACCGCTTCCCTCGGCAGGTGGCGCGACTTGTGATCCACCAGGAAGAGGCGCTCTTCGCCATCCGGGCCCAGCACGGCGATGGCGCGGTACTGGCCCACGGCCTCCAGCAGGGCGCGCAGCTCGTTGTGATGGTCTCCAGCGGAGCCGGGCTGGGCGAGCAGCTCGCTCGCGAAGCGCAGGTTGTCCCCCAGGTCCTCGAGCGAACGGGCGACGCCGCTGGCGGCCTCGTCGAGCTGGGCCTGCCGGTCTCGCCCGAACTGTTCCACGAGCGCCTGCCGGTCGCGCTGGATGAACCACACGGCTCCGCCCGCCACGCTGGCCAGGGCGACGAGCAAGAGGAGGAGGGGAGCGAGGAGCCGGTGCATGGGGCGGGAGGGAGTCCACACAACGCAAGGGCCGGGCCAGCCGTTCCCTCCAGGGGCCCGCGCATCCGGCCACCCCGCGACCGCCGCAAATCACCACACCGGGGCTGGCACTTTGCCGGGCCGGCTTACGGGGCGCCCCTTCGCGAGCCTGCGCTAGAGTGGCCGCCCCCTCGAACGGAGACCGAGCCTCACCATGAGCCAGAACCTCTACGACATCCCCCTCAAAGGCATCGACGGTGCTCCCCGGACGCTCGGTCAGTACCGGGGCAAGGTCCTGCTGGTGGTGAACGTCGCCTCCAAGTGCGGCCTGACGCCCCAGTACGAAGGCCTGCAGAAGCTCTACGCGAGCAAGCAGGGACAGGGCCTGGAGGTGCTGGGCTTCCCCGCGAACAACTTCATGGGGCAGGAGCCGGGCTCCGAGGCGGAGATCCAGCAGTTCTGCACCTTGAAGTACGACGTGACCTTCCCGCTGTACTCGAAGATCTCCGTGGTGGGGCAGGACAAGCACCCGCTCTACCACGCGCTCACGGGCGCCATCCCGGAGGCCACGGGTGAAGGGCCCATGCGCGCGAACCTCAAGGGCTACGGCATCGAGCCCAACCCGCAGCCGGAGGTGCAATGGAACTTCGAGAAGTTCCTCATCGGCCGGGATGGCCGCGTCGCGGGCCGCTTCGCTCCGGACGTGACGGCGGAGGATCCGCGCCTCGTGCAGGCCATTGACGCGGCGCTGGCGAAGCCGGCCTGACGTCAGGCCCCGGGCGCCTTGGGCCCCGTCCGTCCACAGGCGCGGTTGGCCGGGACGGCGAGGTCCATCTTCCTGGGGCGGGGCAGCTCGAGGTGGTTCATCACGTCGATGAACTCCTCGCGGCTTTTGCCCGCGAGCCGCGGGTTGTGCCGCTTCTCCTCGCCGATGCTCGTCGACGTGTGACCGTGGTAGTCGTGCGCGGGAAAGACGAGCGTCGCGTCCGGGAGCGGGAAGAGGACGCGGGTGATGGAGTCGTAGAGCTGGCCCGCGCTCCCGTTCTGGAAGTCGGTGCGGCCGTTGCCGCGCACCATCAGCGCATCCCCGGTGAACACGCGATCCCCCAGGAGATAGCTCACGCTGTCGTCCGTGTGGCCCGGCGTGGCGAGCACCTGGAAGACACACTGTCCGACGTGCACCGTGTCGCCGTGCCGCACCTGGAGGTCGACGCACTCGGCCCCGCCCGCGCCTGCCACCACCTGGCACCGCGTGCGCTCCCGCAGCATGCCGGACGCGGTGACGTGATCCGCGTGCACGTGGGTGTCGAAGACGTAGGAGAGGACGAGCCCCAGTTCGCCCACGAGCCGCAGGTCGCGGTCCACCTGCTCCAGCACCGGATCAATGAGCACGGCCTGGCGCGTGGCCTCGTCACCCACGAGATAGGTGTAGGTCGAGGACTCGGAGTCGAAGAGCTGGCGGAAGAGCATGTCGAGGTCTCGGTCCAGGCGCGCCATGATGGGGGGAAGCGGGTTCAGCGGGGGCTCGCGCTACGGCCCTGAATCCTCCGCCAGAAATCAGGCTTCGAGAAAGGTATGTCTTCTCCATTTGTCCTTCCGCTCCTGGGTGGAGCCCTCATCGGGCTGAGTGCCTCCCTCCTGCTGCTCGCCCATGGCCGGGTGGCGGGCATCAGCGGCGTCGTGGGGGCGCTGCTCGGCCCCGTCCGGGGGGATGTCGCCTGGCGGATCCTCTTCCTTGGCGGCCTGCTCACGGGGGGCCTGTTGCTGGCGTGGCTGCATCCGGGCGGGTTCCCGGCCCCCGTGGCATTGGACGTGGGGCGCGCGTCGCTGCTGGGGGGCGCCGGGCTGCTGGTGGGCTTCGGCTCGCAGCTGGGCAGTGGCTGCACCAGCGGCCACGGCGTCTGCGGCATCAGCCGGGGCTCCGTGCGTTCCATCGTGGCCACGCTCACGTTCATGGCCACCGGCGTCCTCACCGTCTTCCTCGTCCGTCACGTGCTCTGACCCATGCGTTCTTCTCTCTGCGCGCTCCTCAGCGGACTGCTCTTCGCCATCGGCCTGGGGCTGGGCGGCATGACGGACCCGGCGAAGGTCCTGGCCTTCCTCGATGTCGCGGGCGATTGGGATTTCCGGCTCGCGCTGGTGATGGGCGGCGCCATCGCCGTGCACGCGCCGCTGCGGCGCCTCATCCTCCGGCGCGAGCAGCCCCTGTTCGCCGCGACGTTCCCGTCCTTCCCCCGCCAGCGGGTGGAGGCGGGGCTCGTGGGCGGCGCGGCCCTCTTCGGCGTGGGGTGGGGCCTCGCTGGCTACTGCCCCGGGCCCGCGCTCACCTCGCTCACGAGCGGCGCCGCGGCCGCGTGGGTGTTCGTGCCGGCCATGCTCGCGGGCATGGCCGTGGCCCGGCGCGTGTCCGCGTCGCGGCGTGTGAAGGCCGAGGATCCATCGGAGGCCGTGCGCGCGTGAGCCCGCTGGGGACTCGCGAGATGTGAACCCGGTGACGCGCGTTCGCCTCGCGGGGCAGTTGGCACGCGGCTTCCTCGGCGCGCAGGCTGGTGGCTTGCTTCAACGCCCGGCGCCGGTGCTTCACGGAGGCCGCACATGTCCGCTCCCCAGGACGCGCCCCGCGAGGCGCCCATCCCCCTCAAACATCTGCCTGCCTCCGAGCACCACCGGGTGCTGATCATCGGCGGCGGCACCGCGGGCCTCACGGTCGCGGCGCGGCTGAGGCGCAAGGGTGTGCGGGGCGTCGCCATCCTCGAGCCCTCGGCGCATCACTACTACCAGCCGCTGTGGACGCTGGTGGGCGCTGGCGCCGCGGACATCGCGAGCTCCGTGCGGCCGCAGGCGGACTACATCCCGGAGGGGACGCGGTGGATCCAGGACCGGGCGGAGGAGGTGGATCCCGTCCGTCAGCAGGTGCTCACGCGAGGTGGGGTGCGCCTGGCCTATGACTTCCTGGTGGTCGCTCCCGGGATCCAGTTGGACTGGGACCGGGTGCGCGGCCTGCGCGAGGCACTCCAGACGCCCTTTGTTTCCAGCAACTACGACTTCCAGCTCGCGCCGAAGACGTGGGAGATGGTCCGGGCGTTCCAGGGCGGCACGGCCCTCTTCACGCACCCGGCCACGCCCGTGAAGTGCGCGGGGGCGCCGCAGAAGATCATGTACCTGGTGGCGGATCACCTGCGCCGCAACGGACTCGCCGGAAAGTCGCGCGTCGTCTTCGGCTCGGGGGCGCGGACCCTCTTCGCGGTGCAGCCCTTCGCGCGGGTGCTGGAGGGCGTCGTGGACCGCTACGGCATCGAGACGCACTTTGGCCACGACCTGGTGGAGGTGCGCGCGGGCACCCGCGAGGCCGTCTTCGCGGTGACGCGCGATGGACGCCGGGAGCGGGTGACGCTGGGGTATGACCTGCTGCACGTCACGCCTCCGCAGAGCGCGCCGGACTTCATCAAGCGCAGCGCGCTGGCCCACGCGGACGGCCCGAACGCGGGCTGGGTCAAGGCGCACAAGCACACGCTTCAGCACCCGGACCATCCGAACGTCTTCGCGATTGGAGACGCGAGCGACCTGCCCACGTCGCGCACCGGGGCGGCCGTCCGGGCGGAGGCGCCGGTGCTCGTCGAGAACCTGGTGGCCGTGATGGAGGGGCGGGAGCCCACTGGCCGGTACGACGGCTATGCGTCCTGTCCGCTGGTGACGGGCTACGGGCGGATGCTGCTCGCCGAGTTCGACTACGAGGGCCGGCCCGCGCCGAGCCTTCCGTTCATCAATACCCTCGTGGAGCGCCGCGACCTGTGGCTGCTCAAGAAGTACGGGCTGCCGCGCCTGTACTGGGACTGGATGCTCCGTGGCCGCGCCTGACACTTGGGAAAGTCACTGCTCGACGATGGGCCCTGCTCATGCGAGCGTCACGGACGTGACGCCCTACGACAAGATCTTCGAGAACAACCAGCGCTGGGCGGAGGAGCAGCTCCGCGCGGATCCGGACTACTTCGCCAAGCTGTCGGTGTCGCAGCAGCCGGACTTCCTCTACATCGGGTGTTCGGACAGCCGCGTGCCCGCCAACCAGATCATGGGCCTGGCGCCCGGTGATGTGTTCGTGCACCGCAACGTCGCCAACCTGGTGAACAACGTCGACCTCAACGTGATGGCGGTCATCAACTACGCCGTCCGTCAGCTCGACGTGAAGCACATCATCGTCTGCGGCCACTACGGCTGCGGCGGGGTGCGCGCGGCGATGCAGCCCAAGGACCTGGGCATCCTCAACCCCTGGCTGCGCAACATCCGCGACGTGTACCGCTTCCACAAGCAGGAGCTGGACGGCATCTCGGATGAAACCCAGCGTTACGAGCGGCTGGTGGAGCTCAACGTCCTGGAGCAGAGCATCAACATCATCAAGACGGCCGCCGTGCAGAAGTCCTACCTGGCGCGCGGCTTCCCCATCGTGCACTCATGGGTGTTCGACCTGCGCAACGGCATCCTCCAGGACCTGAAGCTGGACTTCGTCCAGACGCTCCACAACATCCAGGAGGTCTACGACCTCACGAAGGAGTGAGGCGGAGGCCGTCGGACGTCTTGCTCGGGTCCGTCCTAGACTCGTCCGCCGCATGCGCTTCTTCCTGACCCTGCCGGACGGACGTTCCTTCGCGCTGGAGAAGCCGGTGGTGTCCGTGGGCTCCGAGCCCGCGTGCGACGTCGTCCTCTCCGCGCCCGGAGTGAGGGGCAGCCACGCCCTGCTGTTCCGGGACGCGCGCGGGTGGACGGTGTCCGCCGCTGCTCCGGACTGCGACGTCCGGGTGCGCGGCAAGCGGGTGGAGCTGTCACCGCTGGAGCCGGGGGCGGCCTTCAGCCTGGGTAAGGCCTCGCTCACGCTGACGGCTTCCGAGGCCCCGGTTGGGGCGGAGCCTTCCGCGGCGCCCTCCCGGCTGCTGGGCGTGCTGACGGACTTTGCTTCGCGGCTGCTCGTGCAGCGTCCTGCGTCGGAGTTGCTGGAGGCCGTGCTGCGGGGAATCGCGGACGTCACCTCCGCGGACGTCGGCTTCCTGGTGTCGGTGGAGGGCGACCGGCGGCAGGTGCTGGGGGCCACCGGCTCCGTTCCGGCTTCGGTGGTGGTGGACAGCCTGGTGGATCAGGTCGTGGGTTCGGGGGCTCCGGTGCTGGTGCCGGATGTCGCGGCGGAGGCGGCGCTCGCGGGGGCTCCCAGTGTCCTGGCCCTGCGGCTGACCTCCGCGCTCGTGCTGCCGCTTCGCGCGGGCTCCGCTCCGCTGTGCGCCGTGTACCTGGGACGGCGACTGGGCAGTCCTCCGTTCTCTCCTCGCGAGTTGGAGGAGGCGATGGCGCTGTCGTCGCTCGCGGCGCTGCTGCTGGCCACGTCGCGGGAGCTGACCGAGCTGCGGGCCCAGGTGGACAGCCTCACGCAGCGCATCGCCGCGGCCACGTTCGAAGGGCTCATTGGTGAGTCCCCGGCCATGCGGAACCTGTACCGGCAGGTGGAGCGTCTGGGGCCTACGACGCTACACGTGCTCATCCAGGGGGAGACGGGCACGGGCAAGGAGGAGGTGGCCCGCGCTCTTCACCGGCGGAGCGGCCGGCGGGGACGGCTGGTAGCCATCAACTGCGCGGCGCTGCCGGAGTCGCTCATCGAACGCGAGCTGTTTGGCCATGTGCGCGGGGCGTTCTCCGGCGCGACCTCCGACCGCGCGGGCCTGGTGGAGGCGGCGGATGGAGGCACGCTCTTCCTGGATGAGATTGGAGACATGGCGCTGTCGCTCCAGTCGCGCCTGCTGCGCGTCGTGCAGGAGCGCGAGGTGACCCGGTTGGGAGAGCACCGGCCGCGGAAGGTGGACATGCGCGTGGTCGCCGCCACGCACCAGCCCCTGAAGGCCTTGGTCGCCCGGGGAGCCTTCCGCGAGGACCTCCTCTTCCGCTTGGATGAGGTGCGCGTGGAGGTGCCCGCGCTGCGCGAGCGCGGCGAGGACGTGCTGCTCATCGCGCACCACGTCCTGAAGCAGGAGGGGGCTCGCGCGCGGGGGTTCACGCAGAAGGCGGCGGAGGCCCTGCGCGGTCATCCCTTTCCGGGGAACGTCCGCGAGCTCGTCTCGCGGGTGCGGCGCGCGGCCATCCTGGCGTCAGGGGAGCTCATCGGCGTCGAGGACCTGGACCTGGCCGCGGACCCGGCGCCGCTGGTGCCCCTGGATGAGGCGCGCGATGCCTTCGTGTCGCGCTACGTGCGTGAGGCCATTGCCCGGAGCGGCGGAAGCAAGAAGGAGGCGGCCCGGGCCCTGGGCATCGGTCTGCGCTCCGTGTTCCGCTACCTGGGGGAAGAGGACTGAGCATGGGATGTGGCGATGCAGCTTCCACCAACCTCCTGCCGTTTCCCCAGGACCTCCACGAAGATCTGCTAGGGCCCTACAACCAGTGCTACGCGAATCAGCCTCCATGGACGCGTGTCGGAGTGGATCACCCCTATGGCGAGTAGCTCCGAAACCATGTCGGCAATGCTGGAACAGGTGTCGCGGCTCCACTTCCCCAATCCGCCCGCGACTCCATCGGAAATCGATGCCTTCGAGCAGCGGGTGGGATGGCGCCTGGACCCGGACCTCCGTGCCTTCTACCTGCATTGCGACGGCGCGAAGCTGTCCGACCGCGTCGATCCCGCCTTCTTCTTCTACCCACTGGCGAAGATTCGCCGCGCTCGCGTCGTCCTGCTCAAGGAAGACACGGACAGGGCGGGCCCCGCGTCCTGGTACGCGGTCTACGAGGTCCGGGATACCAACTACATCTTTGTCGACGTGAGCCAGGAGGCCGGTGAACGGTACGTCATCCGGGATGGCTACCGCGAAGCGTTTCCGGACCCTGCCTACAACCGGCAGATCGCGGGTTCCTTCTCGGAGTTTCTGGGCGGAGCGCTCCGGTCCAACGAAGAATGGTTCTGGCTTCAGGAGGAGGAGTAGCGGCTCCGAGCGATCGCCACTGCGTGCGTTCGCCCAGCGCGTTGAAGTACTCCTGCATCCACCCCCATGCGCTTCTCGCTTTCGTTCCTCCTCGTGCTCCTGGTCCTGGTCGTGGGCCCGGGCTGTCCGCTCGACATCCAGGTCCGCGAGGCGCCGGACGCGGGCTGTAGCGAAAGTTCCTGTTCGAGCCCGTGTGACGCAGACCGGGAGTGTCCGGCGGGACAGCGCTGCAATCTCTTCTTCAAGGACTGCGAGGACGGCCCCCGCCTCACCGAGCCCTGCTCCGCGGCCACCTCTTGTTCCGGGAACGCGCGCTGTACGGGGGGGCGCTGTGTGCAGGGCTGTGGCCAGGGATGTCCCGTGGGCTACCTGTGTGGACCGGAATCCACGTGCGTGGAGACCTGCGAGGGAATGACTCCCGCCACCCTGGGCAGCTACTGCACTACCTCCATGGACTGCACCCGCTGCGGCTTCTGTGCTGACTCCGGGAGTGGGAAGAAGTGCCACCAACCCTGCCGGTCGGATGCGGAGTGTCCTGACGCGAAGCCCGGTGCGTGCGTGCTGCTTCCTGGTTCCACCCTCCGCGTGTGCCAGCCGTGACGCAGCCCCGGCGTTTGCTCGCCAGGATCGCGCTTCCTAGAGTGCCCGCTCGATGACGGGCGAACTGCTGGCCGGCCGCTACCAGTTGGAGCAGGAGTTGGGGCGGGGCGGGATGGCGACGGTCTTCCTGGCCCTCGACCTCCGGCTGTCCCGTCGCGTGGCGGTGAAGGTGCTGCATCCGGGCATGGAGGCCCGTTTCACCGAACGCTTCCGCCAGGAGGCGGAGGTGGTGGCGTCGCTCCAGCACCCCAATGTGCTGGCGGTGCATGACTTTGGCGAGGACGCCGTGCGCGGCCCATTCCTCGTCTGTGAGTGGGTGCAGGGTGAGAACCTTCGCGAGCTGGCGCGGCGCCTGGCCCCCATGCCGCCGGAAGCCGTCGCGCTCCTGGGCTGGGAGCTGGCTCGCGCGCTGGAAGCGGCGCATGCGCGCGGCGTGGTGCACCGGGATGTCAAACCGGAGAACGTGCTCGTGGCGCGCGGCGGCCCGCTGAAGCTCGCGGACTTCGGCATCGCCGCGCTGGCGGACCGGACCCGGCTGACGAGCACGGGGGCCGTCATCGGATCGCTGGCGTACATGGCGCCCGAGCGCATCGACACCGGTGCGTGGTCTCCGGCGTCGGATGTCTACGCCGTGGGCGTCGTGTTGTTCGAGCTGTGCACGGGCACGACGCCGCACGCTGGGGAGGGCAGTGCCCGGCTGGCGGTCTCGGTGATGACACGCGATGCGCCATCCCTGCTGGACGTCGCACCGGGCACTCCCGCGTCACTGGGCGCGCTGGTCGCTCGGTGCCTTGCCCGGGATGCTCGCGACCGGCCCGCGGATGGCGCCGCGCTGGCGCGGGAACTGGATGCGGTGCTGCGGTCGTGGGTCGGTGCTCCCCCTGAAGCGTCGCGCGCTTTCTTCCTGGCACCAGAGGCCTCCGGGGCCCGCTGGCGCGAGGACGGATTCCAGCGGTTGTTGGGCGAAGGCCGTGCGCTGCTCACGGCGGGGCAGGGGGCCCAGGCGGCCCGGTGTCTCAACGCCGCGCTGGCGCTCCAACCCGGGGCCCCCGAAGTGCTGGCGCTCCTGCGCTCACGCCCCATGAAGAAAGGCCTGCTCCGGCGCGCGTGGTCGGGACGGAGGAAGGGGCCTGTCGCGGGTGTGATCCTTGCGGGAGTGCTGGGGGGCCTGGTGACGTGGGGATGGAGTTCGCGTGAGCGTGACGCGGATTCCGATCCCCCGACGGTTGTCCCCGTGGCTCATTCTTCAGCCTCCAGTTCGACCGCGTTGGCGGATGCCCCCGTTGTTCCTCCGCCGGATGCACGACCTGTGACGAAGGCGGCGGAGACTCCAGCCCGGGCGGCCCGCCCTGACACGCGGGGCAACCTGCCCCGGAGGTCCTCCGCTCCGCTGGCACCTTCATCCCAGACCGCTTCGCAGCGGGGGCCCACCGGCTCGGAGCTGCCTGTGCGCGTTCCTGATGCCCAGGACTTCGCGACCCTCACGGTGGTGACCCGCCCCTGGGCCGAGGTGTTCGTGGACGGCCAGAGCCGGGGCTACACCCCACGGCTTCGCGAGCTGCGATTGCCTCCCGGAACGCACCGGCTCCGCTTCGACAATCCCCTGTGCGAACCCGTCGAGGAGTTGATCGAAGTGGCTGCCGGCGCAACCGTCTCCCGTGAAGTCTCCCTGCGCGTGCGGGATGCGGAGGTCACCATCGTCGCGCCCGCCGCGTCTCGCGTCTTTGTCGACGGCCTGGAGGTGGGCGTGGCCCCGCTGCCGAACCCCGTGAAGCTCACGCACGGAGGCCACCTCCTGTCCGCCCGGGACCCCGGGGGCAACGTGCTGAGGCAAGCGCTCAACGCGGTGGCGGGAACCCGCACCACGGTCGTGCTGGAGGCGTCACCATGAAGACCGCCATCGTGGCCCTGGTGCTCGCGGCGTCCTCCTCGCTGGGCCCTGCCCGCGAGGCCTATCAGTCCGGCGACCTCCCCCGGGCCCGGGTCTCGCTGGAGGGCCTGCTTCAGCCCTTGCGGCTCTCCAACCTCCAGGAGGAGTCCGAGGCCCACCTGCTGCTCTCCGCGACGCTCCACGCCCAGGAGGACCTGCCCCGCGCGGAGCAGGAGGCGGTGGAGGGGCTCGCGCTCAACCCCGACGCGAAGCTGGACCCCCTGGTGTATCCGCCGGACTTCATCGCCTTCGTCGAACGGGTGAACGTCCTTCGCCACGAGCGCATCATCCAGCGCTCAGCTCAACGCCGGCCGCCCAAGCTCCTGCCCACGCCCTCCAGCTCCATCCCCGTTCTCGTCGAATCCCGTCCGGCTTCGCAGGGCTGGTACCTGGTGCCGTTTGGCGTGGGCCACCTCGTGCACGGCCAGCGCTCCAAGGGCACCGTGCTGGCGGTGGGGCAGGGCACGACCTTCGCCGTGTCCGCCGTCTCCCTGGGCGTGGCCCTGTCCCTGCGCGGCTCCGACGGCCGCTACTCGGAGCAGGACGCGCCCACGGCCAGGGCCTTCAATGTCTCCTATCTCGTGGGGGCCTATGCCTTCGCGGCGCTCTACGCCTACGGCATGCTGGACGGACTGCTCTCCTCGCCGGCACCGGCCGCCCCGCCACCGGGGAGAGGACCCGGGTGATTGGCTTTATCGCGAAACCTGAAACACCGTTCGCGTGAGCCTTGGGTGCAGGGCGGTTGCCATTCAAGCCGGTGCCGTACGCGGGTGCGTGGCCTGAAGTCACAGGCCGTGTCTGTCTGCCCATTTGATACAATCAGTAAGCGGCCCCCCGGGGACTCACGCAGCCCAGGTTCCGTTCCTTGGGTGTGACGGGCATCCGGCCGGCGGGGCGGCAGCCCCTGGACCTGGGGACGGTGGGGCAGCGCCCGGGATGGCAGGAAAGGTGCTCCGCTATCCGGCCACGAGGTCCGGTCAGGGTGGTTCCACGCACGCACTCACTGCCCCTGGGGCGGATGATGTGCCTGAGGGTACGGAGAGGAGCCCGTGGACCCAGGTCCAAGGGGGCACCCTCCCACCCGTCCCCGGAACCCGTCCCTGAATCATTGATACCGGCGCCGTCGCGACTGTCGTCAAAATATGTTGTTGCGCGGATCCATGCCCGCGCGTGCAAGGATTGTCTAGGCTTTTGGCCCCCTGGGGCATGGTCCTGTACTTCCAGGTCGTGTCGAAATGCCAGATTGTCCTGTTCAGGTGTGTGTTTGGGGATGTGTCGCATTTGTCTTCCCGGGAATTGGACCTGGGATGCAGTTGCTGCCCCCGGGCGCGGGCTTCAGCTTCCGGTCCCGCCAGTCATTGCGCTGGCCGCGCGGACGCTGATCCGGAGGAAGCCATCCATGTCCCCTCGCTGCTCCTTGCCCCCATCCACCCGACCCGTGGCGCCTCCCGGCGCGTGGAGCCTCTTCGCTTCCTGGGTGCCCTATATCCTGGGCCAGCGCTCGCGGGCGCTCCTCGTCCTGCGCTGGTTGCGCTTCCCCAAGGAGGGGCACGCGACCCTGGTCGCGTCGCTGCTGGCGAAGCGCAGCCCGCCCACGCCGTTGCTGTGGAGGACGGTGGAGGACGCCGCGCTGCCGCGGGTGCGCGCGGAGGTGGAGGACGCGGTGCTCGTGCGGCTGCGGGAGCTGGTGCCCCCATCGCTCCGGGCCGTGCTGGTGGCGGACGAGGGCTTCGGCACGCCCCACCTCCTGGAACGGCTGGGCGCCCTGCGGTTGGACTACGTCGTGCGGGTGGCTCCGGAGACGGAGGCCTTCCACGACGGCGGGGTCTGCCGTCCAGCCTCGGCGTGGGCCCCCGCGTCGATGCGCCCGGGGCGGGTGCGGGACGTGCGGCTCACTGCCTGGCGCGTCCCCGTGGTGGCGCTCGTCTGCGCGGGGCGGGGAGCGCCGCGGGCACCCTGGTGCCTCGCCACCAGCCTGCGCACCGCTTCGGCGAAGGCGGTCGTGGACATGGCCGCGCGGCTGGAGGACCCGGCCCCGGAGCTCCTTTCACCTCCGGTGCTCGCCCGGATGGCGCAGGACTCCGGCGGGCCGCATCCGCCCGGTCAGCATGACCGGCTGTTGCTCCTGGGCGCGCTCGCCACGGAGATGCTCACCCTGCTGGGCGCGGTGGGCCAGGGGCTGGAACTTCCCCGGCGGAAGGCGGCCCGGTCCTCGCCGTCGCTCTTCCTCCAGGGCTGCCTCTACTACCAGGCGCTCCCGCTGATGCCGGGCGCGCAGGCGCACCAGCTGGTGGCCGCGTTCCAGCAACAGCTGGAGGACAAGCCCGTCTTCCGGACGCTGCTGTCTGCCTTGTAAGGCATTGCCCCCGGGACGGCGTGGCGCGGGCGCCCGGGGCGTCGCATTTATTGTCTGTGTTTGATGTCGCGGTGTTTCTCCAAACGGTGAAAGGGAAGACAGGTCATGATGGATCCGAAGCGGGGATGGGCTGGGATGCGGCGGATGGAGCCGAAGCAGGATGGGCCGGAGACGTTCGTCCCGGATGCGCTGGCGTTGGACGATGTCTCGACGCGGCGGGCCTACCGGACCGTGGGTTACCGGGGCGACGGCCTGGGGAACAACCTCTCCTATACGCCGGTCCGCGTGGGCCGGCCTGTCTACAACACGTATCCCCGGGCCCCGGGAGCGCCCCGGCTGTCCGCCTATGTTTCAGACCTGGGCCTGGAGGATGGCCGGCCGCTGGGCCTGGAGGAGCCGCGCTTCTTCGGCCGTGGCTTCGATGTCTCACGCCTGCCGCCCACGGCGTATGACCGGCTCATCTTCGGTTCGCTGGGCATCGTGGGGGATGCAGGGCCTCGCGCCGCGCAGATCCGCAAGCACGCGCGGGGAGCGCAGCTGGACCGGCGGGGGCGCGTCACCATCGTGGACTACCTGCAGGACGTGGCGTCGTTCCCCTTCCAGGGCGTGTCCATGGCGAAGGTGGGCGCCAGCCTGACCAACTACCATGCGCTGTACTTCTCCCAGGAGCGGGCCCTGGGGATGCTGGGCGGCTTGAGGAACCTGCAGCAGCAGGCCGCGGCGCAGGGACACGCGCTGGAGCTGGCGTTCTGCGTGGGCGGGTGGCTGATGTCCGGCCACTTCTCCGGGATGGCGGCCAGCCCCCGGGAGCGCGCGGAGTTCGTCTCCAGCATCGTGGAGATGTTCGCCCTCTTCCCCATGTTCTCCTCCGTGGACCTGGACTGGGACTGCCTGGGCGGCGGGTGGCTGGCGAGCGACGAGTCCTCCAAGGACGACAGCGCGAACTACGTCCGGCTGGTGGCGGAGCTGCGCGCGGCGCTGGATGGGGCGGCGCGCAGCCTGGGCCGCAAGGAGATCTCCGTCGCGGCGAGCTGCGACCTGGCGAAGCTGCGGCTCGTGAACGTGCCGGTGCTCCGGGATGTGGGGCTGGACCGCGTCTACCTGAAGGGCTTCGACTTCTTCAGCCCGGGGACGTCGCGCGCCGTCGTCCACCACGCGAACCTCAAGCGCTACCCGGGCTCCCCGCACTCCATCGAGCTGGCGGTGGAGTCCCTCCTGTCGCGCAAGGTGGATCCGGGGTGCCTGCACCTGGGCTACGCGGCGGAAGGGCAGGCCGCGGCGGGCGCCAGCCGGGACTCGCTCCAGTACAACCTGGAGGGCGCCGCGCTGGGCACCTTCGAGGCGGGCGTGGTGGAGCTGTACGACCTCCTGCGCAACCAGGTGGACTTCTCCGCCCGGCCGCCGGTGGGCCGCAACGGCTTCGACCTGTGCACGGACCGCTGGGCGGACGCGGACTACCTCTACAGCGAGGAGGCCCGGCAGCTCATCACCCTGGACACGCCCCGCACGGTGAAGGCGAAGGCGGAGTTCGCCGCCGCCCACGGCCTGGGCGGCGTCTTCTGCGGGGCCGCGCACCAGGACACCGGGCTGCTCCACAACGCGGCGCGCGAGGGGCTGGGCGCCCAGGCCCTGCGAACCGTGTTCGACATGGCCTCCACCTACGTGCCCGGCCAGGTGCGTCCGCTGGGGCCCGGGGTGCGGGACATGCGGGGCATGGGTGAGGGGCTGGGGAGCGTTCCCTCGCACTGACGCGGAGGCCCGCCCCGGTGTAATAGGGCCGGATGAATGACGTGAACCTGGTGGAGATCGCGCGGCGGTTCGAACACAAGCAGGGCACCTCCGCGGCGGCGCTGGCGACGGCCTCCGCGCCGCTCGCGGACGGCTGGATGGCGTTCGGCGGCGTGGGTTCCTACATCAACAAGTCGTGTGGCTACGGCTTCGAGCGCGACGTCACGGACGCGGAGCTGGACGCGCTGGTGGACTTCTTCGCGTCGCGCGGCGTGGAGCCCAAGGCGGAGCTGAGCCCCTTCACGCCGCAGGCCCTGTTGAAGGGACTGGCGGACCGGGGCTTCGTGCTGCGTGAGTTCGAGACGGTGCTGTACCGGCCGCTCCACGCGGGGGAGGACCTGGCGCGGCTGACGCAGGGCTCGCCCCCGGGGCTGCGTGTCGAGCGGGTGGATCCGTCCGACGACGCGGCGGTGAACAGGTTCGTGGAGGTCGCCGGCAGTGGCTTCGTTCCGGAAGGCGAGCCGATGCCGGAGGTCTTCCGGGAGATGGGATTGAAGGCGGCGCGCAATCCCCTCTCGGACTCTTACGTGGCGTGGATCGACGGCGTGGCGGCGGGGGCCGGGAGCTGCGAGGTGAGCGACGGGCTCACCTCGCTGTTCGGCACGTCGGTGCTGCCCGCGTACCGGCGGCGCGGCGTGCAGCAGGCGCTCATCGCCGCGCGGCTGGCGCGGGGGCTGGAGAAGGGCAGCGACCTGGCGGCCATCATGTCCTCGCCCGGCATCCCCACGGAGCGCAACGCCATGCGCCTGGGCTTCCAGATGGCCTACTCCCGCGCCGTGCTGGTGAAGCCCGGCGCGGGGCTGGTGCCTTCGCCCTGAACGCCGGGGCTACGGCTGCGGCACGGTGTACGCCAGGGGCAGCAGGGCGCCGTTCTGATTGAACGGGTTGTAGCTGCCCAGCGGGCCCACCCAGCCGCAGCCGCCGTAGCCGCGCATCTCCACCACCTGGTTGTTGGCGCCGAACGTCCACCACGATGAACCGCTGGAGGGGCCGGCGCGGCCGATGGCGCCCGTGGGCACGGAGAAGGGCGTGCCCCGCAGGTCCACGTTCGCCAGCCCCGTCGTGCTGCACCCCATGGCCGCCGCGTAGGTCATGGCGGTCACCCGCTCCTTGTTGACGTGCATGAGGAGGCCGGTGGACGCCGCGAAGCTCTGGTCGCCGGTGTCCACGGCCAGGGTGACGGGGTTCAGCCGGACGCGCGTGTACCGGGTCCGCACGTGGGTGCCGGGGGAGTTCCCTCCCGCCGTGTACTGCGAGTAGTTGGTGCCCTCCTCCGTGTGCGCGAGGGGGAGGTACTCCTTGGGCGTGCCGGCCATGTCCTTGCACCAGGCCGTCCAGCGCTTCAGCGGATCCTTGTTCACGAACAGCGTGTACTCGCCGTCCGGCGCGCCGGGACTGAACGTCAGGACGTCCTGGCACGACGCGGGGCGGTTCCCGCCGCGGTAGCCGAGCTGGAGCGGGACGCCGTGCTGGTTGTAGGGGTTGTAGCTGCCCTGCGGCCCCACCCAGCCGCAGGCGCCACCGCCGGACAGCGTGACGACCTGGCCCTCCTCGCTGGAGACGGCGGCGCCGGATGCGTCCGCGCCGCCCACGCCGAACGCGCTCGCTTCCACCGTGAACGGGGTGCCCCGGAGGTCGATGTTGCCGACGCCCTGCGATGCACGGCAGGCCATGGCCACGCCGTAGGGCATCGCGGTGACGGTGTCCGGCGAGTGTGTCAGCGCGCCCGTGGAGGAGGCGAAGGTCTGGTCCGCCGTGTCCACGCGCAGGGTGATGGGGTCGATGCGCAGCCGGGTGTAGGAGGTGCGCACATCGGTGCCGGGGGAGGCGCCGCCAGCGGTGTACTGCGAGAAGTTGGAGCCGGCGTCCGTGCGCACGAGCGTGAGGTACTCCCTGGGGGTGCCGGCCATGTCGTGGCAGTACGCCGTCCAGTTCGCGCTGGCGTCACCGGCCAGGTACAGCGTGTAGTCGCTGTCCGGTGCGCTCGGCTGAGCGGTCCGGATGTCCAGACAGGTCGTGGGCAGCGTGGCGAGCGCCTGGGGGCGTGTCGTCAGCGCGCCGGGCCCGTCGCTGTCGCTGGCGCCACAGCCGGCGGCGGCGAGCACCAGCAGGCTCCAGGTCAGGGTCCGCGCGCGGCGGGGAAGGTGGGGGACGGCGGATGGCTTCGGGAAGTTCATGGGGATGGGCTCCTTGGAGGTTGCGGAGCCTTCCCATGGCAAGGGCGGGGCCACGCGGCTCGCCGGGGCCTCGCCGTTGGGATTCCGGGGCGTTACGTACGCGCCGGGCCCCTGGGATGAAGTGGCCGCGCCGCGAACGTGCCAGTCCTGGCACGCGCGCTGGCTCCTCCCAGGAGGCGGCCTGTCATGCCCCCTCAGGGCCCGCCACGCACATCGCGGTGGGCGCACCCCCGGCGCCGTGCGGGTGGCACGGCGCCGGTGCGGGTCGCGGGCCTACCGGGACGTGCCCCCCGCCGTGCGCTGGAGCGCCTCCGTCAACCGCTCCGCGAGCCGCTGGACGTGGGGTGCGCGCAGCAACGTGTAGTGGGTGCCGGGGAGCACTTCGCGCGTCAGCTCGCCGTGGACGTGCGCGCTCCAGCCGTCGTCGCCGTGCGTCGGGTCGGCGCCCGCCTGGAGCAGGAGGACGCGGCCGGTGAGCCTCCCGACACGGTGGTGCTTCAGCGCCCGCAGGTTGTGGGTGAAGACGCGCAGGAGCGTGCGCCCTGGCGCGGCCTCCGCCTCCGGTGACGCGAGCTGGCCCTGATCCAGTTCGAACAGCGCGGCCACCTGGCGCGTGTCGTCCACGTCGAGCGGCACCCGGCCCTCCGTCGCCGGGCTGGGGTCGATGAGGGCCACGAGCTCCACGGCCTCTCCCCGGGCCTGGAGCTGGCGGGCCATCTCGAAGGCGACCACGCCTCCCATGGACCAGCCGCCCAGCCGGTAGGGGCCGTGGGGCTGCACGGTGCGCACGGCGGCCACGTAGAGCGCCGCCATCGCCTCCACCGAATCGAGCGGCGGCCGGCTTCCATCGAGCCCCTGCGACTGGAGCCCATAGAAGGGCTGCTCCGGCCCCAGCTGCTTCGCCAGCGCGGCGTACGCGAGCACGTTGCCACCCACCGGGTGGACGCAGAAGAAAGGCCGCCGCGTGCCCTCGCGCTGGATGGGCACGAGCGGGGAGAAGACCGTGGGCGCCTGCCCGAGCAGTCGGGCCAGGGTCTCCACCGTGGGCGCCTGGAAGAGGGAGGCCAGGGGCAGCTCGCGGTGGAAGTGCTCCCGGATGCGCGCCATCAGCTTCACGGCGAGCAGGGAGTGCCCGCCCAGATCGAAGAACGACCGCGTCACACCGATGGGCCGGACGTCCAGCAGCTCCTCCCAGAGCGCCACCAACTCGCGCTCCAGGTCGTCGCGCGGGGCGACATCGAGGGACTCGGCATGACGGGTCCCCGGTGTCTCCGGGACGTACATCCGGCGCAGCTCCTCGTCCGTCAGCAGCGGCCTCCGGTCCAGGAGCGCGTCGGGCGCGGCGAGGACCGTTTCCAGCAGCGTGCTCCAGCGCTCCATCAGCCGTTGGACCGTGGCGGCGTCGAAGAGGTCCGTGCTGTACGTGAGCGCGCCCTGGAATCCGTCCGACAGCCGGGTGAGGGCCAGGTCCAGATCGAACTTCGCCGTCGTGGGAGCGACCTCCACCGCCTTCAGCGTCAGGCCGGGAAGGATGGCCTCCGGCTCTGGCGTGTTGTGCAGCGCGAAGAGGGCCTGGAAGAGCGGCGTGCGGCCCAGGTCGCGCTCGGGCTGGAGCGCTTCCACCAGCCGCTCGAAGGGGAGGTCCTGGTGTTCGTACGCGCCGAGCGTGGTGGCCCGCGCCTGCGCGAGGACCTTCCGGAATGACGTGTCCGCGGTGAAGCGGGCCCGGAGGACCAGCGTGTTGACGAAGAAGCCGATGAGGCCTTCGGTCTCCGCGTGACGCCGGTTCGCGATGGGCGTGCCCACCAGCACGTCGTCCTGTCCGGCGTACCGCGACAGCAGCAGCTGGAACGCGGCCATGAGCACCATGAAGGGCGTGGCGCCCTCGCGCTTCGCCAGCGCCTCCACCGCGTCACTCAAGGCGGGTGTCAGCCGCACGGGCAGCAGCGCCCCTTGTGCCGAGCGGAGAGGCGGGCGGGGCCGGTCGGTGGGCAGCGCCAGCGCGTGCGGTGCCCCTTCAAGCTCCCGTCGCCACCAGTCGAGCTGTCCCTCCAGCACCTGGCCGTCCATCCACGCGGCCTGCCACCGGGAGAAGTCCGCGTACTGCACGGGCAGCTCCGGCAGCGGCGCCGGTTGTCCCTGGCGGAACGCTTCGTAGAGCGCCACCAGCTCGCGCACGAGCACTCCGAAGGACCAGCCGTCGGAGATGGTGTGGTGCGTGCACAGGAGGAGCACGTGCTCCTGTGCGTCCAGGCGCAGCAGGGTGAAGCGAGTCAGGGGACCCGTGCCCAGGTCGAAGGGACGCAGCGCATCCGCGTCCACCCGACGCCAGACCTCGGCCTCGCGCTCCTGCGCGGGCAGGGGTTCCAGGTCCTCCGTGCGCAGCGTTCCCGTGGGGGCCGGGTGGATGCGCTGGCGGGGCGTTCCGTCGTGGGCCTCGAACGTCGTGCGCAGGGTTTCGTGCCGCTGCACCAGCGCGTCGAAGGCCCGCTGGAGGGCGGACGCGTCCAGCGCTCCGGACAGCCGCAGCGCGAAGGGCATGTTGTAGAGGGGGCTGCCCGGCTCCAGCTGATCAATGAACCACAGCCGCTGCTGCGCGAAGGACAGGGGGGCGAGTCCGTCTCCCTCCGTCCGCGTCAACGGCGGCAGCGTGGGCGCGGCGTCCGGCAGCCGCTGTGCGAGCTCCGCCACGGTGGGCGTTTCGAAGAGGGCCCGGACGCGCAGCTCCACGCCGAAGCGCGCGCGCACGCGGGCCACCACCTGCGTGGCCAGGAGCGAGTGCCCGCCCAGCTCGAAGAAGTTGTCGTGACGGCCCACGCCGGGCACGCGCAGCAGTTCCTCCCAGATGGCGGCGAGGCGCGCCTCGGTGGGCGTAGCTGGCGGTTCGGAGATCCGTGCGGGGAGCCGCGATGCGTCCGGCGCGGGCAGCGCCTTGCGGTCCAGCTTGCCGTTCGGCGTCAGGGGCAGGACGGGCAGGGCGAGGAGGGCGGCCGGCACCATGGAGTCCGGCAGGTGCCGGCGCAGGTGCTCACGCAGCGGGGCCAGGTCCACTTCCGGCGTGACGTAGGCCACGAGGCGTGCGTCACCCGGAAGGTCCTCGCGCACCAGGGCCACCGCGTCCCGGATGCCCGGGTGTGCGCGCAGCGTGGACTCGATTTCGCCCAGCTCGATGCGGTGGCCGCGCAGCTTCACCTGGAAGTCCAGGCGGCCCATGAAGTCGAGCGTACCGTCCTCGCGCCAACGGGCCTTGTCGCCCGTGCGGTACAGGCGTGCGCCGGGCTCCGTTCCGAACGGATCCGGCATGAAGCGCTCCGCCGTCAGATGAGGACGGCCCAGGTACCCCCGCGCGACGCCCTCACCGGCGAAGCACAGCTCTCCCGGCAGGCCGAAGGGCACCAGCTCCTGACGCTCGTCGAGCACGTACGCGCGCAGGTTGTCCAGCGGCCTTCCGATGACGGGCTGTGCGTGCGGCGTCCCCTGGAGGTCCCACTGGGTGACATCCACGGTGCACTCGGTGGGGCCGTAGGTGTTGAAGGCCCGCGTGCGCCGGGTCGCGGCGAGCCGCCGCCAGAGCACCTCGTCCAGCGCCTCGCCGCCCACCAGCAGCAGCGATGGCAGGCGCGGGCGCTCCAGCAGCCCCGCGTCCAGCAGGAGCTTCAGCTGCGCGGGCGTGATGTCCATCGTGTCCACCCGCGTCCGCTCCAGCCACTCCAGCATCCGCTCCGGCTCCAGCCGGATGTCCGCCGGAACGGGGCACAGGCAGTGGCCGTCCATGATCCAGATGATCTGATCCATGGACGCGTCGAAGAACAGCGGCGCGTTGACGCCAACGCGGAGCCCCGGCGGCTGTCCCGCGTACACGGTCCGCGAGAGCGAGTGACGCAGGTGCAGCAGTGACCGGTGGCGCACCATCACGCCCTTGGGCGTGCCGGTGGAGCCGGAGGTGTAGATGACGTAGGCGAGGTTCCCGGCGCCCGCCGCCGGCGGCGGGTTGTCCGAAAACCTGTCCGACAGTCGGACAGGTTCGGCAGCCACCGGCGCCAGCGGGTTGTCCGAAAACGGGTCCGACAGTCGGACAGGTTCTGCGTCCAGCCGCACCAGGTGGGGCACGTCCGGGCGCCACGCTTCTTGCAGCGCCCGCGTCGTCACCAGCACGGACGCGCCACAATCTTTGAGGAGCAGCGACTTGCGCGCGGCGGGCGCGGACGGGTCCAGGGGCACGAAGGCGCCCCCGGCCTTGTTCACCGCGAGCAGCGCGATGACGGTCTCCGCCGAGCGCTCCAGGCACAGGCCCACCGGGACCTCCGGGCCCACGCCCAGCGATTTCAGATGCCAGGCGAGCTGGTTGGCCCGTGCGTTGAGCTGCTGGAAGGACAGCGTCGTCTCCCCGAACACCACCGCGTCGGCGTCCGGGGTGCGCGCCACCTGCGCCTCGAAGCGGCCATGCAGCGTGCCGTCGCCGTCGAAGGACGACACGCCTCCGGCCAGGCCGCCCAGGAGCCGCTGGCGTTCCTCCAGCGGAATGAGGGACAGGCCGGACAGCGGTGCGTCGGGTTGCGCGAGCACCGCCTCCAGCAGCACTCGCAGGTGGGTGAACAGCCGCGCCATGGTGGGACGCTCGAAGAGGTCCGTGGCGTACTCGAGCGTTCCCCGGAAGCCGTCCTCACGGCGGTCCAGGTCCAGGCTGAGGTCGAACTGGGACACGGTGCGCTCCGCGAGGGCCGCGGGCCGCGCGGTGAGGCCGGGCAGCATCAGCTCCGGCACCGGCGCGTTCTGGAGCGCGAACATCACCTGGAACAGCGGCATGCGTCCCAGGTCGCGCTTCGATTGCAGGGACTCCACCAGCCGCTCGAACGGGATGTCCTGGTGCTCATACGCGCCCAGCGTGGTGGTGCGCACCTGGGCCAGCAGCTCCCGGAACGTCGTCCGGCCGCCGAAGCTTCCGCGCAGCACCAGCGTGTTGACGAAGAAGCCGATCAGCCCTTCGGTCTCCGCGTGGCGGCGGTTCGCGATGGGCGTGCCGACGAGCACGTCGTCTTGACCGGAGTAGCGGTGCAGCACGGTCTGGAAGGCCGCGAGCAGCACCATGAAGGGTGTGGCGCCTTCCTGCTTCGCCAGGGACTCCACGCGCTCGGACAATGCCAGGGACAGGTGCACCGGCACCGTGTCTCCGCGCTGGGTGGAGACGGCGGGACGGGGCTTGTCGGTGGGCAGCTCCAGGGCTCGGGGGGCTCCGGCGAGCTGCTGCGTCCACCACCCGAGCTGTGCCTCCAGCGCTTCACCCTGGAGCCAACCGCGCTGCCAGAGGGCGAAGTCCGCGTACTGCACGGGCAGCTCCTGGAGCGCGGGCGGCCGGCCCTCGCGCAGGGCCGCGTAGAGGGCGGTGAGCTCGCGCACCATCACGCCCAACGACCAGCCGTCGGAGACGATGTGGTGCAGGTGGAGTACCAGCACGTGTTCCTGCGCCGCGAGCTTCAACAACAGGGCGCGGATGACAGGACCGCGCTCCAGGTCGAACGGCCGCTGGGACTCCGCCGTCGCCAGGTGTTCCGCTTCGCGCAGCCGGACTTCGGTGTCCTCCAGGGCGGTCAGGTCCACGCGCTCCAGCGGCAC
The DNA here is from genome assembly GCF_003611695.1 of Corallococcus carmarthensis. Lineage (GTDB taxonomy): Bacteria > Myxococcota > Myxococcia > Myxococcales > Myxococcaceae > Corallococcus > Corallococcus carmarthensis. The sequence continues at coordinate 36,253 of NZ_RAWE01000035.1, read as the reverse complement.
GGTGGCCTGGACGTGGATGTGCTGCACGGGCTGGCCCGCTTCCGTGCGGAAGGTGGTGCGCAGGGCTTCGTGCCGCGCCATCAGCGCGTCGAGGCTTCCCTTCAACGCGGCCTCGTCCAACGCGCCGAGGAGCCGCAAGGCGACGGGCATGTTGTAGAGGGCGCTGCCCGGTTCGAGCTGATCGATGAACCACAGCCGCTGCTGCGCGAACGACAACGGCAGCAGCGGGGGCCTTGATGCACGGGTGAGGGGCGGCACCTGTGAGTCGTGGTTCGGGCTGGTGCCCAGGTGTTGCGCGAGCGCGGCCACGGTGGGCGCGTTGAAGAGTTCGCCCAGGGGCAGCTCCACGCCCAGCACGGCGCGGATGCGCGACACCACCTGCGTGGCCAGGAGCGAATGGCCTCCCAGGTCGAAGAAGTCGTCGTGGATGCCCACTGCGTCCAGGTGCAGGACCTCCGCCCAGATGGCCGCGAGCTGGGCTTCCAGCGCGTTCCGTGGCGCTTCGCGCGTCGCCTCGGAGGCGCGGGACGCTTCGGGCGCGGGCAGGGCCTTGCGGTCGACCTTGCCGTTCGGTGTCAGGGGCAGGGACGGCAGCGCCACCCATGCGGACGGCACCATGTAGTCGGGGAGCTGCCGCTGCGCGTGCGCCTTCACGCGGTCCGTACCGGCGCTGTCCTCGTCGAGGACCACGTAGGCCACGAGCCGCTTCTCACCGGGCACGTCCTCGCGCGCGAGCACGACGGCCTCGCGCACGTCCGGGGATTGGCGCAGCACGGCCTCCACCTCACCGGGCTCGATGCGGAATCCACGCAGCTTGAGCTGGAAGTCGGTGCGGCCCAGGAACTCCAAGGTGCCGTCATCGCGCCAGCGGGCCCGGTCGCCCGTGCGGTACAGGCGCGCACCCGGCGTGGCGGAGTGGGGGTGGGGGATGAACCGCTGGGAGGTGAGGTCCGGCCGCTGGAGGTAGCCCCATGCAAGGCCGTCGCCGCCCACGTACAGCTCACCGGGGAGTCCCGGCGGCAGGGGCTGGAGGTGCGCGTCCAGCACCCACGCGGTGGAGTTCGCCAGCGGCTTGCCAATGGGCACCGACCGCTCCACGGTGTCCCTGGCGCGCAGCGTATGCGTGGTGGAGAAGGTGGTGTTCTCCGTGGGGCCGTAGCCGTTGACGAGCACGGCGTCCGGCGCCATCCGCGCCAGATGTTCCCGCACGCGAGGCACGGGCAGCACGTCGCCGCCGGCCAGTACCTGCCGCACGCTCGCGAGCGAAGCGCCTTCGTGCAGGACCATCTGTTCGAAGAGCGCGGCGGTGAGCCACAGCGTGGTCACGCCCTCCACGACAAGCAGCGTGCCCAGCTCCGCCAGCGACAGCGCACGCGGCGGTGCCAGCACCAGCTTCGCGCCGTGCAGCAGCGCGCCCCAGAGCTCAAGTGTGGACGCGTCGAACGCGACCGGCGCGGCCTGGAGGAACACCTGCTCCGGACCGAAGGCGATGAAGCCATTGCCCCGGACCAGGCGCACGATGCCCCGGTGGGGCACGCTGACGCCCTTGGGGCGGCCCGTGCTGCCCGACGTGAACATCACGTAGGCCAGCGCCTCCGCGGGCACTCGCACGTCCAGCGCCGTGTCCGGCTGCTTCGTGATCCGGTCCCACTCCGCGTCCAGCAGGACCAGGAGCCCGGCCACCGCGGGCAGTTCGTCCGCCAACGCCTCCTGCGTGACGAGCACGCTGACGCCCGCCTCCTGAAGCACCCAGGCTGTGCGATCCGCCGGGGCCTTTGCCTCCACTGGCACGTAGGCAGCCCCCGCCTTGAGGATGCCGAGCATGCCAGTGATCAGCTCGGGTGAACGCTCCACGCACAACCCCACGCGGTCTCCGGGCCGCACGCCCAACCGGCGCAGGTGGTGCGCGAGCTGGTTCGAGCGCCGATCCAGTTCGGCGTACGTGAGCTCACGCGCCGCGTCCGCGGACAGGGAAGTTCCCGGACCCGCGGGCATCCTCACGGCGATGGCGTCCGGCGTGCGCGCGGCCTGCTCCGCGAACAGCACGGGCACGGAGGCGTCACACGGATAGTCCGTCGCGGTGTTGTTCCAGGTGACCAGCACCTGTTGCCGCTCCTCTGGGGTGAGCAGTGGCAGGCGCGTCAGCCGGGTCCCTGGCGCGTCCATCGCGGCGTCGAGCAGCACCTTCAGCTGGCTGACCATCCCGGCCACCGTGCCGGGCGTGAACAGGGCCGTGTTGAAGTTGAGGCCTCCCGTGAAGCCCTCGGGAGCGCGGTGCAGCAGCAACTCCAGGTCGAAGCGGATGGCGCCCGGGTCTGCGTTCATCGGTTGGAACGTCAGGCCGGGCAGGGCCAGCGGCGGCAGCGGCGCGTTCTGCAGCGTGAAGGTGACCTGGAAGAACGGTGTGCGGGATGCGTCGCGCGCGGGGTGCAATTCCTCGACGAGCTTCTCGAACGGGAGGTCCTGGTGCTCGTAGGCGCCCAGGGTCGTGTCCCGCACGCGCGTCAGCAGCGAGAGGAACGTGTCGTCGTCACGCAGCCGCGTGCGCAGGACGACGGTGTTCGCGAAGTAGCCGATGAGTGCCTCGGACTCGGCGTGGCGGCGGCCCGCGATGGGCGAGCCCACCAGCACGTCGTCCTGGCCGGCGTAGCGGCCGAGCAGCACCTGGAACGCGGCCAGCAGCACCATGTACGGCGTGGCGCCTTCGCGCTTCGCCAGGGCCTCCAGGGCTTCGCTCGAAGTCAGCGGAAGGGCGAACGGCATCAGCGCACCCTGGAAGGTCTGCCGGGCCGGACGCGGATGATCCGTGGGCAGCTCCAGGTGCGACGGCGCGCCTTCCAGCTGACGCCGCCAGTAATCAAGCTGCGCGTCCAGCACCGCGCCCTGCAGCCAGCCCCGCTGCCACAGCGCGTGGTCGGCGTACTGCACGGGCAACTCGGGCAGTGGGGAGGGGAGGTCGCGCGAGAGCGCGGCGTAGAGCGCGCCCATCTCGTGCACCAGGACGCCGGTGGACCAGCCGTCGGAGATGATGTGGTGCAGGTTCAGCACCAGCACGTGCTCCGTGGGCGACAGCTTCAGCATCAGGGCCCGGAGGAGGGGCCCCTGCTCCAGGTCGAACGGCGCGCGTGCTTCCTCGGTGGCGAGCCTCGATGCCTCGGCGCGGCGCTGATCCAGGTCTGGAATGCCGCCGAGGTCCACCTGGCGCACGGGCAGCGGACCAGGCGCGTGGATGACCTGCTCCGGGGCTCCTTCGTACTCGCGGAACGTGGTGCGCAGCACTTCATGCCGGCGCAGCAGCCGGTCGAAACTCCGCTGGAGCGCGCCGAGGTCGAGCGTGCCTTCCAGGTGCAGCGAGAACGGCAGGTGGTACGCCGCGTCCGCGACGCCCAGTTGGTGGATGAACCACAGCCGCTGCTGCGCGAACGACAGCGGCAGCACGGCGGGCCGCACCCCACGGGTCAACGGTGTGAGGCCGGTGGGATTGGTTGTCTCCTGGGGAAGCGGAGCCGGGGCCACGGCTCCGGACGGAGCGATGCGCCGGGCGAGTGCCTCCACGGTAGGGGCCTCGAACAACGTGCGCAGCGGCACCTCGCGGCCCAGGCGCGCCCGCACTCGCGCGGCCACCTGGGTCGCGAGCAGCGAGTGGCCACCCAGCTCGAAGAAGCTATCGCGCACGCCGACGCTCGCGATGCCGAGCACCTGCGCGAAGATCTCCGCCAGTGCGCGCTCGGTGTCGTCGCGCGGGGCGATGGGCTCCGCGCGTCTCGTGGTGGGCGCGTCCGGCGCGGGCAGGGCCTTGCGGTCCACCTTGCCGCTGGAGGTGAGCGGCAGCGCCTCCAGGCGGACGATGGCGGAGGGCACCATGTATTCGGGCAGCCGCGAGTGCAGGAGCGCGCGCAGCCCCGCCGTGTCGAGCGTCCCGCCGTCGACGCTGACGTAGGCGACAAGGCGCGGTCCTCCGGTGACGTCCTGGCGCACGACAGCCACGGTGTCGCGCACTCCGGGCCACGATTGGATCGCGGCTTCGATGTCCCCCAGTTCGATGCGGAAGCCGCGCAGCTTCACCTGGAAGTCGGCGCGGCCCAGGTACTCCAGCGTGCCGTCCGCGCGCCACCGGGCGATGTCCCCCGTGCGGTACAGACGGGCACCGGGCGTGTCGCTGAAGGCGTCGGGGATGAAGCGCTCGGCCGTGAGGGCAGGGCGTCTCCAGTAGCCCCGGCCCACCTGTACGCCACCGATGAACAACTCCCCCGGGATGCCCATGGGCACCGGCTGGCCGTGGACATCCAGGATGTACATGCGCGTGTTGGCCACGGGCCTGCCGATGGGGACGACTCGCAGTGTCGCGTCGCGCGGACACTCCCAGGATGTGACGTCCACGGCGGCCTCGGTGGGGCCGTAGAGGTTGTGCAGCGTGGCGTGCGGCATGCGCGCCTGTGCACGGAGCACCAGGTCCGCGGGCAGGGCTTCGCCGCTGCACATCACCTGACGAAGCCGCGTCAGGGACTCCATGCCGGGCTCTTCGACGAAGGCGCGCAACATGGACGGCACGAAGTGCGCGGTCGTCACGCCTTCGCGGGCCATCAGCGCCACCAGGTAGTCCGGCTCCTGGTGTCCGCCGGGCCGCGCGAGCACCAGCCGCGCGCCCGTCATCAGGGGCCAGAAGAACTCCCACACGGACACGTCGAAGCTGAACGGCGTCTTCTGCAACACCGTGTCCGAAGGCGTCAGGCCGTAGCGCGCCTGCATCCAGCGCAGGCGGTTGACGACACCCGCGTGCGCGTTCATCGCGCCCTTGGGACGGCCCGTGCTGCCGGAGGTGAAGATGACGTAGGCGAGCGAGTCGTCACCGGCCAGCGGCGGAGGCTGGACGGTGGGTTCGCGCGCGATGGTCTCCCATTCGGTGTCCAGCGCGATGACGTGCTCGGTGCTGAGGGGCAGGGCGGCGAGGGCGGCCCCTTTTGCATCCCCTGCGATGAAGTGCGCGGCGGGCGAAGGCAGAGCGACGCGGACGGCCTCCTGCGCAGCCTGCGTGATGACGTGCGCGGCGGGCGAAGGCAACGCGGCGCGGAAGTGCTCCTGGATGAGGAGCACGGGCGCGGCGGTGTCCTCCAGCATCCCGGCGAGCCGCTCCGCGGGCGTGGCCGGATCCAGCGGCACGTAGGCCGCGCCGGACTTCAGGACGCCCAGGAGGGCGACGACCATCTCCAGGGAGCGCTCCATGCAAACGCCCACCAGGGTCTCCGGGCCTACGCCGCGCGCCCGCAGGTGGTGCGCGAGCTGGTTGGCCCGGGCTTCGAGCTGCGCGTACGTGAGGCGCTGGTCCTCGAACTGGAGCGCGATGGCCTCCGGTGTGCGTTCAGCCTGGGCCTCGAAGAGGCGGTGGAGCGTGGCGCCGGACGGGAAGTCCACCTGCGTGTCGTTCCAGCCGCGCAGCACCTGTTCGCGTGCGGCCAGCGTGAGCAGCGACAGCGTCGCGACCGGAGCATCCGGCGCGGCGACGACGGCCTTCGCCAGCACGGTCAGGTGCTCCGCCATGCGGACCAGGGTCGCTGCATCGAAGAGGGCGGTGGCGTACTCCAGGCGGCAGCGCAGGCCGTCGCGCTGTTCCCAGACCTCCAGCGTCAGGTCGAACTTGGACGTCGTCACCGGCACGTCCACGCCGCCAATCTGGAGCCCGGCGCCTCCCGGCGTCTGGGCCTCGGGCACGTTGATGACGTTGAGGACGGCCTGGAACACCGGCGTGCGGCTCAGGTCTCGAGGCACCTGCAGCACGTCCACCAGTTGTTCGAACGGCATGTCCTGGCGTGCGTATCCGCCCAGGGCCTGCTGCTTCACGCGAGTGACGAGCTCCCGGAAGCCCGGAGCCCCGCCGAGCTTCGCGCGGAAGGCGAGCGTGTTGACGAAGCAGCCCAGCAGGCCTTCCACCTCGGGGCGGGACCTGCCTGCGATGGGCGTGCCCACCGCGAAGTCGCCCTGTCCCGAGGTGCGGGCCAGCAGCACCTGGAACAGCGCCATCAGGACCATGAAGGACGTGGCGCCTTCACGGCGGCCCAACGCGAGGAGGGGTTCGGACAGCTCGCGAGGCAGGTGGAAGGCGTGGGCGGCGCCCGCGTAGGACTGCGCGGCGGGGCGGGGCCGGTCGGTGGGCAGCTCCAGCGGCGGTGTGCCCTGGAGCAGGTCCTTCCACCAGCGGGCCTGTTCCTCCAACACCGGTCCGGTCAGCCACGAGCGCTGCCACACGGCGTAGTCCGCGTACTGCACCGGCAGCGGCGGCAGGACGGAAGGAACACCGGCGCTGGCGCAGGCGTAGAGGACCGGCAGCTCGCGACTGAGGACCAGCGCGCACCAGGCGTCGGAGACGACGTGGTGCAGCAGCAGGTGGAGGACGTGCGTGTCGGGAGCCAGCCGCAAGAGCATCGCGCGGGCGACGGGCCCGGTGTCCAGGTGGAAAGGCGTCGCGGTGTACGCCTGGCAGCGGCGAAGCATGGCGGCTTCGCGCGCTTCCACCGTGTCGCCGGAAATGTCCTCCGTCTCCAGGGGAAGGGTGCCGGTCGCATGGATGACCTGCACGGCACCGTCATTGCTCAGGGCGTAGGTGGTGCGCAGGACCTCATGGCGTTCCACGAGCGAATGGAGCGCCGTCTGGAGCGCGGTGGCCTCCAGCGTGCCCGTGAGCCGGAAGATGATCGCGTTGTTGTAGGCGGTGCTCTCCGGTTCCAGCTCCTGGAGGTACCAGAGGCGCTGCTGCGCGAAGGACAGGGGCAGCGGCCGGTCGCGCGGTGCTCGCGGGATCGCCTGGATGGCACCCGAGGCCACGACGGCGGTGGGTGTTGGGCCGCCTGGAGCACGGGCCTGCGCGGTCGTGGCCGGCGCGCGCGATGCGGGCAGCTTGAAGGCAGGAAGGTTCACGGCCTCGACACGGCCATCCGCGCGCAGGCGCACGGGACGGCCCGTGCGGTAGAGGCTCGCGGACGCACTCCGCGGATGCGGCACCAGTCGCACCGGCGCCTCACCCGCCGCCTTCCAGAGCGCGACAGGCAACCCCGCACCCGACAGCGCCAGTTCTCCGACGACGCCCGCGGGCACGGGTTCCCCCGCCGCATCCAGCACCCAGACGTCCAGTCCCGGAGGCAGCTTCTCCTCCGGTGCACGCGGCAACAGGCCTCCTTCACGTGCCTCGCCCGCGAGCAGCACGTCGCCGCCCGCCGTGCGCTGGAGCGCCGACGCCAGCTCCGGCGACGCGTTCTCCAGGACCCATGCACCTACGGGTGCCAGGGCCTCACTCGCTCCCGCGAGGTCTGTCAACGCTCGGGCCAGCCGCGCCGTGGTGTTCACCAGCACCGCGCCCGACTGCCGCGCCAGGGACAACAGTTCCTCTGCATCCGTCGCCTGCTCGCCGCGCACGCGCCACGCGTGTGACGACGCATCGGCGGCCAGGGCCTCCCGCACCGTGGCCAATCGCCGGAGCCCTTCAAGGACGACCGGCGTCTCCAACCCGAAGTCGATGAGGCACGTCACCTCGTCCACGTCCGAGGCCCGCACCTCGCGCAGCCGCTTGATTCCGCTCTCCACCGTGCCGATGAGGCCGGTGCCCTTCGCGTGGTGTTCGAAGGTGTGCTCCAGCAGCGCGTCAATGTCCTCGCGGGACACCTTGGCGATCTCCCCCTGGTATCCCTGCGCGGCGAGCAGCGACGTCGTGATGTCCGCCGAACTCCGGAAGTACGCCAGCAGCGGCTTGCGCACCTGCCGGAGGACCTCGGCTTCGTCGTCACCCAGGTACGTGTGCAGCATGCACGTGATGTGGCCCCGGCCCGGATGCCCGTTGCGGCGCCACGCTTCGCGGTAGAGGGCCACCTTCGGCTTCAGCTCCTCCAATGAGTGGGCGAAGAGGCCCGTGAGGACGCCCGCGCCCAGCTCGCCCGCGAGCCGGAACGTCTCCGGATTCGCGGTGGCGGTGAGCCACACGGGCAACTCCTTCTGCACGGGCTTCGGGCGCAGGCCCACCTCCACGGTGACGCCGTTGCCGCCCGGGCGCCGCAGCCGCTCGCCTCGCCACAGGCCGCGCAGCGTCTCCAGGTGGCGCAGCAGGATGGTGCGCCGGTCGGCGTAGTTCCCGGGCGCGAAGATGAAGTCCTGCACGTGCCAGCCCGTGGCGACAGACACGTCCACTCGGCCCTGCGACAGGTTGTCCACGACGGCCCACTGCTCCGCGACGAGCAGCGGATCATGCAGGGGAAGCACGACGCTGCCGGAGCGCAGGCGCAGGTTGCGCGTGACGGCCGCGAGCGCGGCGGAGACCACCGCGGGCTGCGGATAGATGCCGCCGAAGGAGTGGAAGTGCCGCTCGGGCGTCCAGATGGCGGAGAACCCATTCGCATCCGCGAACTTCGCGCCCTCCATCAACAGTTCGTACTTGGGCCCGGTGAGCGAGTCCTCGTCGTTGGCGAAGTACGACAGGCTGAGCTGAAGCGGACGCGCCGCTCCTTCGTCAGCGCCCCGGCGCGACGCGGTGGCCTCGGAAGGAAACAGCACGCGCAGCCCGCGTGACAGGGCCCAGAGGGCTTCCAGTTCGGGCTTCTCGGGAGCGGGTCCGGAGGCGGCGAGCCAGGTCGTGCCCGGCGCCGGATGCAGCCGCGCATCCAGGCCCGCGTAGAAGCCCGTGAGCGACGTGTGACTCAACGCCCACGCAGGCTGCCCCGCGCTCATGGGCAGCAGCCACGCCAGGGACTCCGGCGTGGGAAGAGGAAGCGCCGTCTCCACCGTCACGGGTGATGCGTCCCCCATCACCTCTTCGACGTGCAGGACGCGCGAGGCTTCCAGTCGCGTGGAGGTGAAGAGCCCCCGCCAGGTGACGAGCCGGGGCACGACGCTGCCTTCCACGGCATAGACGGCCAGCGAGTCCAGCTCCGTGGGCCCGAGCGCCACCGGTGCGCCACCCCCCTCCAGCACCCCCCACAGCGCGGCCAGCTTCTCCGGCGATGCCCGGAGGCAGAGCGCCACGGGTTCTCCCGGCCGGAGCCCCTGTTCCCGCAACCGCAGGGCGAGCCGCCGCGCACGCGTGGCCAGCTCCCGCCAGGTCCAGGTCCGCCCTGCCTGCTCCACGGCGACGGCGTCCGGCTGCCGCAGCAGGTGTTCTCTCAGCCGTGCGGGCAGGACCGGGGCCTGCGTGACGGGCGGAGGCGCGGGCCAATCGCGGCGGTCGGCTTCGGTGGCCAGCGGCAGGCGGGAGAGGGGCTCCTCGGGCCGGGCCAGCGCCGCGCCGAGCAACACCTGGAGATGCTCCAGCATCCGCCGCGCGGTGGAGGCGTCGAACAGCTCCGTCGCGTACTCCAGCGCGCCGTGCACGCGGCCGGGTTCCTCGGTGAGGATGAGCGTCAGGTCCGACAGCGTGGCGCCCCACTGCACGGGCGTGCCCGGCACTTCGATGAAGGTGCCCCGCGCGCCGACGGCCGCCAGCGCGTCGCCGCCCATCTCCAGGTTCGAGTGGTAGACGAACACCGTGTCCGTCATTCGCTCCCGGCCGATGTCCCGTCCGGGGACGAGCTGTTCGACGAGCAGCTCGAACGGAACGTCCGGCCGCGATTGCACGTCGGTGACTTCACGCCGCACGCGGTGCAGGAGCTCGCGGAAGCTGGGGTCGTCCCCAACGTGGGTGCGGAACGCGGCCGAGTGCGCCACATAGCCGATGAGCGGCAGCAGCTCCGGCCGCGTGCGGTTGCCGATGGGCGTGCCGACGATGAGGTCCGCCTGCCCGGTGTAGCGATGCAGGAGCGCGTTCCACGCGGCGAGCACCGTCATGTACGACGTGAAGCCCTCGTTGCGCCCGAAGGCGACGAGCGCTTCGGCGAGCGCTGGCGGGAAGTCGAGCACCATGCGCTCGGAGGTGAGCGGGCAGTTCGAGGGCCGGGGCCGGTCCGTGGGGATGCCGAGCTGCCGGGGCATGCCGGCCAGCCGCTGATGCCACCCCTGTTCCTGTTCGGGGAAGCGGGCTTCCGCGAGCGACTGCCGCTGCCACGCGCCGAAGTCCGCGTACTGCACGGGCAGGGGCGCCAGCGGGGACGGCCGGCCCTGGAGGAAGGCGGCGTAGAGCTGTCCCACTTCCTGGAGGAAGAGCGACGTGGAGAGCGTGTCGCAGACGATGTGGTGGATGGCGCAGACCAGCAGGTGCAGGTCCGCGCGCAGGCGCACGAGCGTGGTGCGCAGCACGGGGCCCCGCACCAGATCGAAGGGACGCGCGGCGTCCTCGCGGGCGATGCGGAGGGCGGCCTCCTCGCGTTCCTCGGGCGTGCCTTCCACCGCCAGGATGGGAAGCGGGATGCGCACGAAGGAATGGAAGCGCTGCACGGGCCGGCCGTCCACGGCGTCGTAGGTGGTGCGCAGGGCCTCGTGGCGCTGGACGACCTCCTGGATGGCGCGCTCCAGGATGGCGGCGTCGGCGGGGCCTTCCAGGCGCAGGACGAAGGGGATCGTGTAGGCGGACAGTCCGGGGAGGTACTGCTCCAGACGCCAGACGCGCTCCTGGACGAAGGACAGGGGCAGCGGTTCCGTCCGGGAGCGGGGCACGAGGGGCAGCTCGCGCGTGGGCTCCTGCGCCGGAGCATCCTGGAGCAGTGGTTCGATGCGGGAAGCAAGGCCCGCGACGGTGGGCGCTTCGAAGAGCGCGGCCAGCGGCACCTGGACGTGGAAGGCGTCGCGGAGCTGGTTGAGCAGCTGCGCGGCCATGAGCGAGTTGCCGCCCAGCTCCAGGAAGTTGTCGTCGCGGCCGACGAAGTCCACGCCCAGGCGCTCACGCCACAGCGTGGCGATCCGGACCTCCACGTCACCGCGAGGCGCGTCCTCACGGCCACCGACGACAGGAAGGGCAGGGCGCTCCACGGGGGGCGCCGTCAACGCGCCCTTGCTCACGGACGAAGCGGAAGATGGCGCGGGCCTTTCAGCCGTTGCAGCCACCGGAGGCGCACGCGATGCCGGAGCCGCTTCCCTGGAGAGGCCGCCAACCGGCAGCGGTATCGTTGTCACCGTGGCAGGAAGGACCTTGGACGCGGAGGAGGGGACCACCGCTTGGGCTCCACTCTCGGCGATGTGGCGTGGTGCGGACGTCTGCGCAACGCCCGGCCCGGTGGCCCCCGTCTCCACGGGAGCACTGCCCTGAACGCGAGGCTCCACCCAGCAGCGCTTGCGCTGGAACGAATACGTCGGCAGGTGCACGCGGCGGCGCTGCTCGTGGGCGTAGAACGCGGGCCAGTCCACCTCCAGGCCCTGCATCCACAGCTCACCCACGCACTGGAGCAGTCCCGACTGTTCTGTCGTCGCACCGCCCCGGCGCAGCGACGCGAGTGCCTTCACGCGCTCTTTGTCCTCGCCCAGGCACGCGCGCATCAGCGGGGTGAGGTCCTGGCCGGGCCCCACCTCCAGCAGCACGCTGCAACCCTCCTCCAGCAGGGCCCCCACCGCGTCGGTGAAGCGCACGGGCCGCCGCATCTGCGTGGCCCAGTAGTCCGGAGTGCCCAGCTCGCCCGGACGCGCCAGCGCCCCCGTGAGGCTGGAGACGTACCGCACGGAGGGCTCACTCCGATGGAGCGAACCCACCACTCGTGCCAGCTCCCCCATCAGCGGCTCCACGTCCGCCGAGTGGAACGCATGGCCCGACGGCATCCGCACCGCGCCCGCCTTGCGCTGCTGCAACACCGCCTGGAAGCGCTCCACCTCCTCCACGGGCCCGGAGACGACACACCGGTCCGGCGCATTGAGTGCCGCGATCGTCAGGCGGCCGGAGAGCAGGGGCTGGACCTCCGCCGCCGGCAACGCCACGCCGAGCATCGCGCCTGGAGGCAGCCGGTGCATCAGCTCCCCCCGAGCCACGGCCAGCCGCAGGGCATCAGCCAGTGAGAGCACGCCCGCGACACAGGCCGCGGCGTACTCGCCGAAGCTGTGACCCAGGACGGCATGCGGAACGATGCCCCACGCCTGCCACAGCCGGGCCAGCGCCACCTGCACCGTGAACAGCGCGGGCAGCGCGACGCGCGTGTCGGAGAGCGTGGCGGAAGCCTCCGCCTCCTGGCCCGGTCCCGGGCGCAGCAGTGCCTCCACCCGCGAACGCAGGGGCGCATCCAGCAGCGCAAGGCACGCATCCACCTGCGCGCGGAACGCCGGCACGGATGCGTACAGCTCACGCCCCATGCCCACCTGCTGTGAGCCCTGTCCGGAGAAGACGAAGGCCACCCGCTTCCGGCGCGCCCCCTCCACGTCCTTCAACCGCGCGGGCGTGGCCGGTTTGCGAAGCTGCTTCGCCAGGTCCGCCGCATCCTTCGCGACCACCGTGCGCCGGTACTCGAACCCACGCCGTCCAACGGCCTGCGTGTATGCCGCGTCCGCGAACCCACTCCCATCCCCCGAGACCTCCACGGAGAACCGGGCCGACAACGCCTCCAGGGACTCGGGCGAACGCGCCGACAGCACGCGCAGCGCCAGCTGCTTCGCCGCCGCCTCCAGTGCTTCTGGCGAACGCGCGGACAACACCTGATCCGCCAACTTCAAGGACGCCGCCTCCAGCGCCTCCGGAGACCGGTCCGCCAGCACATGCGACGCCAGCGCCAGCGCTCCCTCCTCCAGCGACTCCGGCGAGCGCGCCGACAGGACGAAGAGCTGGTGCGAGCGCGACGTCGGGCCACTCCGGACGACCGGCGCTTCCTCCAGCACGGCGTGCGCATTCGTCCCGCCCACGCCAAAGGAACTCACCGCCGCGCGCCGAGGCGTCTTCCCCCGAGGCCAGGGCCGCAAGCGCGTATTGACGAAGAACGGCCCGGCGTAGAAGTCGATGCGCGGGTTCGGCGCTTCGAAGTGGAGGCTGGGAGGAATCTCCTCCTCGCGCAGCGACAGCGCGGCCTTGATGAGCCCCGCGAGTCCCGCCACCGTGTCCAGGTGGCCCACGTTCGTCTTGAGCGAAGCCAGCGGGATGGTGCCCCGGTGCTCAGGGCCCAGGCCATAGGCGCGCTGGAGCGCGGCGACCTCGATGGGGTCGCCCAGCGGCGTCGCCGTCCCGTGCGCCTCCACGTAGCCGATGTCCCGTGCCGCCACGCCCGAACGGCGCAGCGCCTGGGTGATGACGGCTGCCTGTCCCTGCACGCTGGGCGCGGTGAAGCCGGACTTATCGCGCCCGTCGTTGTTGACGGCGGTGGCTCGGATGACGGCGTGGATGGGGTCGCCGTCGCGGACCGCGTCCTCCAGCCGCTTGAGCACCACCGCGGCCACGCCGCTGCCGGAGACAGTGCCCTGGCCCTTCGCATCGAAAGCGCGGCAGTGGCCGTCCGGGGAGTAGATCATCCCTTCCTGGTGCACGTAGCCGGTGCGCTGCGGCACCGACAGCCGCGTCGCGCCCGCGAGCGCCACGTCCGACAGCCCGGACAACAGGTTCTGACACGCGACGTGCACCGCCACGAGCCCCGTGGAGCACGCCGTGTACACGAGCATGCTCTCGCCGGTGAGCCCCAGCTTGTAGGACACCTTCGTCGGCAGGCTCTGGTAGGTCGCGGTGCCAAACAGCTCGAAGAACGCGGCCGAGTCCAACGGCAGATGCCGCTGCACCTCGTTCGCGTAGCCGGATTCGTTCGCCCCCGCGAAGAGCGAGATGACGCCCGGGAAGCGAGCGGGGTCGATGCCCGCGTCCTCCAACGCCGCCCACGCGCACTGGAGGAACATCCGCTGCTGCGGGTCGGTCCACTGCGCCTCGCGCAGCGACATGTCGAAGAAGGCGGGGTCGAACTGATCGATGTCCGTGAGCACGCCGTGGGCCGGCACGAACCCCGGGTGCTGTGACAGCTCCACGCCCGGCGGCAGGCCGGGCATCTGTTCCAGCTCCTCGGGCGTGAAGCGGGAGATGGACTCCACGCCTTCGCGCAGGTTGCGCCAGAACTCCTCCACCGACGCCGCACCGGGGAAGCGCCCGGACATGCCGATGATGGCGATGGCGTTCGACGGCAGCGCGGCCGTCCCGTCCGTCGCGATCCTCGAAGGCGCAGGCTCAGGAGCCGAAGCAGACATGGAAGGCACCGACGCGGGGATTGAAGCGGAGCCGGAGCCCATGGGCATCGCGGCGGACGCGGGCGCGGATTGCAGGGGCATGAAGGGCTCCGTCAGTGACGTAGCGCCAGGGATCGCGTGCGCCATGGGGTTCGGCGCGGGCTCGGGGGCAGGCCGTGAGCTCAGCCCCTCCCGCTCCAGCCGCCGGGCCAGTCCGTGGACCGTCGGATGTTCGAACAACCAGACCACGGGGACGTCGCGCTGGAGCGCCTCGTGCAGCCGGCTGGCGACGCGGACCACGGTGAGGGACGTGCCCCCCAGGTCCTCGAAGAAGTGGTCGTGGACGCCCACGCTCCGGGCTCCCAGCTCCCGGGCCCAGGTGGTGGCGAGCTCTTCTTCCAGCGGATCCGCGGGCTCCACGAACCGGCCCATTCGAGCACTGGCCGCGACATCCGGCGCGGGCAGCGACTGGCGATCCAACTTGCCCGTGGCGGTGAGGGGCAGGACGGGCAGCGGGACGAACGCGGCCGGGACCATGTACTCGGGCAGCCGTTGCCGCAGGTGTTCGCGCAGCGCGGGGACCTCCAGCACACCGGCCACCACGTAGGCGACAAGCCGCTTGTCACCGGGCACGTCCTCGCGCACGAGCACGGCGGCATCGGTGACGGCGGGCCAGTCACGGAGGGCGGCTTCGACCTCGGACAGTTCGATGCGGTAGCCGCGCACCTTCACCTGGCTGTCGATGCGGCCCAGGAACTCCAGGCTCCCGTCCGCGCGCCAGCGCACGCGGTCTCCCGTGCGGTACACGCGCTCTCCGGGCGTGGTCGCGAAGGGGTGGGGGATGAAGCGCTCGGCGGTGAGGTCCGCGCGGGAGAGGTAGCCCCGCGCGAGCCCGTCCCCTCCGATGAGCAGCTCACCCGGCACGCCCACGGGTACCGGCCGCAGCGAGCCGTCCACCACGAACGTCCGCGTGTTCGGCAGGGGAGGCCCGATGGGGATCGCCTCGCCCGGGACGTCCTCGGGCCGGTCCATGCGGAGGCAGCAGGTGAAGACGGTGGCCTCGGTGGGTCCGTAGCCGTTGACCACCGGAAGGCCCAGCGTCTCCACCACGCGGCGCGTGTGCGTGGGGGACAGGACATCTCCGCCCACGAAGAGCTGCCGCAGTCCGCGCAGCACCTCCAGCTTCACGTCCACCACCTGCGCGAACAAGCCCGCGGACAGGTAGAGCGATGTGACGCCGTGGCGGCGGATGACCTGTCCCAGCAGCTCCAGGTCGGTGGGTGGCTGGGGCGGGAAGACCACGAGCCTGCCTCCGGACAGCAGCGGTCCCCACAGCTCCAGCGTCGACGCGTCGAACGACAGCGGAGCCATCAGCAGGAATGACTCGTCCGGAGTGAAGCGGGCCCAGGTGGCACCGTGCAGCAGCCGCAGCACGCCCCGGTGCTCCACGGCGACGCCCTTGGGACGGCCGGTGCTGCCGGAGGTGAAGTCCACGTACGCGAGGTTCCGCGAGGAGAGCGCCACGTCCGGCGCGGTGGAGGGCTGACCCTCCAGGCGCGTCTCTTCCACGAAGACGCACGGCACGCCTTCCGCGACCGGCAGCGAGGCCCGCAGCGCGCGGGTGGTGACGAGCAACCGGGGCGGCGCGTCCTCCAACATGAGGGCCAGGCGCCGCGCCGGATACGCGGCATCCAGCGGAACGTAGGCCCCACCCGCCTTGAGGATGGCCAGGAGCGTGACGACAAGCTCCGCGGAGCGCTCCAGGCACACCGCCACCAGCGCATCCGGCCCCACGCCCTGCGAGCGCAGCACCCAGGCCAGCGCATTCGCCCGGGCATCGAGCTTTGAGTACGTCAGCCGCGCATCACCGAACTCCAGCGCGATGGCCTCCGGACGCCGAGCGGCCTGGAGCGCGAAGCGTTCCACGAGGTTCGACTCACGCGGGTAGTCCACGCCGGTGGCGTTCCAGTCCGTGAGCACCTGCTGGCGCTCCTCGGGCGTGAGCCATTCCAGCCGGGCCAGGGGCGCGTCCGGCGCGGCGACGGCGGCCTCCAGCAACGTCCGCAGATGTCCGGCCAGCCGCTCCACCGTGGGGCGCTCGAAGAGGTCCGTGCTGTATTCGAGGACGCCGCGCAGACCGTCCGGCGCCTCATGCAGCAACAGGCCCAGGTCGAAGCGCGCCGTGGCGTTGTCCACCGGCACGGGCCGCAGCGTGAGTCCCGGCGCCTTCAACTCGCCGGTGGGCGCGTTCTGGAGCGCGAACACCGTCTGCACCAGCGGATTGCGGCTCAGGTCGCGAGCCACCTGGAGCTCCTCCACCAGCTTCTCGAAGGGCAGGTCCTGGTGCTCGAAGGCGGCGAGCGCCGTGGCCCGCACCTGGGCGAGCAGCGTCCGGAACGAGTCCCCCGGACGCACCCGCCCGCGAAGCACCAGCGTGTTCACGAAGAAGCCGACCAGCCCCTCCAGCTCCGCGCGGTCCCGGCCCGCGATGGGCGAACCCACCAGCAGCTCCTCCTGCCGCGAGTACCGCGACAGCAGCACCTGCCACACCGCGAGCAACGCCATGTACGGCGTCGCGCCTTCCGAACGGCCCAGCATCACCAGCCGGTCCACTACGCCTGACGGAAGGTGCACGGGGAGCAGTGCCCCCTTCGTGGACTGGAGCGCTGGACGCGCCTTGTCCGTGGGCAGCTCCAGCACCTGGGGCGCCCCGGCGAGGTGCTGCTTCCACCACGCCACCTCCCTCGTCAGCACGTCCCCCTGGAGCCAGGAGCGCTGCCACACGGCGAAGTCCGCGGGCTGCACCGGCAGTGTCGGCAACACGGGCATCCGGCCGGAGGAGAAGGCCTCGTAGCCCTCGGCCACTTCGCGGACCAGCACGCCCATCGACCAACCATCGGAGACGATGTGGTGCATGCACAGGAGCAACAGGTGCTCCCTTGCCTCCAGGCGCAGCAGCCGCGTGCGCAGGAGCGGGCCCCGAACCAGGTCGAAGGGAAGCGCTGCTTCCTCCACGGAGCGCCGCCTGGCCTCGTCTTCGCGGGACTCCTGGGGCACGGTGGTCAGGTCCGTGATCGGGAGCACCCACGCCTCCGCCGCGTGCACCTGCTGAACGGGCTGTCCGTCCTTCATCGCGAAGGTGGTGCGCAGGGCTTCGTGGCGGGAGACGACGAGCTCCAGCGCGCATCGCAGCGCCTCCACGTCCAGCGCGCCGTCCAGCCGCAGCGCGGTGGCGATGTTGTACTGACTGCCGCCCGGACGCAGTTGCTCCACCACCCACAGCCGCTGCTGCGCGAAGGACACGGGCAGGTCCCGGTCCCTCGACGTGGCGACGAGCGCTGGAGTGCGCGGTCCCTCGACGCGCGAGAGGAGCTGGGCCTCCACACGCTCCGTGAGCCGGGCGACGGTGGGCGCGTCGAAGAGGGCGCGCAGCGGCAGCTCCACGCCGAAGGTCGAACGCAGCCGCGAGACGAGCTGCGTGGCCAGCAGCGAATGGCCCCCGATGACGAAGAAGTCATCGTGAAGTCCGACCGGCTCCAGGCGGAGCAGCTCCTGGAACAGCGTGGCGATGCGCTGCTGGAAGAGGGTCATCCGCTCCGGAGCCACAGGCCCGCTGGCGACAGCACGTGAATCCGGAGCAGGCAGGGCCTTGCGGTCCACCTTGCCCACGGGTGTGAGCGGCAATGCGTCCAGCGACACGAACGCGGAGGGCACCAGCGGCGAGGGCAGCCGTTCAGAGACGAAGGCGCGCAGCACCGCCGCCTCCACCGGAGCGCCCGGCACGTACCACGCCACGAGGCGATCCTCGATCACCCCGGCCACCGCGGCCTTCACGGACGGGTGCTGGCGGAGGGTGGCCTCCACTTCGCTCAGCTCGATGCGGAAGCCGCGCAGCTTCACCTGCGTGTCCATGCGGCCCAGGAAGTCCAGCGTGCCGTCCACCAGCCAGCGCACGCGGTCGCCCGTGCGGTACAGCCGCGCACCGGGCACATCACCGAACGGCGAAGGCACGAAGCGCTCCGCCGTCAGCGCGGGACGGCCCAGATAGCCTCGGGCCAGTCCATCACCGCCCAGGTACAGCTCGCCCGGGACCCCCACGGGCGCGGGCTGACCGTGCGCATCCAGCACGTACGTCTGGACGCGCGTCATCGGCCGGCCGATGGGCACCGACGTCACATGCTCCGGCAGGTCCACGATGTCGTGCGTGGTGACGCCCACGGTGGTCTCCGTGGGGCCATACAGGTTCACCAGCCGGCCCGGAGGCCCGGCGCGCAGCACCGCGCGAGCCGCATCCGCGTTCGCGGCCTCACCGGCATAGAGGACCGTCCGCATCGTGGCGAACGCGTCCGGCACTTCGCGGGCGACCGTGTGGAACAGCGCCGTGGCGAACAGGGCCGTGGTGGCGCCCACGTCGCGCAACGCGCGCGCCAGCTCCGCCGGGGCCAGCGTCACTTCACGCGGCAGGATGACGAGCCGCGCGCCGTTGAGCAGCGCGCCCCAGACCTCGAAGGTGGCCAGGTCGAACGAAGGCGTGCCGGCCTGCACCATGCAATCGTCCGGGCCCAGCTGGACGGAGTTCGTGTCCCGCACCAGGTGCACGATGGACTGGTGCGGGATGCCCACGCCCTTGGGAGTACCGGTGGAACCCGACGTGTAGAGCACGTAGGCCAGTTGCTCCGGCCTCACGGTGACGTCTTCGGAAGCGAGCCCCGGGGCCTGGCCGGGCCCATCCGCGTCCGGTTCCAGGCACACCGTGGGCAGGGAATGCTCAGGGAGGGCGCCCATCAGGTGCCGCTGCGCCACCACCGCGGAGATGCCCGAGTCCTCGAACATGAACGCGAGACGGGAGCGCGGATAGGCGGGATCCATGGGCACGTAACACCCGCCCGCTTCCAGGATGCCGAGCATCCCCACCACCAGCTCCAGGCCCCGCTCCACGCACAGCGCGACCCGGGCTTCAGGCTGGAGCCCGGAGGTTCGCAGGCGACGAGCCAGTCGCCGGGCCCGTGCGGCCAGCGCCGCGTAGGTGAGCACCTGGCCCTGGTGCTGAACGGCCACCGCGTCGGGAGCGCGGAGGGCCTGGGCCGCGAACAACTCCGGGACGGTGTGGGGCGCGAGCGGACGGTGCGTGGCGTTCCAGTCCACGAGCACGCGCTGGCGTTCCATTTCGCCGAGCAGTGAATGCTCCCGCACCGGCGCATCCGGGCGTGTCGTGAGCGCGCCGAGCAGCGCCTCGAAGTGCGCCATCATCCGGGTGACGGTTTCAGTGTCGAAGAGGTCGGTGCTGAAGTTGACGTCGCCGCTGAACGCGCCGTCCCGTTCCTGGAGGCTGAAGTCCAGGTCGAACTTCGCGGTGATGATCTCCCCGCCACGCAGCGCCAGGTGAAGGCCAGGAAGGTCCAGCGCATCCATGGGGGCGTTCTGGAACGTGAACGCCACCTGGAACAGCGGAGAGCGGCTCAGGTCGCGAGCGCCCTGCGTGCCTTCCACCAGCTTCTCGAAGGGAAGGTCCTGATGCGCGTACGCCGCGAGCGTCGTCGCCTTCACCTGGGCCAGCAGCGTCCGGAAGGAGGCCCGAGGGTCGATGCGTGCACGGAGCACCAGCGTGTTGACGAAGAAGCCGATGAGCCCCTCCGTCTCCGCGCGGTTGCGATTGGCGATGGCGGAGCCCACCAGCACATCGTCCTGGCCCGAGTAGCGCGACAGCAGCAGCTGGAAGCCCGCGAGCAGCACCATGAACGGCGTGGCGCCTTCCCGGGCCGACAGCGCCTTCACCGCGTCGGACACGCGTGGAGTCAGCGTCACGGGAAGCGAAGCGCCCCGGAACGACTGCGCGGAGGGGCGCGGGCGGTCGGTGGGCAACTCCAGCGCGGTGGGCGCGCCATCGAGCTGCCCCCGCCACCAGTCCAGCTCCGCCTGGAGCACGTCCCCCTGGAGCCAGGAGCGCTGCCACACCGCGAAGTCCGAGTACTGGAGGGGGAGGGGAGGCAACGCCGGAGGCTGCCCGGAAGCGAAGGCCCGGTACAGCGCGCCGAGTTCGCGAGCGAAGACCCCGATGGACCAACCGTCGGAGACGATGTGGTGCAGCGTGAGGAGCAACCAGTGCCGCCGTGAATCCAGGCGCAACAGCACGGCACGCATCAGGGGCCCCGTGCCCAGGTTGAAGGGCCGGACGGCCTCGGAGGCGGCGTGACGGTGCGCTTCGGCTTCACGGCGGTCGTCGGGAGTGGCCTCCAGCGAGACGACGGTCAGCGTGAGCGTTCCTTCGGACTGGGGCCGTTGGACCGGCGTGTCCCCTTCGGACCCGAACGTGGTGCGCAGGACTTCATGACGTCGCACCAGGGCCTGGAGGGACCGTTCCAGCGCGGAGGCATCCAGCTCCCCGTCGAGCACGAGGATGCCGGGCACGTTGTAGAAGGCGCTGCCGGGCTGGAGTTGATCCAGGAACCACAACCGCTGCTGCGCGTAGGACAGCGGTACGGGACCGGAGCGCGGCGAGGCCACGAGTGGCGGAGTCCTCGGACCGGATTCTCCCCGCGAGCGCAGGGCCGACACCCGGCCCGCGAGCCTCTCCACGGTGGGGGCGGCGAAGAGGTCGCCCAGGGGCAACTCCACGCCCAACGTTGAACGCAGGCGCGAGACCACCTGCGTGGCCAGCAGGGAGTGCCCGCCCAGGTCGAAGAAGTCATCGTGGATGCCCACGCGAGTGACGTGCAGCACCTCGGCGAACAGGGCCGCGAGCTGTTCTTCCACCGCGTCACGGGGCGCGACGTACGTGTCCGCCGAAGCCACGGGGACCTCGGGAGCAGGAAGGGCGGAGCGGTCCAGCTTGCCGTTGGTGTTGAGGGGCAGGGCGTCCAGCACCACGAAGGCGCTGGGGATCATGTAGTCGGGAAGCCGCTGCTGGAGGGCGGAGCGCAGTGCCGAGCCGTCCAGGGACTCACCGACGACGTAGGCCACCAGCCGCTTGTCTCCGGCGGTATCCTCTCGCATCACGGCCACGGCTTCGTGCACGCCTGGCAGACCGCGCAGGGCGGCCTCGACCTCGCCCGGTTCGATGCGGAAGCCGCGCAGCTTCACCTGGAAGTCGGTGCGCCCCAGGAAGTCCAACGTGCCATCCGCGCGCCAGCGCGTCCTGTCTCCGGTACGGTAGAGCCGTGCACCCGGCGTCGTGCTGAACGGATGGGGGACGAAGCGCTCGGCGGTGAGGGCAGGCTGGTGGAGGTAGCCCCATGCCAGTCCCTCGCCACCGGCGTACAGCTCCCCAGGCATGCCTGGAGGTACCGGCCGCATCGCCGGATCCAGCACGTAGGCGGTGGAGTGGGGCAGCGGACGCCCGATGGAAACGGCGGCTCCCACCGCGTCGCCCGCGTGCATGGCGTGGGTGGCGGAGAAGGTGGTGTTCTCGGTGGGCCCGTAGCCGTTGATCAACGCCGCGCCCGGAGGCAGCCGCGCCAGGTGTTCCCGCACGCGGGACGCCGGGAGCACGTCGCCTCCCGCCAGCACCTGCGACACGGAGGCGAGGGCCTCCGGATGGTGCACGGCCATCTGTTCGAAGAGGGCGGCCGTGAGCCACAGCGTGGTGACCTGGTGCCCGGTCAGCACCTCCGCGATGCGCGCGAGGGACAGCTCCCCCGGAGGCGCCAGCACGAGCCGGGCCCCATGCAGCAGCGCTCCCCAGATTTCGAGGGTGGACGCATCGAACGCGGCCGGTGCGAGCTGGAGGACGACCTCGTCCGGACCGAAGCGCATGAAGCCTGTATCCACCACCAGCCGCAGCACGGCGCGATGCGGAACACAGACGCCCTTGGGAGTTCCGGTGGATCCGGAGGTGAAGAGGACATACGCCAGCCGGTCGCCCGCCAAGCACGTGTCCGGCAGCGCGGTCTCCGGCCGCGTAGCCAGCTGGGACGCCTCCGCATCCAGCATCACCAGCGGCGTCAGCAGCGAAGGCAGTTCATCCGCGAGCGCCTCCAGCGTGACGACCATCGCCGCCCCGGACTGCTCCAGCTGGAGCGACCAGCGCTCGGGAGGCGCCTTCAGGTCGATGGGCACATAGGCGGCCCCGGCCTTGAGCACCGCCAGCAGCGAGACGATGAGGTCCGGCGAGCGGGGCAACAGCACGGCGACGCGGCTGCCCTCGGCGATGCCAGAGGCGCGCAGGTGATGCGCGAGCTGGTTCGCGCGCGCATCGAGTCGCGAGTAGGTCAGGCTTCCGGCTTCGGACACCAGCGCCACTGCGTCCGGAGTCCGAGCGACCTGTTCCGCGAAGCGGGCTGGGATGGACTGAGCGGAGAAGTCCGGAACGGCGGAGACCCCGCTCCACTCCGTCAGCACCTGACGCCGTGTCTCCGAGGGCATCAGCGACAGGCGCTCCATCGGGACTTCCATCTGCCCGGGAAGCACTTCCAGCAGCGTGGCGTAGCCCTGCATCAATCCCTGGAGGAAGGCCGCGTCGAAGAGGTCGGTGTTGTAGTGGAGGCTTCCGGTGATGCCATCCGCCGACTCTTCCAGGATGAGGCTGAAGTCGTACTTCGACGGTGTGAACGGAGGCGGCAGCTCGCGCAGCGTGAGGTCCGGCAGCCGCCACTCCGCGGTGGGCGCGTTCTGGAGGGTGAGGGTGACCTGGAAGAAGGGCGTGTGGCTCGGGTCGCGAGCGGGCTGGAGTTCCTCCACCAGCTTCTCGAAGGGAACGTCCTGGTGTTCGAAGGCGCCGAGCGTGGTGGCGCGGACCTGGGCCAGCAGCGTCCGGAACGAAGCGCGCGGGTCGATGCGCGCACGCAGCACCAGCGTGTTGACGAAGAAGCCGATGAGCCCCTCCGTCTCCGAACGGGTGCGGCCCGCGACCGGAGCGCCGACGCTGACGTCGTCCTGCCCGGCATACCGCGACAACAGGAATTGGTACGCGGCCAGCAGGACCATGAAGGGCGTAGACCCCGTCTGCCTCGCCACGGCATGCACGCCCTCCGTCAGCTTCCGATGCAGCCGCACCGCGAGCTGTGAGCCCGAGAACGTCTGCACCGCCGGACGCGGCCGGTCCGTGGGAAGCAACAGGAGCGGAGGCGCACCCGCGAGCTGCTCCCTCCACCACGCAAGCTGCGTGGAAAGCACCTCCCCCTGAAGCCACTGCCGCTGCCACGCGGCGAAGTCGGCGTACTGGAGGGAGAGCGGAGGAAGCGAAGGCGCCTGGCCGGAAGCGAAGGCCCGGTAGAGCGCGACCAGTTCGCGCACGAGCACCCCCGTGGACCAGCCGTCGGAAGCGATGTGGTGCGTGAGGACGAGCAGCACATGCCGCGTCTCTTCCAGCCCCACGAGCACCGCGCGGAAGATCGGTCCCCGGCTCAGGTTGAAGGGCCGCTGCGCCTGTTCGGAGATGACGTCCCGCAGCCGGGTCTCGCGTGCACTCGGGGGCAGTTCGTTCAGGTCCACGAATTCGAACGGGCACGCACCGTGGGCATCGATGCGCTGGACGGGGCCGCGTGCTCCGGAGGCGAACGTGGTGCGCAACACCTCATGCCGCTGGACCAGCGCATCCAGCGCCTGCCGCAGCGAGGGAACGTGGAGCTCGCCTTCGAGCAGGACGGTCCCTGGCAGGTTGTACGCAACGCCACCGGGCTGGAGTTGCTCCAGGAACCACAGCCGCTGCTGCGCGAAGGACAGCGCCAGCTCCCCCTCCCGGGACACGGGCTGCGGGGACGGCGCCTGGGACCCCTCGGTCCGGCCCCGCGCCTCATCCAGCGCCGAAGCCAGGGCCGCGATCGTGGGCGCCTTGAAGACCGAGCGCAGCGGCAGTTCGATCTGCAACGCCGCGCGGATGCGCGAAAGAAGCTGCGTGGCGAGCAGCGAATGGCCACCCCGCGCGAAGAAGTCGTCATGCACGCCCACGCGCTCCACGCGCAGCAACTCCGCCCAGAGCGCGGCCAGCCGCTCCTCCGTGGGCGTGCGCGGCGCGACGTACTCCGGAGCCACCACCGAGGCGACGTCGGACGTCGGCAGTGCCTTGCGGTCGACCTTGCCGCTGGGGGTCAGCGGCAGGGACTCCAGCGGGACGAAGGCTCCGGGCACCATGTACTCGGGAAGCTTCTCCGCGAGGAACGCGCGAAGGGCCTCCGCGCCTGGCACATCCGCACCGCCGACGAGATACGCCACCAGCCGCGTGTCGCTCGCCGTGACGCCCGCGAGCGCCACGACGACGGCCTGCCGCACGGTGGGATGCTGCTCCAGCGCGGCTTCAATCTCCCCCAATTCGATGCGCAGCCCGCGCACCTTCACCTGGAAGTCGGTGCGGCCCAGGTATTCGATGGCGCCGTCGGGCAGCCACCGGGCGAGGTCCCCCGTGCGGTACAGCCGGGCCCCGGGCGTGTCGCTGTACGCATCCGGAATGAAGCGCTCCGAGGTCAGGTCCGTCCGGCCCAGATAGCCGCGTCCCACCTGCACGCCGCCGATGAACAGCTCCCCGGGCACGCCCTGGGGCACCGGCCGCAGTGACGCGTCCAACAGCCGGATCCACGTATTCGCCACCGGAAACCCGATGGGCACGGCTCGCCCGAGCGCTGCGCGCACGCACTCGTACGCGGTGACATCCACCGCGGCTTCGGTGGGTCCGTAGAGGTTGTGCAGCCGGGCGCCCGGCAGCCGCGTCAGGCACCGTTCAGCCAGCTCCAGCGGCAGCGCTTCACCGCTGCACACCACCTGGCGCAACGACGCGCACCGCTCCAGGCCGGACGCTTCCAGGAACGCCTGGAGCATGGACGGCACGAAGTGCGTGACGGTGATGCGCTCCCGCGCGATGAGGTCCGCCAGGTAGTCCGGCTCCTGGTGTCCTCCAGGCCGCGCCACCACCAGCCGAGCGCCCGTCATCAGCGGCAGGAAGAACTCCCACACGGATACGTCGAAGCTGAACGGCGTCTTCTGCAACACCGCATCGTCTGGAGACAGCGGCAGCGCCCCCTGCATCCACAGGAGCCGGTTGACGATGCCCGCGTGCGCGTTCATCGCCCCCTTCGGCCGTCCCGTGCTGCCAGAGGTGAAGATGACGTAGGCCAGTGCGTCCTCGGAGCCCACGGGGGGCGGCGTCACGGATGGCTGCCGCGCCACTTCCGCCCACTGGGAATCCAAGCGGAGCACGGGCACGCCGACTCCGGCCGGCAGCCGCGCCGCCAGCCGTTCCTGGATGAGCACCACGGCGGGCCGCGCATCCTCGAACATCCACGCGAGCCGTTGCTCGGGCAGGGACGGATCCAGGGGAACGTAGGCCCCGCCCGCCTTCAACGTCGCGAGCAGCGCCACCACCAGCTCCAGCGACCGCTCCAGCATCAACCCGACGCGGATCTCCGGCCCCACGCCCATCGAACGCAGGTGCCACGCGAGCTGATTGGCCCGCGCCTCCAGCTGCGCATACGTGAGCGCCGTCTCTCCAAATGTGACGGCCACGGCCTCCGGCGTGCGGGCCACCTGCGCTTCCACCCACTGATGCAGCAGCACCCCGCGAGGAAACACCTCCCGAGGCCCGTTCCACGCATGGAGCACGCGCTGCCGCTCCGCCGCATCCAGCAGGCACAGCTCCGACAGGCGCGCCCCAGGGCGGGAGACGGCGTCCTCCAGCAGGACCCGCAGGTGCCCCATCAGCCGCACCATCGAGGCCTCGTCGAAGAGGGCAGTGCGGTACTCGGCGGTGAGGCGCAGTCCGTCCGCCTGTTCGAAGGCGAAGAGGGTGAGGTCGAACTGCGCGAACCCGCTGTCCACGAACTGCGCGTCCAGCGTCAGCCCCGGCAGACGCACGGCCGGAAGCGGCGTGTTCTGCAGGACGAACATCACCTGGAAGAACGGCGGAACGTCCAGGTGGCGCGGAGGCTGGAGGACCTCCACCAGCTTCTCGAAGGGCACGTCCTGGTGCGCGAAGGCCTCCACCGACGTCGCCTGCACGCGGCCGATGAGTGCGCGGAACGAAGGATCCCCCGCGAGCGATGTCCGCAGTGCGAGCGTGTTGACGAACAACCCGACCAGCGGCTCCAGCTCCGCGCGCGAGCGTCCGGCGACGGGCGTGCCGACCGTGAGGTCAGCCTGTCCGGAGTAGCGCAGGAGCAGCAGCTTGAAGCCCGCGAGCAGCACGGTGAAGAGCGTGGTGCCCTCCTGTCCCGCCAGGGCCGTGAGCCGCTGGACCAGCGGGCCCGGCAGCATCGCGGACATGGTCGCGCCCCGGCTGTCCGCCTGCCCGGTGCGGGGCCGGTCCGTGGGCAGCGACAGGACGGCCCGCGCATCCAGCCGCGAGCGCCACACGTCGAGCGCCGCCTCCAGCGCCTCACCCCGCAACGCCTCACGCTGCCACACGGAGAAGTCCGCGTACTGCAAAGCCAGCGAGGGCAGCACGGGCGCTTCCCCTGAAGCCAGGGCCGCGTAGAGGACACCCAGCTCGTGCACCAGCAGGCCCATGGACCAGCCGTCGGACACGGTGTGGTGCAGCGCGAGCAGCAACAGATGTTCGGTGGGAGAGACAGCGAACAGCACGGCGCGCAGCAGCGGTCCCTGCTCCAGGTCGAACGGCGCGCGGGCTTCCTCATGCAGCCGGCTCCAGGCCTCCTCGGCATTCGCTACTGGCACCACGGGCAGGGGCATGTGCAGCTCGGGCGCGATGCGCTGCCACGGCCGTCCATCCTGTTCCACGAAGGTGGTGCGCAGCACCGCGTGGCGGCGCACCACTTCATCCAGGCTGCTCGCCAACGAGGGCACGTCGAGCCGCCCCTCCAGCCGTACCGAATAGAGCAGGTTCAAACCGGCCTGCCCTGGAGTCAGCCGCTCCTGGAACCACATGCGCTCCTGACCGAACGACGCAGGAACACGCGAAGTGGGGCGGCGCTTCTCGCGCAGCAGTTCCGCCAGCCGCGCGCGCTTCTGCTCAGGGGTGGAAGCCATGAACCTGCGACTCCTTGGGAGGGGACCTCGCGAACGCTCGGGAAGACGATGTGACGGGGTCCCGGGCTCGCGAGCGCGCGGGATAGTAGACAGCCCCTCCGACACGGCCGCAGCGATTTGCTCGCGGGGGCCTGGCTGTCAGCCCGCTCGGGAGTGCGGTCGTGCGCTGTTGTGAACCGCGCGGGAATTCCGCTCCACGCACGGTGTCTGGTGGCATGTCTCAGCGGTGTTTCACCGTGGTGGTGAAACGCCCGCGCCTGACGTTTCCACTAGACTTCGGGAATGCCTGAGTCCCTCCTGATTCGCGAAGCCGTGCCCGCCGACGCCGCGCGGATCACCCAGGTGTTGCGCGACGCGTTCGAGGAATACCGGGGCCGTCTGGATCCGCCCTCCAGCGCGCACGACAAGACGGAGTCCGTGGTGCGGCGCGAGCTATCAGACGGCGGCGCCTTCATCGCGGAGGTGGAGGGAGTCCTCTTCGGCTGTGTGTTCTTCCACCCGAAGGCGGACCACCTGTATCTGGACCGGCTCGCGGTGCTGCCGTCACACCGGGGCCAGGGCGTGTCGTTGCGCCTCATGGAGGCGGTGGAGTCCCGTGCGCGCGAACTGGGCCAGACGCGAGTGAGGCTGTCGGTGCGGCTCGCGCTCACGTCGCACCATGCGTGGTACGCGCGCCAGGGCTACGGCTTCCATTCACACGGCACGCACGCGGGCTACACGGCGCCCACGTTCCTGGTGCTGGAAAAGACGCTCTGACGTCAGTCGCGCGGGAGCAGGGGGATGCGGCGGCCCTCCAGGTCGCTCTGGAGCGCGGCCTGGATGACGCGCACGGTTTCGATCGCGCTCTGGGCCGTGACGGGCACGGGCGCGCCGTGGAGGATGGCGGCGCCGAGCTGCCGGTAGAACTGGCCGTAGTCGCCGGGCACGGTGGCGACGGTTTCTCCCGAGGCCAGCAACCGGCCGTGGCGCTCCGAGGGCTCGCGGCCGAAGTCCGGGTGGCCGGGACGCAGGCCCGCTTCAAGCTGTCCTTCCTGCGGATCCAGCTCGTGCTTCAGGTACGCATCCCGGTCGCCCTGCAACACGAAGCGGGGCCACGGCGCGTGCACCACGGAGCCGGAGTGCAGCACCACGCGCAGCGTGCCGTAGCGCAGCACCAGGTGGAACCAGTCCGTGCCCTGCGCGCCCGGCCGCTGCCGGCCCAGGTCCGCGGCCACCGACTCCGGCAGACCGAAGAGCTGCACGGCCTGGTCGACGAGGTGCGAACCCAGGTCCCACAGCGTGCCGCCGCCGGGCACGTCCTGCTCCTTCCAGCGCGCCTTCACCTGGGGCCGGAAGCGGTCGAAGTGGCTCTCCACGCTGTAGAGCGTCCCCAGCCGCCCCTGTTCCAGCAGTTGGCGCACGGTGAGGAAGTCGCCGTCCCAGCGGCGGTTGTGGAACACGGTGAGGCACAACCCGCGCTCCTTCGCGAGCGCGTCCAGCCGCATGGCTTCATCCGCGTCCAGCGCGAAGGGCTTCTCCACCACCACGTGCTTGCCCGCGCGCAGCGCCTGTGCCGCGAGCGATGCGTGCGAGTCATTGGGCGTGCACACGACAAGTACATCCAGGTCCGGATCCGCCAGCAGGGACTCCACGGTGCCCACGCGGACGCCCGGCCAGTCGCGCGCAACGGCCTCCGCGCGGCTCGATGCCACGGCAACCAGGGTGAACGCGGGCTCCGCGGCGATGAGGGGTCCATGGAAGCGCGAGCCGGACAGGCCATAGCCGAGGAGGCCCACCCGCAACGGGGAGCCAGGGACGCGAGCGGAGGTCATGGGCCAGGAGGGTAGCGGGAAGTGGCCCCGGCGCGGACAGGCGTGAGTGCCTGTCCCTGCCGCCTTCCCGACACCGGCGCGCCAGGCGGGTCGACAGAAGTTCGTGAAAAAGTCCTGCGACCCGATGGCCTCCGCGAGAGCGGGTGTAGCGCGGAGCGCGACGGTGGACCGCGCATGGGTGCCGGATCGGATGCCAAGGCGAGTCCACGGACAGAGGCGCCCTGTCGGGAGCGCCGTCGCCCAACTGGTCCGACAGTCGGACCAGTTCGCGTCGCATCCGGCCCAGGGCCGCGCCCGCTTTCGCGTCCATGTCAGACCCCTGTGGTTTGGTGGCGGAGGCTTGGGCAGGAGGGGGACGGGGATGGTGCGGGTGGGACTCGTGGCGTACGTGGAGGAGCAGATCGAGCGCGATATTTCGCTGGGGAAGCTGCCGAGAAGCGGGCAGTTGGGCTCGGAAAGGATGCTGGCGCGCATCTACGGGGTGAGTCGGGGCACGGTGCGCGAGGCACTGCGGCGGCTGGCGGCGCGAGGGCTGGTGGTGCAGCGCTCCGCGCGCAGGGCACGAGCGGTGGCGCTGGATGAGTCGCTGACGCTGGAGAACCTGGGCCTGGCGCTGCATGACGAGGGCGGCCCGGAGTGCCGGCGGCTGCTGGAAGGCTTCTTCAGCCTCAAACGGCAGGTGCTGGTGGAGTTGCTGGCCGACTGCTGCGCGAGGGCCTCCGGGGCGGACCTGCGCCCGTTGGAGGATGCCTGCTTCAGGCTATGGGACGCGGCGCGCTGGCACCCGGGGGTCCGCTGCGCGCAGTTGGAATTCGAGCTGCTGAGGCTGGCGGCCCGGATTGCGGAGCGCCCAGGGCACCTGCTCCTCATCCAGTCGCTGCAGTGGGCCTTGCGAGGCAATGCATCCCGGCTGCTGTCCCTCATGGGCGGCGAGCCGCTGCGCCAGTGGACCACCTGCGCGATGGGGGCCCTGGACACTCGCGACGTGCGGCGACTCCAGCACGAGCTGCCGGCGCTGCTGAAGGCGTGCGATGAGCGCGTGCTGGACGACTTCGCCCCCGTCCCCCAGGAGCAGGAGGAGTGCCCCGAAGCCCAGGGCTCCCGGGAGGGCCTCCTCGGCGACTCCACGTCAGCCACCGAGCAGGACGAGGTCATGGAGGCACGCCCCTGCGTTGAAGAGCGTGGCCTCGGCAATCCCACGAGAGTCCATCGCCAGGACGAGGCTCTGGAGACACGTTCCTTTGTTGAGGAACGTGTCCTCGGAGACCCCACGTCCGTCCTTCACCAGGACGATGCGATGGAGGAACGTCCCTTCGTTGAGGAACGTGGCCGCGGTGGCCCCACGTCGGTTCCTCACCGGGACGATGCGATGGAGGAACGTCCCTTCGTCGAGGAACGTGGTCGCGGAGACTCCACGTCAGTTCCGCACCAGGACGATACGATGGAGGCACGCCCCTTTGTTGAGGAGCATGACCTCCGAGACCCCACGTCGGTTCCTCACCAGGACGAGGCGATGGAGGTACACCCCTGCGTTGGGGTGCATGGTCCCGGTGGCCTCGCGCCCGCCACCGGCGACACCGAGTTGCTCGGCGGTACACCCTGTCCTCATGGTGAGGCCCTTTCCATGGAGGCCGACAGCGGGGCGCTGCTACTTCCAACTGACCCTGGGCCCGCTATGTGCGAACCCGGTGGGGAGTGCACCGGAGGGGATGGGACGGACGCTGCCTTGGGAATCCTGTCCGACTGTCGGACGGATTGGGGCGTTTCGTCTCCGGAGGGGGGCCTCCAGCCAGGAACTCTACCCACCGATTCTCTCGGACAAATCCAAGTGGCGGTGCCTGTGGAGGACGAGCCTCTTCACGAGACCCAAGGGCTCCTGGGCCGGTGGGCTGCGCGCCTCTGGCGCTTCATAGCCCATGCCCTGGGCCGCCCTGCTTCGTGAGCGGTGAGAGCCCTTCGCACCCTTGGGCGACCTTGAAGCGTTGTACGCCCTCCCGTAGAGAGAGTGCCTGTGTCGATGGACCTTGGACGCATCCGCCCGAGCCGTGCTTCCGCGCAGGATTTGGCGACGAACTCCTGGTCATCTCCTTAGAGTTACGCCATGGACACCGTGCCCCTCATCGACGTCCGAGCCCTCGTCGACGCTTCGTCGAGTCCCCAGGCCCGCAGGGAGGTCGCTTCCCGCATGGGCGCGGCATGCCGCCACACCGGCTTCTTCTATGTCGTGGGCCACGGTGTGGACTTGGGGCTCCAGTCCCGGCTGGAAGCGCTGGCGCGGGATTTCTTCGCGCGGTCGGAGGAGGAGAAACAGCGGGTGCGCATGGCGCTCGGTGGGAGGGCGTGGCGAGGCTTCTTCCCGGTGGGCGGGGAACTCACGTCGGGCCGGCCGGACCGCAAGGAGG
The DNA here is from genome assembly GCF_003611695.1 of Corallococcus carmarthensis. Lineage (GTDB taxonomy): Bacteria > Myxococcota > Myxococcia > Myxococcales > Myxococcaceae > Corallococcus > Corallococcus carmarthensis. The sequence continues at coordinate 5,106 of NZ_RAWE01000035.1, read as the reverse complement.
GGCTGTACTTCGGCACGGAGCTTCCGCCGGAGGATCCTCGCGTGCGCGCAGGCACCCCGCTGCACGGACCGAACCTGTTCCCCCGGGAGCCGGAGGGGCTGGGCGGCGCGGTGCTCGAATACATGTCGGCGCTGACGTCGCTGGGGCACGCGCTGATGTCCGGCATCGCGCTCAGCCTGGAACTGGAGGCGGACTTCTTCGCCCGGCGGTACATGGCGGATCCGACGGTGCTGTTCCGCATCTTCAACTATCCGCCGGGCCCGGAGGTGGACGCGCAAGGGCTGCCAGTGTGGGGCGTGGGCGAGCACACCGACTACGGTGTGCTCACCATCCTCAAGCAGGACGACGCGGGCGGCCTCCAGGTGAAGACACGGCAGGACGGGCACACGCGCTGGGCGGACGCGCCGCCGGTGGAGAACGCGTTCGTGTGCAACATCGGCGACATGCTCGACCGGATGACGCGCGGCGTGTACCGCTCCACGCCGCACCGGGTGCTCAATCGCGCGGGCCGCGACCGGCTGTCGCTGCCGTTCTTCTTCGACCCGGACTGGACGGCGGAGATCCACGCCATCGACTCGCCTGCGTTGAAGGACGCGGGCGCGGACGACCACGCGGAGCGCTGGGACTGGCAGAGCGTGCACGCCTTCCGGGGCACGTATGGGGACTACCTGCTCGGCAAGGTGGGGAAGGTGTTCCCCGACCTTCGCGAGGAAGTGCTGTAGCGACTCAGGCCCAGAGTTCCTGCTCCAGCGAGTCGAGCATCGCGAGACCTTCCGCCACGGAGGGTAGGCCCGCATCGGCGGTGAGGCGCGCGTCGAGCGGGATGGCCACCTCCGCGCGCAGCACCGTGACGGCCTGCCGCCGCGCCTCACGAAGCCGGGTCTGCTCCTCGGCGGACAGGCGGGGCATGGCCCAGGCGTCGATGTCCCAGGACAGGCCCGCGTGGCGCGTCTCGTCCTCCGCGATGCGCACCATGGCCTCGCGGATCTCCGGGTCGCGCGCGTGCAGCGCCTGGTGGTGCGCCACCAGCGCGCCATAGGTCTCCCGCACGCAGCCCTCCACGGCGTTGTCGAGGAGCACTTCGTCCAGCGGGCGCAGCGGCAGGGCCGTGACCGCGGGAGGCACAGGCGTGGCGCCGAAGCGGTGGGCCAGCCGCAGGGTGACTTCAGTGTGCCGCACCTCGTCTGCCGCGCTGGCGAGCGCCGCGTCCTGCAACTCACTGCTCGCGCCGTGCAGGGCCAACTCGTCGCGCAGGCGCAGGAACGCGTGGATGGCGGCGGCCTCCAGCCGGGCGGCGTTCGCGAAGTAGCCGCCCCGTGCGTCCTCGCAGCCACCCGCCCGTGCATCCTGGAGCCCCACGGGCCTCCGGCCGACGACGCAGTCGGGCGTGCCCTCCTTGAGGGGAAAGGTGCCTTCCTCCGTCACCACACCGGACGGCGTGACCTTCAGGTCGTGCCGGGTCTCGTACACGTTCGTTTCACAGTCGTAGTCCTGGATGCTGACGACGCTGAAGGTCCCGTCCGGAAGGGCCCGGATCTTCCCGCGCTCGTAGGCCGGGTAACCGCACAGCGCATAACCCGAGGCATAGACCAGGAGCGCGGCCTCTTCCGGGGTGTCGATGCGGCCCAGCAGGGCCCGGACGGAGTCCGCGGTCGTGTACGTCGTCACCTCGTCGCCGCGGGTCGTGACGAGGAGGCTCTCGTAGCACTCGATGCTGTAGCCACAAATCCTCGGGAAGCCGCGAGTGACCGCCAGCGCATCGAGCTGGTCCAGGCACGCCTGGGGGTTCGTGGCCGTCGCGCAGGGCACGCCCTCCGACGTCTGGAGGTCGGCTTCCGGAGGCGATGAGGGCGGATACCGGCGCTTGATGGTGCGCATCTGGAGCACGTCCGGAGGAGGGTCCACCGTCAGGCCCGTGAGCGCGGGGAAGCTGTTCACGCAGGCGACGTCCGAGTGCTGGCTCAGGTCGACGGGCTCTGGCTTCGGGGTTGGCTCCACGGTGACGGTGGGCCTCCCATCGCATCCCGTGATCAGCAGCGGCGTGGCCAGGGAGGCCCGCAGGGCATGGGAGAAGAGAACCCGCAGACGGTTGACGTTCATGATCCCCTCGAAGTTGAGCGCGGGCCCCAAGCCCGCCCCCCTTGGACACGCGCCCCCGGACGCGTGGGACATCAGGCCCAGAGTTCCTGCTCCAGCGAGTCCAGCAGCGCCAGGCCCACCTCCGGTGAAGGCAGGCCCACCTCCGCAGTGAGGCGTGCGTCCAGCGGCACGGCCACCTCCGAGCGCAGCACGGCCAGCGCCTGACGCCGGGCCTCCCGGAGGGCAGAGCGGTCCTTGGCGGACAGCCTGGGAGCGGCCCATACATCGAAGTGGTTCTGGGTAGAAAGGGGTGCGCCGTTTACATGGGACGATTTGTTATCCGAAGCCGTGTATGTTGTACGGCAAAATCCTCGTTAAGCCGTATGCAGAGAAACCGCGCGTACGTTGAAAGGAGGCAGATGGAAACGGACAGCGAATGCTATCGCGCCACCCATCTACGAATGAATAAGGACTCCGGATTGAGGCTTTTCCTTGTTGGGGCATGCCTGCTCATGGGAACCCTCGTTGAAGCGGCGCCAGCCCCATATTGGCGCGTGGTCGTTGAGGACCCAGATGGCTTGGCGAAGGGACAAGTCTTTGAGGTTAGTGCATCGAGAAAGGTCGTCGGCGTCCTTCCCGCCTTGTTCGAGGCGCCTACTGACGAACGACCGACCTTGTCGATAACTTCAATCCATGGACTCAGCGCGCTCACCACGCTTACGCGGCAAGACGACGGCTTCAAGCCTGGCACAGTCACTATGTTTGGATGCTGGAGCAGTGCGTCAGCGGGCGCCAAGGCGATTAGCGCGGAGTTGAGTTCGAGGAGGGATGACAGTAGCGCCAGCGTTGAGGCTTTCACGTTTACCCTCCGCAAGTCAGAGAAGCGCTGCCGGGAAGCAGGGGGAATGGGTGTGCCTGAAAAGAAGGCGATGTTCACCTTCACCTCTGAACCCCAGGAGTCCGAGTTGGTTATTGCCAATCCCGGCTCGGGTAAGACCGTCCGGGGCAAGGTTCCTTTTCCGGCAACCTTGCACTTCGAGTGCGACGACCAGCGCAGCGCTATCTTCAAAAGGGATGGCTATTTGGACTGCGTGCTTCAAATCAATTTCAAGTGTGCCTCGGGCGATAGTGAGCGCCATGTCCTCGTCAACGGCAGTCGTCATGCGCTAGTGCTCGCAGGCGAGCCATCTGACCCACCCGAACTCAAGTGTATGCTGGTGAAGCTGCCAGAACCGAGGACTACCCGATGAGGAAGGCCTCCCTGCGCATGTGGGTGCTGAGCGGTACGCCCCTGCTCCTGGCTGGGGTGTTCATTCTCTTTGAACTCTTCTTTCTGGCGGACACTGCGGAGGGGCGACGTCTTGGAGGACAGCTCAATGACGTGCTCAAGCAGGCCATCGCAATAGAGCTGGAGGTCTCCAAGCTTTTTTCCGCTTCTGCCCTGGCCATCATCGGCGTCGTGGCCTACTACCTGAAAGAGCGCCGCGGGGAATGGACCAATGCAGAGTTCGCCTGTGCGGCAGCTGTGTTGGTTTCTGCAGTGGTTTCCATCTTCTTTGGTCATTTGTGGATGGTTGCCGTCCGTAACCAGCTCGAGGCGGATATCCATGACCCCTACTCGCCGAGCCGGGTCTGGTCAGAGCGGCTTCAATACCTGACGCTCATCTTGAGTCTCGGCTGGTTCGGATTGCTCGTCTTCAGACGAGAGTTCCTTGAGTCGCGCAGCGGAGCTGGTGCATCGACTCCGGCTGGAGGAGGGAAGGTTTAAGTTCTACTCTCGACCGTTAGATGCAGGAAGGGCACATGCTCATGAGCCGCGTATCCCGTTGGAGAATGCTGGGCGTCCTGCTTCTCGCAGGTTGCACCGCGTCGGCGGACAGTATGCCGGCCAGCCTGCCTCTACCGAAGGTCGAATCCTGCGAGGGTATCGGGAGCAACGATAAGGACGATTTCTGCTTCAAGCGAGATGCCGCGGGTCAGCTTGAGATCGCCGTGCCGCTAGGATTGGTATTTCAAGTCGAGGATAATCTCGCTCTCTGCAAAGATATCTTCAAGACCCCGCTATTCCACGAAGCGGTGGAGAAGGCAGGTATCTGGGGAACGAAACTGAGTCTTGAAGAAGTGCGGCGCAAGCCAGCTCGCCCCTCGTTCTATGACGACAGCAACAAGCCCTGGGAGTCTTTCCTCGAAGAGGGAGAACTGAGGGGCTCTCTCTGGAAGGTCTTCAATGCTGTTCGCACCTGGGAGTATGTGGACGTCGAACGATACGCCGGGGCATTTCAAGTCAATGCTGTGGTCCGCCCCGTGGAAGAGGACAGCGGTCAGGCGGAGGTCATCTTCTTCAGGGGATCATGCGCGCCTCGGAAGCTGTATCAATTCGCGCTTCCGGAAATGGATGCACTCACCCGCTACATCTTCATCGCTGCGCACGAGTTAGGCCATGTCTTGGACGCCTACTCTGGCGGCGCGCCCCTCGGCCATCAAACGCCACGGGGGGAGCAGAATGCCACCATCTACGGTTCGTTCTGGGTTGAATGCTGGTTGCGGCTATTCCAGAGTCAGCTCACCGCCAACCCGCAGATGTTCTCCTTTTCGGAGCGCGAGCGGGACTGTGCCCTCTCCAATTGGCGCAAGGCCGAGCAGGGCATGTCTGCTCTGCGTTCCTCGTGGAACATTCAAAAGGTCGTGTTGCCGGAACAAGCAGAGCTGCCTGAAGCACTTCAAGGCGCGTCGGGTTGCTTGAGTCCAAAGGAGCACGAGTAGGCAGAGCCCAGGGCACACCGAATCAGCGACGGCGGTCAACGTGCTCGATACGCACGAACTCTTGACGTAAGCGTTCACGGGGTCTGGCGACCGCGAGCGTGAATCAGGTCCCGGGCAGCAGCGATGGTGCGGGAGTGCCGTGGAGATGGGCTTCAAGGGACGCAGTGAGAGCGTCGAGCACGTTGCGCTCCTGCTTCCTGAGGCTCATCACGGCCGTGAGGATGCGCTCGACGAAGCGGCTGCCGTCCTCGCTCTGGGTGCCAA
>NZ_RAWE01000359.1 GCF_003611695.1 Corallococcus carmarthensis | reverse complement strand
GTGGTGGGAGCGGGCGCGGATGCGGTGACGCCCACGCTGGACATGCGGCTGCGATTGGAGATGCGCAGGCAGCACGGCGGCTTCCGTCAAGGCTACTTCGGCCCGGACTACGAATTGGCTCGCTTCAAGGGGGCGGGGCCGGAGGGAGTACCTCTGGCGGAGTCCCCCTTCCCGGACGGGTACTCAGCCCATGGCGAGGCGGAGGTGGGCTGGGACGCTGTCCGTTACGGCGGCCTCTCCAAGCACCTGAAGCTGTCGCTGGGCGCGGAAGCCTTCTCGTGGGGCCGCTTCGACGTGGATGGGCGCGTGGCGGTGCAGCTCTTCGCGCGCAGCCTCGAAGTGGCGTTGAAGGGGCTGGGAATGGGCATGGGACAACCGGGAGCGCGCTACCTGGGGTCCGCCGAGGTCCGCTGGCGATTGCTGGGCGGGAAGCTCTACGCGATGGGGACGGGCGGCACACTGCTGTTCCCCACGCCGGAAGGGACACTGCGGCCGGGGGCGTTCGCCTCGGTGGGCCTGGGGGTGGACAATGCGCGCTGACGCCCTCTTGCTGGCCCTGGTGCTGCTGGCCACGGGATGCGCCTCCGTGTCGCAGGTGCCTGGGCGTGGCCGAAGCTTGAGCCATGCGCCGCGAGAGGACTCCGCGCCCGCGTGGGTGGAGGCTCCGAACGATGAGCCCCCGCGCGCATGGAACGCTCTCCCACGCGTCCTCTCCGGGTCTGAGCAACGGCTCCTGCGCCGCCAGCAGCCGCGTGACGACGTGACAGCCGTGGGAGACGTCAGCAGGGAGGCAGCCGCTGGGGGCGGGGCCCGGAGCGCTGCATCGACGCGGCAGGCAGTCCTCGACGCCGCGGACGAAGTGAAAGGCTCCCTGCGCGGCGTCGAGGCCGCGTTCACCAGGCTGGCGGCCCGTCCTCCAGACCCCTGGGGCTGGAGCCTCACCGGCGTCTTCACGCGCTACCTCGACCAAGGCTCCAAGCAGGTGACGTGGCTTCATGCCGCGCTTGGGAGCGCCACCGTGTTGACGGATGCGGCCTCGGAAGTCGGCGACACGGACATGGAGTTGGGCCTGCTTCGCATGACGGGGCCGAAACTCCAGGCGGCCTGGTTTGGGACCCTCCTGCTGGCCACCTGGGTGGACTTCCTGCACCTCGCGGACGCCGTGCTCCGCAACTGCCCCATGTGCAGCGTCGAGAAGCTCTTCGCGGACCTGTATCGCGTGCAGGGGCTGATGGAGCCCACGCTGACGGACCTCGCCTCACTGGACCCGGAGCGGGTGGAGGCGGCGACAACCGCGATGCCCGAGCTGATGGGGAAGCTGACGCGTGAATTCGACACGCTCCAGCGGGAGACCCGCGAGACCCTGAAGCTTGGCGGGCAGGTCATCGCGGCGATGCAGGCAGTGGAGATGGTCACGATGATCTCCACCATGAAGATGGCAATGCCACGCGTGCCGCCCTCGGCCCCGATGACGCTTGGCGTGGGCCTCGTGATGCGTTCGGGGGGCGTCATGGTGGGCTCGCGGATGGTGGTCTCCGCCGAGTGGGTGGAGATGATGCGAAGGCTCGTGCAGGCGGGGGTCATCTCCGTGCCTGCCGTCGGCGCGGCCGTCCTCATTCAGGGCGGACAGGTCACGATGGCGCAGGCGCATCAGGACTTGCCCAAGGGCGTGCGCGACGCGCTGGGGGACAGCCCCGAGGTGCGCGGCATGCAGGTGACGGGCAGGGCGGGGGCGGGCATGTCGGACGCTCCGAAACACCATGTGCTGCCGCAGGAGCAGCGCAAGTGGTTCGAGCAGCGCGGCTTCAAGGGTGACATGGACATCGACCAGTTTTGCGTCCGGATGGAGAAGGCCCACCACGAGGCGATCCACGGCGGGGGGAACTGGAAGCTGGGACGCACATGGCCCGGCGAATGGAACCGGATGATCATGGAGTTACTACGTGAAGCTGAGGTTGAAGCTGGACGCCTGATGACGCGGAATGAGATCTTGAAGGAAGTAGCGAAGCGTATGCGGGACTATGGAATCCCGATGAGCTTCACTCCTGGGAGAGGAAGATGAGCGGCGGAGACGCTTGGCGGGGCAACATCAGAGCACGCCTGTACGAACGAGTTCGTGCGCGCGGCTACGACTCGCTCACTGCCTTTGCCGATGCGCGCCCTGCTGTCCCGCTGTACGCGCTTGCCGATGAGCTTGGCAGAGATGACGTCGCGGCGGTGCAAGTGTTGAGTGGGTTGCTGTACGAGGCGGAGCAGCGCAAGCAGGTCACGAGCTTTGTTCGTGACGTGCTCGTGCGCGAACTGTCCGAGCGTTTCCCGAATGGCTGGCCGGAGGTGCTGGACGACGCAAGCCGTGGCGAGGTTGCCATGGCGCTCGGGTCGTGGACTGCCTACACCCCTGATACGCACAAGGAGCGGGTCAGATTGGCCAGGGCGGCACTTCGCGCGTCGCCTCCCCCCGCTGGCTGGCGTCCGCTCGGTCCTGACGACGAACTGCTCCGGACGCTCCTACCCGACGAGGAAGTCTGATCGGAAGTGGTGGTCCTTCGAGCCGGTGAAGGAGTCGCCATGTGCCCCCAGTGTGCCACTCCAGTGTGGATTGAGGGGGCACACCAGGGAACAGGCTGGGACGAGGCAGGATGTTGAGTCCGAGCGAAAGCAGGGAGAGAGCGGGTAACTGCACGCCCTGCTGGGGGGGGCCTATCACCTTGTCTGCGGGTTTGAATCCGGCTGCCTCCGCCACTCGGAGGTGGAGGCCCGTTGCTAGAGCAGCCTGTGGCCTTGACCTCCGACAGCTTGAACTTCTCGGTGATGAGGTCCGTCTCCTCTCGCTCAAACTGGGGCGCTACCATCGTCCGCCATGGATTCCCCTTCCGAGCCGTCCTCCGCCGCCAGCATTCCAATTTCCGTATCACCGCGTCCGCGCGTGTGGACGGTGCTGGTGGCGTTCATGCTGCTGCTGACGGCGATCCTCGTGGGGGGCGTCATCGTGGCCAGCATCGCGATGGCGGTGGAGATGCTCCGCTCGGGCGTGGACCCCCGGGACAGCGAGGCAATCCAGGCCATGACGGAGCGGCTCAAGACGAGGCCCTGGCTGCTCGTGGCGGGCGTGATGATCTCCAGCACCCTGGGGCTGGCCGCCGCGCTCCTGGGCGGGTTCCTGTCGCCGAAGCCCCTGAAGGAACGGCTGCGATTGGAGAAGGGGACACCGGTGCCCGCGTGGGCCTGGGGGGCCGCGCTGGTGGGCTGCTTCACGCTGGGGCAGGCGATGGAGAGCCTGTCCGTGCTCACGGGTGTATGGGATTACACGGCGTCGCTGAAGGGATTGCAGGCCACGAGCCAGGGTCCGTTCGCGACCTTCGCGCTCTTGCTCTTCTTCGGCACGTTGGTGGCGGGCACGGCGGAGGAGCTCTTCTTCCGGGGCTATGTGCAGACGCGGCTGGTGGAGCGTTGGGGACGCACGGCCGGCATCGCCGGAGCCGCGACGCTTTTCGGCATCCTGCACCTGGATCCCATCCACAGCCCCATGGCCCTGGTGATGGGCCTGTTCCTGGGCTGGCTCGCGGAGCGCACGGGAAGTCTGCGGCTGCCAATCTTCGTCCACATCCTCAACAACCTGACGTCGTTCCTGGTGTCACGCTACGCGCCGTCCACCGCGCAGCTGCCAACCTCCGTGCACGTGACGTTGCTGGCGGTGTGCTCGCTGGTGTTCGTGGGCGTGGTGACGGCGCTGCGGCGGATGGATGCCCGGTCCCCGGAACCCGCCGTGCTCGCCGGCTCGTAGTCATCAGGGGCCCACGGCACCGCGAGCCTCGCCCGACGCATCCGGCAGCTCCGCCGCGAGCTTCTCCCTCAACGTGGCCACGACGTTCGGATGGTCTCCCGCCACGTCACGCAGCTCCGCGGGATCCGCCACCGTGTCGAAGAGCTGCACGCGCACCCCGTCCGGCGTGGGCAGCTCCAACAGCTTCCACCGCCCCAGATACAAACCCCGGTGCCGCGCACGGCGCACGGGTCCTTCCCACTCCGGCTTGAGGGCAATCTCTCCGGTGTCCCCCTCCACCATGGCAATCTCATACAGCCACGGATACGGCATGCGCACCGTCTGGTACGGCTGACCATCCCGGTCGCTGAACCACACGTCCGTTTCAATCAGCGCGGGCACATCCGGCAGCGGCTTCGGCTCAGCCCCCGGACGCGTGAGCAATGCCAACGAGCGCCCCCGGAACGACTCCGGCGCGGGCACACCCAAGAGGTCCAGCACCGTGGGCGCCACGTCCAGCGAACGCGCCCGCTGCGTCACCTCCCGCCCTGAGGCCACCTGTCCGGGCAGCCGCACCACGAACGGGATGCGCAGCCCCGCGCTGCCCCACAGATGGTCCCCGTGGCCCTGGCCCAGTCCCTCGTCCTCCAGGTGCTCACCATGGTCCGATACCAGGACCACCAGCGTGTCGTCCCACCGGCCCCGCCGCTCCAGGTCCGCGCGCACGTTCCCCACGAGCCCGTCGAAGGTCCGCACCGCCGCGTCGTAGTTCGCCGCCAGCGCCGCGACGTCGTCCGGCGTCGGCGCGGGCGCTTCCGGATCCACCTCCATCCGAGGCGTTGCACCGAAGCGCCACGGCCCGCGGTAGCCATGCTCCACGTACTGTCCCTCCAGCGGCCACGGCGCGGCGTAGGGGAAGTGCGTGGACGACGCGAACACGACCATCGCGAACGGCGCGTCCTCCGGCAGTCCATCCAGCACATGCCGCACCCGCGTGCGCAGCGGGGCCGGGTCCGTCAGCTCGGGGAACTCGCCCCGTTCCTTGAACAGCCCCGGTGCCAGCGCCGTCCACGGCAGCAGCGCCACATGGGTGATCAGCATCCGCTGCCGCACCAGGTCCGGAAAGCGGAAGTCCGGCGCGGACACCACCTGGAACCCATACGGGAACCGCGAGAAGTGGTCCCCCGCGTAGTCCGCCACCACCGCCGTGCGGTAGCCCTGCGTCTCCAGCACCGTGGCCAGCGTCGTGAGCTTCGTCTCGCGCGCCTCGCGTCCCACCAGCGTGTGCACCACCGGGTGCTCGCCCGCGTACTGCGACGTGAGCAGCGTCGTCCACGACGGCGCCGTGCGCGGCACCTGCACCACCGCGTCGTTGAAGCGCGTGCCTTCCTCCATCAGCCGGTCGATGTTCGGCGACGTCGCCCGCGGATAGCCGTTGCCCGACAGGTGATCCGGCCGCAGCCCGTCCGATGCCAGGATGAGCAGGTTCGGCCGGACGGGCGCGCCGGACTCCGCCCCGCCTGCCGTCCGCGTCAGCCCCAGCCCCGTGAAGCCCGCCACCGCCGCCGCGGCCGTCACGCCGCCCAGCACGCCGCGCCAGCGGGGTGACTCCGACAGACACCGCCCCACCACCGCCAGGACGCTCAACACCGGCAGCACCAGCGCCGCGAATATCCACCCCGACGGCTGCGTGCCGCTCAGTCCCCGCAGCACCGCCGCCGTCACCTCCGAGCGCTCATACAGCGTCGCCGCGTACAGGTGCGGATGCCGCGCCATGTCCCCCGCCAGCAGGAACGCCTCCACCACCAGGCACCCCAGGCCGCTCAGCCAGAACACCGCGCGCCGGCTCCGCTCCGCCGCCCAC
>NZ_RAWE01000358.1 GCF_003611695.1 Corallococcus carmarthensis | reverse complement strand
CCCCCGGCCGTCCCTGCCCAGGCACGGCCGGGGGCCCCTGGAGACGCCCTCATGGTTCGCAAGCTGCTGCTCGGTTCGCTGGGTCTGGTGCTGCTGGTGTGCACGGTGCTGACCGCCGCGTGGATGTCCCTGCGCGCCCCCGCGACGCCCACCGGGCGGCTGCTCGCCACCAGCGATGCGGAGCGCTACCTGCTCGCCGCCGCGCGCGAGGGCGAGACGGACATCGTCGAAGGACTGGTCAAGGCCGGCACGCCCGTGGAGGCCCGCGACTCACGAGGCTTCTCCCCCCTCATCCTCGCCGCCTACCACGGCCACACGCGGACGGTGCAGGCGCTGCTCGCCGCCGGGGCGGATGCCTGCGCCGGAGACAGCCGCGGCAACACCGCCCTCATGGGCGCCGCCTTCAAGGGCTACGCGGACGTGGTGAAGCTCCTGAGCGCCCAGCCCTGCGCGGTGGACCAGACCAACCGCCTGGGCCAGACAGCCCTCATGTTCGCCGTCCTCTTCGGCCGCACGGAGGTCGCCGACCAGCTGCGCCACCAGGGCGCCTCCCCCGCGCTGCGCGATGCCAGCGGCCGCTCCGCGAATGACTGGGCCCAGACCCAGGCCCCCGCCGCTCCCGTCTCGCCTGCTGTCACGACGGACTCCACCGCCCAGGTGCGCTGAGGCCCGACACCTGGCGGCGCACCCGCGCCTGCCGGCAGCCCCCCGTACCAGCCGTTCTCAGAGGGGCGGCTTCCCATCCACTGAGGTTCTGTGATTCCCTAGTGGAATGGGATTAGTCGGTTTAATACACGAATTCCAATTCATACAAAAATACCGCACTTTTCCAGCTAGACTTGACTCGCACCGGGGGTCTGGCCGCATAACATCCCGCATCCTTCCAGGAGTGCAGGGATGAACAGCCATCGGGCAATACCAGTGCGTGGGTGGGTGGGGTTGGCCCTCGCGGTGATGTTGAGCGGTTGCGATTTCGGCGGAGGGCCGGACAAACAGCCCGCGCCGCTTACGCCCCCTGAAGCGCCAAAGCAGGTCGTCGCGCAGGCCGGAGACGCCTCCGCGCTGGTGACGTGGACGGTGCCGCCCGCGGATGGCGGCAGCCCCCTGCTCTACTACGTGGTGCGCTGCGTTCCGGAGTGCGGCGGCGCGCTGGTGAAGGTGCCCGACACGCAGGCCATGGTGCTGGGGCTGAACAACGGCTTCACCTACGTCTTCAAGGTCTCCGCGGTGAACGCGATGGGCGAGGGCCAGGCCTCCGTGGAGACGGACCTGGTGACGCCGCTGGCGGGGATGAGCATCCCGAACCCCTCGGTGCCGGGACAGCCGCGCTCGGTGGTATCCACCGCGGGCAACGGCCAGGCGTACGTCAGCTGGCTGGCGCCCGCGAGCTACGGTGGCCGGCCGCTGTCGTACTTCAAGGTCATGACGGAGCCGGGCGGCCGCGTGCAGCGGGTGGACGCGCCGGCGTCGGGCACGCTCATCGAACAGCTCGACAACGGGACGGCGTACTCCTTCACCATCTGCGCGGCGAACGAGGTGGGCGAAGGCCCGTGCTCGCGCCCGACCGCCGCGGTGACGCCGCGTCCGGGCGGCGCTCCCTCGAACTGGGTGATGGGCTACTGGGTGGGCTACCAGCGCGACCTGTACCCGGTGGACTCGGTGGACATGTCGCTGCTCACGCACGTGGTGGTGGGCCGCATCCGCCCGCGCATCGACGGCACGCTCTACACCGACTTCGACGTGGACGCCGTGGAGGGCCCCAAGATGGCCCGCGCCCTGGCGGTGCGGGCGCACGAGGCCGGCAAGAAGGCGCTGCTGATGCTGGGAGGCATGGGCGAGTACGACGGCTTCAAGAGCGCGACGGAGACGCTGGAGAAGCGCCGCAACTTCGTGCGCAACATCATCAACACGATGCACGAGCTGCAGTTCGACGGCGTGGACGTGGACTGGGAGCCCATCCTCCTGCCGCAGGACAGCGCGCCGCTGCTGGCGCTGCTGGACGACCTGCGCGCCGCGGACGAGAACATCATCATCACGGTGCCCGTGGGCTGGGTGAACTCCAACTTCGCGCTGGGCAAGGTGGACGCGGAGTTCCACCGGCAGCTCGCCGCCCGCGTCGACCAGATGAACGTGATGGCCTACAAGATGAGCGGCCACTGGGGGCAGTGGGAGAGCTGGCACTCCAGCGCGCTCTTCGGTGAGAGCCCCGGACACCCCAGCTCCGTCGCCAGCTCCGTGGAGGCGTTCCTGAAGGCGGGCGTGCCCCCGCAGCGCATGGGCGTGGGCGTGGGCTTCTTCGGCACCTGCTGGAAGGGCATCACCGAGCCGGGCACCCCGCTGGACGGGCGCGACGGCATCAGCGAGGAGCAGAGCGACAACGCGATGAGCTACGCCAACATCCAGGCCCTCTACTACAAGCCGGAGGCGTACCGCTGGGACGACGTCGCCAAGGCGCCCTACCTCTCCTTCCCCACGGCGTACGGCCCGCAGGCCTGCAACTACATCTCCTACGAGGACGTCGCGTCCGTGTCGGAGAAGGGCCGCTGGGCGCGGGAGAAGGGCCTGGGCGGCAGCATCATCTGGACCATCAACCAGGGCCACATGCCCAGGACCCTGGTGGGCGGCACCAAGGATCCGCTGATGCAGGCCGTGCACACGGCCTTCCTCAAGCCCTAGACGTAGCGGGCTTCGAAGAGCTGGCGCAGCGAAGGTTCGGTGCGCAAGAGCTCCAGCGTGAGGGCGGCGTGGCCGGGCACGTACCCATTGCCCACGAGCATGGTGACGTCCTTGCCCACGCCCTCCGCGCCCAGGGCCGCCGTGGTGAAGCTGGTGGCCATGGAGAAGAAGATGACCGTGCCGCCGTCCTTCACGGACAAGAGCGACGCCATCTCCGTGTTGCCCACGCTGGCGCAGTTGACGACCAGGTCGCAGAGCTGACCGCCCGTCGCCTTCCGCACCGCCTCCATCACGTCCACGCCCTGGGTGGCGTCCACCTTCAGGGCCTCGTCGCACAGGCCGATGGCGGACAGCGCGTCCAGCGCCTTCTGGGAGATGTCCAGCGCCAGCAGCTTGCCGCGGCTCTCCAGGCTGCGGCGGGCCTGCGCGAGGCACAGCGCGCCGCTCTTGCCGGCGCCCAGCACCGCCACCGTCATGCCCGGGCGCACGTAGCGCGCGACCAGCGCGGGCGCGCCGCACACGTCCAGCGCCGCCAGCGACAGCGTGTCCGGCATGTCCTCCGGGAGCTTCGCGTAGATGCCGCTCGCGAAGAGCAGCGCGTGGCCGCGGATGTCCACGCGGTCGATGTCCGCGTGCACCGCCTTCACCTCTTCGATGACGAGCGGCGTGAGCGTCAGGCTCACCAGCGTGGCGATGCGGTCCCCGGGCTTGAGCACGCCGTTGGCGGGGTGCTTCGCGCCCAGCTCCTTCACGCGGCCGATGAGCATCCCGCCCGAACCGGTGACGGGGTTCTGCATCTTGCCGCGCTCGCGCACGATGTCCTGGATGCGCCCGGCGATGCGCGCGGGGTCGCCGCCCACGTCGTCCTTGATCTGCTTGAAGGACGCGGCGTCGATGTTGAGGCTCTCCACGTCGATGAGCAGCTCCGCCTCGCGGCACGGCAGCGAGGGGTCCAGCTTGCGCGCGCGCTGCGGCAGCACGCCCTTCTCACCCACGACGCGCGACAATCCGTACGAATCCGTTCCCATGACCTTCCCCCTTCTTCAGTCCGCCGCCAGCAGCGGCACCAGCACCGACAGCGACCGCTCGAAGCGGTACGACACGCCCGAGTGCCCGTCCTCGAACTCCTCGTGCACCACGGTCACGCCACCGGCCTTCAGGTCGTCCGCCACCATGCGCGTGCCCCAGCGCAGGTTGAACTCGTCGCGGGTGCCGGCGTCCAGGTAGACCGTCTTCAGCTTGCGGAAGGCGTCCAGGAACTTGGGCACGAAGCGCACGGGGTCGTGCACCAGCCACCGGTTCCACACGTCCAGGCGCAGCTTCGCGTTGTGCTGCTCGAAGGGCAGCTCCAGGTTGAGCGGCTCGCCCTTCTTGGGTGAGTACGCCGCCGCCATGGCCAGGATGTTGATGACCGGGAAGTCGTCGCCGCGCACCTTGGTGTCACGCGCGCGCTGGCGCAGCTCCGTCACCCACGTCTCCACGCCGCCGGCCTTCATCAGCGCGGTGGCCGCCTTGGGCAGGTCCGGCATGTACGAGTATTCGAAGTAGGAATCCGGCGCGTGCGCGCCCACCAGGGAGAAGACCTCCGGGTGGTAGCGGCCCATCACCAGCGCGCCGTAGCCGCCGGAGCTGTGGCCCACCACCGCGCGCGACGCGGCCTTGGGCAGCGTGCGGAAGGTGCGGTCCACGAAGCCGACGATGTCCTTGACCAGGTAGTCGCGGTAGCGGCCGATGGCGTCGCTGTTCACCCACTGGCTGCCGCCCAGCTTCGTCCACGCGTCCGGGAAGACGGCGATGACGGGCGGGAGGGTGCCCGCTTCGATGAGCGCGTCCAGGCGCTCCGGTACGGAGGGCGAGAAGCCGGACGCGTTGGTCCACGAGCCCGCGCCGTTGCCGAAGGCGTGCAGGAAGTAGACGACCGGGTAGCGCTGCGTGCCTTCCGCGTAGCCCGGCGGCAGGTACACGGTGAGCCGGCGGCGGGCCGGGTCTCCCAGCGGGTTGTTCTCCAGCGAGGGGGATTGCACTTCGCGCGTCTCGAGCACGCCCTTCATCGGTGCCTCTCCTGGTCGTCGCGGTGCGCCGCGCGGTCTATGCGCTGGAGCCCGGGTGCTTGCCGAACAGCTTCATCACCTGCTGCAGGTCCTCCCACGCCTTGCGCTTCTCCGCGCTGTTGCGCAGGAGGTACGCGGGGTGGAAGGTGGGCATGAGCTGGATGCCCTCGTATTCGCGCCACTGCCCGCGCATGCGGGTGATGGGGGTGGTGTCCCGCAGGAGCGTCTGCGCCGCGAACTTGCCCAGCGCGACGATGACCTTCGGCTGGATCGCGAGCAGCTGCGAGCGCAGGAAGGGCTCGCACGCGGCGATCTCATCCGGCTCCGGGTTGCGGTTGCCGGGCGGGCGGCACTTCACGACGTTGGCGATGTAGACGTCGTTCCGGGTGAAGCCCATGGCGCCAATCATCTTGGTGAGCAGGTCGCCCGCGGCGCCCACGAAGGGCACGCCCTGGATGTCCTCGTTCTCACCGGGGCCCTCGCCCACGAACACCAGGTCCGCGCGCGGGTTGCCGGAGCCGAACACGATGTTCTTGCGGCCCGTGCACAGCTTGCAGCGGCGGCAGTCGCCCAGCTCGCGGCGGACCTGATCCAGCGTGGGGCGCTCACCCTCCACGACGCCGGGCAGCGCACCGTTGTAGCGGGGCGCGGATCTGGGCACGTCCAACAACATCCCCGGGCTCGGAGCGGGCGCGGCGCGGGGGGCCGGAGCGTCGGAGGACAGGGGGCGCGACGCGGCCATGGGCGCTCGCGGCGGCGCGGCGGGAGGCGGCGTGGCGGCGGCCAGCGGACGGGCAGCACCGATTGGCTGCTTCATCGCGGCGTGCAGGGTGTCGCGCGAGGGGGACTCCACGGGCGCCCGGGGAGGCCTGGCTCTTATACACATCTCCGAGCCCACGAG
>NZ_RAWE01000357.1 GCF_003611695.1 Corallococcus carmarthensis | reverse complement strand
GGCGTGGGAGGGGCGGGCATGGGGACGGTCAGCGGTCGTGCGTGGCTTTCGGCGTTGGCGGTGGCGGTGGGTGCGGCCCCGGCGTTCGCGCAGGGCGAGCCCGCCCCAATGGATCCGATGAGCGTGCGCCGGGTGGTGGACCTCGCGCCCGAGCCCTCTTTCATCCCGGAGTCCCCCAGGCCCGGCGCGCAGGCCACCGTCGAGCTGAACGGGCGCCTCTACTTCCTCGCCACCCCGAGCGGCGCCACGCTCCAGGACCTCTGGGTGACCGACGGAACGCCCGCGGGCACCCGCTCCGTGCAGGAGGAGCTGCTGCCCTCGGGCACGCACATCGACCTGGGCTCGCTGCGCGCCACGCCGCACCGCCTGTTCTTCACCGCGACGTCGCCGGAGACCGGACGCGAGCTGTGGACGAGCGACGGCACGCGCGAGGGCACGCGCATCACGCGCGAGCTCAACCCCGGCCAGTTCGACGGCGTGGCCTCCCTGGCGCCCCTCTTCGTCCTCGGGGACTCCGTGCTCTTCACGCCGTCGAGCACGGCGCCGACGGCGTTCGACCTCTGGAAGTCGGACGGCACCGCGGAGGGCACCGTCCCCGTCAAGGACATCCACCCGGGCCAGGCCGCGGCGAACGCGGACGGCTTCGTGCGCGTGGGGGACACGGTCTTCTTCGCCGCGGAGAACGCGCAGGGCTTCGAGCTGTGGCGCACGGACGGCACCGAGGCGGGCACCACGCTGGTGCGCGACATCAAGACCGGCGCCGGCGACTCCTATCCCCGGAACCTCACCGCGGTGGGCAACACCCTCTACTTCACCGCGGAGGACAACGAGCACGGCCGCGCGGTCTGGAAGTCCGACGGCACGGAGGCGGGCACCGTGCACATCAAGGACTTCAACACCGCCGCCACGGGCCGCATGCCCACCGTTCTTGGCGCCGCGGGCGACACGCTCGTCTTCCTGGTGAGCAGTTCGCAGGAGGCCTCCGAGCTGTGGCGCACGGATGGCACCGACGCGGGCACCCAGCCGTTGCTCCGGGTGCCCTCGTCGTTGATCGCCCGCTTTTCGGGCGTGCGGTTCGTCCCGGTGGGCACGCGCGTCTTCGTGGTGGCCCAGGGCATCGACGTCGGAGATTCGGTGTGGGTGACGGACGGCACGGAGGCGGGCACCGTGCGCCTCGCGCGCCCCAGCGTGTATGGGCTGGAGTCCGTGCGTGGCTTCACGCCGTGGGAGGGCGGGCTCGCCTTCGTCCTGAAGACGCGGCTGGGCGCGAGCGAGCTGTGGCGCACGGATGGCACCGACGCGGGCACGTCCCGGCTGACGCGGCTGCCGTCGGGCAACGTGTTCGCGCTGCCCACGGGGCTGGTGCCGTTCCAGGGTGCGCTCCTGACGACGGCCGGCGACCCGTGGACGCCGCACGCCCTGTGGCGGATGGAGCGGGATGAGGTGTCGCCGACCTTCGTGTGCCCGGCCGCCCAGGACGTGCCCTCCAACCGGCCCGAGGGCACGCTGACGTCCGGCCTGGCGCCAGTGCTGACCCGCCCGCTCACGGCCTCGGTGCGCTCCACCCATCCGGACTACACCCTGCTGCGGCTGCACCAGCCCGTCCTCGTCACCTACCAGGCCGAGGACACCACGGGCCGCCTCGCGTACTGCACCACCCAGATGACGTCGCGGGACATGACGGGGCCCGCCATCAACGGCTGCCCGACGCAGCTGGGCCTGGGCACGCGGTCCGCCCAGGGACTCACCTTCCATTACCCGGCCCTGAACATCCAGGACGAGACGAGCCAGGACGTGCTCGTCACCTACAGCCCGGAGAACGGCAGCCTGCTGCCCCTGGGCACCACCCAGGTGACCGTGACGGCGAGGGACGGGTCCGGCAACGTGAGCACCTGCGCCTTCCCCGTCACCATCCGCGACGGACAGGGCCCCACCGGGGCCTGCAAGGTGAACGAGGTCCGCGTGGAGGCGGAAGGGCCCGAAGGCGCGCACGCGTACTGGCCGGACCCCACGCCCACCGACACCATCTCCAGCAAGGTCAGCGTCACCAGCACGCACGCCTCCGGGGACCTGTTCCCGCTGGGCCTCACCCGCGTGCAGGTCATCAGCACCGACGAGGCGGGCAACAGCGCCTCCTGTGAGATCCAGGTGCGGGTGCGCGACTCGCGGCCGCCCGTGCTCACCTGCCCGCAGGACCAGACGCTGACCACCGCGGTGATGAACGGCACCCGCGCGGAGTACCCGGCCGCCACCGCCGAGGACGCCGTCTCGCTGGCGGGCATCTCCTACAGCCCCGCCGTGGGCACGCCGCTCGCGCCGGGCCTGCACTCGGTGCAGGTCACCGCCATCGACGCGGCCGGCAACGCGGCGCTCTGCGACTTCCACGTGACCGTGGAGTACGACCCGACGAGCGACATGCGCCAGGGCCTGGGCTGCTCGGTGGGCAGCGGCCCGTCGTCAGCGACGGGCTGGCTGGCGCTGCTCGCCCTCGCCTGGACGCTCAGCCGCCGTCTGAAGGATGGCAAGCCGCGCGCGTGAGTGATGGCCCGTGGCGGCGCGGGGGACTTCCGCTACAGTCCCTCAGCGCCCCATGGACCTCACCCTCTTCGTCGTCGGACTCGTGAAGGTCGTCCTCGGCGGCCTCGTGGCCGCGCTCGGCATCGGCATGAGCATGCGCGGCCTGAGCCGCCTCCTGGACAGCCACCCCGTGGAGGAGCTGCGGCAGGGCAACGTCGCCTCCGGACTGGTGCATGCCACGAGCCTCGTGTCGCTGGGCCTGCTCGTGCAGCACGCGCTGAAGGCCACCAGTGACGCGGTGGACCTGGCGGTGCAGAACCCGCCCGTGTCCGCCGTCGCGGTGCTCCAGTTGATGGGGCTGGCGCTGGTGCACGTGGCGCTGTCGCTGGCGGTGGGCGTGGCGGTGCTCGCCCTGGGCGTGCGGCTGTTCGACAAGATGACGCCGGGCATCGAGGAGCTGGCGGAGGTGCGCAAGGGCAACGTCGCCGCCGCGCTCCTCTTGTGCGCCTTCCTGCTGGTCATCGCGCTGCTCACCGCGCCGGGCCTCCAGGCCGCGCTCAACGGGCTCATCCCCTTCCCGCAGCTCCCCACCGGCATGCTGCGCGCGCCCTCCTGAGCCACCATGGCCGCGCGTACGTGGAAGCTGTTGCTGTCGCTGGTGCTGGTGGGGGCGCTGCTGGCCTTCGCCAGCTGGGAGGTCGTGCTGGCCCGGAAGGCGGGCCGGCTCGCGGAGGCCCCCCGGCCGGAGGTGGAGGTCCCCCCGGCCGAGCCGCAGGAAGCGCTGACGGATCTGGGCGCGGTGCTGGTGCCGGAGGACACGCCGCCGGAGCGCGCGAAGGCCTATGACTGGCGCGTGGACGGCATGGAGCCCGCCCGTCAGCAGCTGGCGTACGGCCTGGGTGAGGCGGTGGAGCGCGGGCTGGAGCAGGCGCACCGCGACTACAGCGTGCGGCTGCGCTACCGCGCCATGGGCCCGGAGCGCTTCACCTACGTGGCGCCGCCGGGGTGCGGCACGGACATGCGCTGCATCTACGCGGAGCTGATGCGCAGCAACGCGGAGCCGGTGCGCGTGCTGGGCGAGCGCTTCGCCACCTCCATCCGCGAGCGCGACCTGGACGCGGCGCAGGCCACGGAGCTCATCCTCGGCTTCGTGCGCCGCATCCGCTACGAGCTGCCCGGTGACGAGCCCTTCGGCATCGTCCCGCCAGGGCTGGTGCCCGCGCAGGACCGGGGCGACTGCGATTCCAAGGCGGTGCTGGCGCTGATGCTGCTCAGGCAGGTGGGCGTGGACGCGGTGATGCTCTATTCGGACGCGCTCGCGCACGCGGCCATCGGCGTGGGGCTGCCCGGCACCGGCACCCGCATCCCCTTCGGGGGACGCGGGTACCAGTACGTGGAGCTCACGGCGGAGGGCTGGCCGCTGGGGATGATTCCGCCGCAGTACGACAAGCCGCAGCTGTGGCGGGTGCTGCCACTGCCGGACGCCCCGGGCTGAGCGCGGGCGGCCTGGCCTTCACCCCCTTGCGCAACTCCGCGTTCGCCGTGAGCGCGAAGTATGGCGCGCAGAGCAGCGCCCAGGCCTCCGCCAGGCACGCGGCGCCGCCCAGCAGGAACAGGTCCGGCCGGGACAGGTCCGTCCCGCTCAGCATCAACACCCCCAGGCCCAGCATCACCAGCCCCGTCACCAGCTCCCCGCGGGTGGTGGCCAGCGCGGCCCGCCAGCCCACGGACGTCGCCTGGAACTTGTCCGTCCGCAGCCACAGCAGGGGCCGCCGCGAGAAGAACGCCGCGGCCACCGCCTGCCTGCGCGTGTGTCCCAGCGCGGAGCTGATGGCCGTCACCGCGAACACCTCCCGCAGCGAACAGCCCAGCAACCGGCCGCGCAGCCATGCCAGTACGCCCTGGGTGACGAGGTTCGTGGCCAGCAGCGGCAGCAGCCCCTCCGGCAGCGGGATGGATTGCCGGCCCACCGCGAGCAGCAGCGTGCCCAGCAGCGCGACCAGGCCCAGGAGGTCCATGACCCAGGTGGACACGAACTCCAGCCCCTGGAAGAACCGGGCCCACCGGTGCCGCGCGGCCATGCGGGGCGAGCGGTCCGGCAGCAGGCCGCGCCAGTGCATGCGCAGCTGCTGGATGGGGCCCGCCACCCACCGGAAGCGCTGCTTCTTGAGCGCGAGGAAGGTCTCCGGCAGCAGCCCCCGGCCGAAGGTCCTCGCCAGGAAGAGCCCCTGCCCGCCCCGAGCCTCCAGGCGCAGCGCCAGCTCCGAGTCCTCCGTGAGGCACGTCTCCGACCAGCCCCCCACCGCCTCCAGCGCGTCGCGCCGGATGAGGCACGTGGTGCCGATGAGCGTGGTGATGCCCCATTCACTGAGCGCCGGGAGCTGCAGGACGTTGCCGGTGCGCTCCTCCCAGTAACAGCCGCGCAGGAAGCGGCGCCCCTGCCACCCCCGGTAGTCGTGCGGCGTCTGCACGTAGTCGATGGCCGGGTCGTCGAAGAAGCCCACCAGCCGCTCCAGGAAGTCCGGCTCACAGACGTAGTCCGCGTCCAGCAGGGCCACCACCCGCGTCTCCTTCGGGGTGAGGCGCAGCGCCAGGTTCAGCGCGCCACCCTTCGCGCCGGGCAGCGACTCCACGTGCACGAAGCGGAAGCGCGGCCCCAGGCGCGCGCAATGGGCCTCCACGGGCCGCCAGAGCGCCGGATCCTCCGTGTTGTTGTCCACGACGATGACGTCGAAGTCCGGGTAGCGAAGCCGGCTCACCGCGTCCAGCGTGGCCAGCACCACGCCGGGCGGCTCGGCGTGACAGGGAATGTGCACCGTGACGCGCGGGAAGGGCGGCGCGTGGCGCGGCGGCAACGGCTGCGTGGGGCGCAGGTAGCGCCGTCTCAGCAGCGGCAGGAGGTACGCCGGCTCCACCAGCAGCCCGTAGACGACCTGGAGCGCCACGAAGAAGAGGCCCACGACCCACGGGACGAACAGCAGCAGCCGCGCCACCGCCGCGGACGGCGGGAACGCCTCCTGGAACCACCGGAACAGGATGAAGCCGTTGAGCAGGACCAGCAGCAGCCGGCTGGTGAAGAACAGCGGCCGCGCCACCGAGTCGTGCCTCAACCCCAGACACATCGCCGACGCGAGGACCGCCGCGCACCCGAGCGCGGGGAGCATCCCCACCCCGGTCCCCGCCACCCCGAAGG
>NZ_RAWE01000356.1 GCF_003611695.1 Corallococcus carmarthensis | reverse complement strand
ACAAGCGGCTCGGTCTTTGAAAACCAAATAGCAAGCCCAAGCAGTAATGGATTGCGGAAACCCGCAGTCAATTTTTTGAGGGCGCTTCACCTCAAGAGCAGCGCTGAAAAGCGCAGCGAGAGGGAAGTGCCGACGAATCAGCGAGCCGAGACTCCTTAGCCGGGTCTCGGGGAACGCCGGTTCAAGCAAACCAAGAATACAATTGGAGAGTTTGATCCTGGCTCAGAACGAACGCTGGCGGCGTGCCTAACACATGCAAGTCGAGCGCGAATAGGGGCAACCCTTAGTAGAGCGGCGCACGGGTGCGTAACACGTGGATAATCTGCCTGGATGCCTGGGATAACCAGTCGAAAGATTGGCTAATACCGGATAAGCCCACGGTCTCTTCGGAGACTGAGGGAAAAGGTGGCCTCTGTATACAAGCTATCACAACCAGATGAGTCCGCGGCCCATCAGCTAGTTGGCGGGGTAATGGCCCACCAAGGCAACGACGGGTAGCTGGTCTGAGAGGACGATCAGCCACACTGGAACTGAGACACGGTCCAGACTCCTACGGGAGGCAGCAGTGGGGAATTTTGCGCAATGGGCGAAAGCCTGACGCAGCAACGCCGCGTGTGTGATGAAGGTCTTTGGATTGTAAAGCACTTTCGACCGGGACGAAAACCCGAAGGCTAACATCCTTCGGCTTGACGGTACCGGGAGAAGAAGCACCGGCTAACTCTGTGCCAGCAGCCGCGGTAATACAGAGGGTGCAAGCGTTGTTCGGAATTATTGGGCGTAAAGCGCGTGTAGGCGGCTTTGCAAGTCGGGTGTGAAAGCCCTCAGCTCAACTGAGGAAGTGCGCCCGAAACTGCAGAGCTTGAGTGCCGGAGAGGGTGGCGGAATTCCCCAAGTAGAGGTGAAATTCGTAGATATGGGGAGGAACACCGGTGGCGAAGGCGGCCACCTGGACGGTAACTGACGCTGAGACGCGAAAGCGTGGGTAGCAAACAGGATTAGATACCCTGGTAGTCCACGCCGTAAACGATGAGAACTAGGTGTCGTGGGAGTTGACCCCCGCGGTGCCGTAGCTAACGCATTAAGTTCTCCGCCTGGGAAGTACGGTCGCAAGACTAAAACTCAAAGGAATTGACGGGGGCCCGCACAAGCGGTGGAGCATGTGGTTTAATTCGACGCAACGCGCAGAACCTTACCTGGTCTTGACATCCTCGGAATCCTTCAGAGATGAGGGAGTGCCCGCAAGGGAACCGAGAGACAGGTGCTGCATGGCTGTCGTCAGCTCGTGTCGTGAGATGTTGGGTTAAGTCCCGCAACGAGCGCAACCCTCGCCTTTAGTTGCCACGCAAGTGGATCTCTAGAGGGACTGCCGGTGTTAAACCGGAGGAAGGTGGGGATGACGTCAAGTCCTCATGGCCTTTATGACCAGGGCTACACACGTGCTACAATGGCCGGTACAGAGCGCTGCAAACCCGCGAGGGGGAGCTAATCGCAGAAAACCGGTCTCAGTTCAGATTGGAGTCTGCAACTCGACTCCATGAAGGCGGAATCGCTAGTAATCGCAGATCAGCACGCTGCGGTGAATACGTTCCCGGGCCTTGTACACACCGCCCGTCACACCATGGGAGTCGATTGCTCCAGAAGTCATCTCACCAAGAGATGCCCAAGGAGTGCTCGGTAACTGGGGTGAAGTCGTAACAAGGTAGCCGTAGGGGAACCTGCGGCTGGATCACCTCCTTTCTAAGGAGACCGGGTGTTGGACTCAGCCTTCGGGCGAGTAGGCAACACCAGCAGCCTTCGGGCTGTCAGGTCATCTCTAGGTCAATGTTTCCGGTAAACAATCCATTATGAACTTCGGGCTTGCTGTTTGGTTTTGAAGGACTGAGCGAAGCAGTGCTCGGCTCTTTGAGAATGAAGGACGCTGTAAGGTTCGCCGATGCTTTAGCCCCCCTGGGCCTATAGCTCAGCTGGCTAGAGCGCGCGCCTGATAAGCGCGAGGTCGGTGGTTCAAGTCCACCTAGGCCCACCATTCTCCCTCATTGGAGGGACGCGAATGGGAAGGCTGACGCGAGAGTCGGGGCTGTAGCTCAGCTGGGAGAGCGCCAGCTTTGCAAGCTGGATGTCGTCGGTTCGAACCCGATCAGCTCCACAAGTTACCTGGAAGTTCCAGGGACGTTCTTTGACAAGTGCATACGAAGGGTAAGTTGCAATTTCTGCTGAGTGAAGTTCTCAACAGAAGTGCCGACTTCGAAATGAGTCTCACCAGGCGCCGCGAGGCAGCCGGGTGAGGCAAAAGCGAAGTCTCCCACACGATGAAGAAGTAGTGAGAACAGCAAAAGCAATAATGAGTCTTCCGGGCCTGCTAGCGAAGAGCAGAGGCCTGGGCCTTGGTCACGAGTTTCGACAATCCGCCGGGAGGCGGGCGTGACGACAAGAGATCAGGGCAAGTAAGCTACTAAGGGCGTGCGGTGGATGCCTAGGTGCCAAGAGGCGATGAAGGACGTGGGTGGCTGCGAAAAGCTTCGGGGAGTTGCCAACCAAACGTTGATCCGGAGATGTCCGAATGGGGAAACCCAGCGCGGCGAATAGCTGCGTTACTGCAAACTGAATTCATAGGTTTGCAGAGCAAACCAGGGGAAGTGAAACATCTCAGTACCCTGAGGAAGAGAAAACAACGAGTGATTCCCAAAGTAGTGGCGAGCGAAATGGGAAGAGGCCAAACCAACGTCATGCAAATGGCGGTGGGGTAGCGGGTCCGCGGTAGGACTTTGACAGGCTAGTGGAAGCGTCCTGGAAAGACGCACCAAAGAGCGTGATAGTCGCGTACACGAAAGCCAGTCGGAGCTGAGCGGGTTACCCAAGTAAGACGGGACACGTGCAATCCTGTCTGAATCTGCCGGGACCATCCGGTAAGCCTAAATACTCCTTGGCGACCGATAGTGAACAAGTACCGCGAGGGAAAGGTGAAAAGAACCCCGGTGAGGGGAGTCAAAAGAACCTGAAACCGCATGTCTACAAGCAGTTCGAGCACTACGGCGCAAGCCAGTGCGAGAGCGTACCTTTTGCATCATGATTCGGCGACTTAATATACGTAGCGAGGCTAAGCCGATAGGTGGAGCCGGAGCGAAAGCGAGTCCGAATAGGGCGCTAAGTTGCGTGTATTATAACCCGAAGCGGGGTGATCTACACATGGCCAGGTTGAAGTGCGGGTAACACCGCATGGAGGACCGAACTCATGAAAGTTGAAAATTTCTGGGATGAGCTGTGTGTAGGGGTGAAAGGCCAATCAAACTCCGTGATAGCTGGTTCTCCCCGAAAGATATTTAGGTATCGGCTCGGGCAATTCAATGCCGGAGGTAGAGCACTGGAACGGCTAGGGGTCTCACCAGATTACCAAACCGTACCAAACTCCGAATGCCGGCAATTGTTATCCCGGGACGCAGTCAGTGGGTGATAACGTCCATTGGCAAGAGGGGAATAACCCAGACCGACAGCTAAGGCCCCCAAATCTAGTCTAAGTGAACACTAGAAAGGATGTGGCAGGTCATTGACAACCAGGAGGTTGGCTTAGAAGCAGCCATCCTTTAAAGAAAGCGTAATAGCTCACTGGTCAAGACAGGCCGCGCCGAAAATGTAACGGGGCTCAAGACTAGTGCCGAAGCTTCGGGTCATACACGTCAGGCGTGTATGGCGGTAGGGGAGCGTCCCAGTTGCAGCGAAGGTGGACTGAAAAGGCCGCTGGAGCGACTGGGAGTGCTGATGCCGAAATGAGTAGCGATAAAGGGGGTGAGAAACCCCCTCGCCGTAAACCCAAGGTTTCCTGGGTCAAGTTAATCTTCCCAGGGTTAGCCGGGTCCTAAGCCGAGGCCGAAAGGCGTAGGTGATGGCAAGCAGGTTAATATTCCTGCGCCATCTTGCAGACGTTGAACTGAGGGAGGACGGAGAAAGCTAGGCGAGCTGACCGGTGGTTGTGTCAGTCTAAAGGCGTAGGGGTGTCGCGTACGAATAAAGGCGCGGCAGTCATCCCCGAGACCCCATGGCGCCCCGCAAGGGGTAAGTCGCTGATGCTCTGCTTCCAAGAAAAGTCCCGCAGGGAGTCTGCAGGGTGTCCGTACCGCAAACCGACACAGGTGGGTGAGGAGAAAATCCTAAGGCGCTTGAGAGAACTCTCCTCCAAGGAACTAGGCAAATTTCCACCGTAACTTCGGAAGAAGGTGGGCCTCTGGTAGGTGTAGGCGTACAGCCGAAGCCGAGAGAGGTTGCAGAGAAATGGCGGTAGCGACTGTTTACCAAAAACACAGGACTCTGCGAAGGCGACAAGCCGACGTATAGGGTCTGACTCCTGCCCGGTGCTGGAAGGTTAAGGGGATTCGTCAGCCGCAAGGCAAAGCGATGATCCGAAGCCCCAGTAAACGGCGGCCGTAACTATAACGGTCCTAAGGTAGCGAAATTCCTTGTCGGGTAAGTTCCGACCTGCACGAATGGAGTAACGACTTCCGCACTGTCTCGGAGAGGGACTCAGCGAAATTGAAATAGCTGTGCCGATGCAGTTTACCCGCAGCAAGACGGAAAGACCCCGTGAACCTTTACTACAACTTGACAGTGACACTAGGGATTGACTGTGTAGGATAGGTGGGAGCCTTTGAAGCCGGGCCGCTAGGTTCGGTGGAGGCAACGGTGAAATACCACCCTGTTGATTTCTGGTGTCTAACCACGTCTCGTCAGCCGGGACTGGGACACTGTCTGGTGGGTAGTTTGACTGGGGCGGTCGCCTCCCAAAAAGTAACGGAGGCGCGCGATGGTTCCCTCAGCCCGATTGGAAACCGGGCGGCGAGTGCAATGGCATAAGGGAGCTTGACTGCGAGACCGACAGGTCGAGCAGGTGCGAAAGCAGGTCATAGTGATCCGGTGGTCCTGAATGGAAGGGCCATCGCTCAACGGATAAAAGGTACTCCGGGGATAACAGGCTTATCTCCCCCAAGAGTTCACATCGACGGGGAGGTTTGGCACCTCGATGTCGGCTCATCGCATCCTGGGGCTGGAGCAGGTCCCAAGGGTTTGGCTGTTCGCCAATTAAAGCGGTACGCGAGCTGGGTTCAAAACGTCGTGAGACAGTTTGGTCCCTATCTGCTGTGGGCGTAGGATACTTGAGAGGCTCTGACCTTAGTACGAGAGGACCGGGTTGGAGGCACCGCTGGTGTACCAGTTGTCTCGCCAGAGGCATCGCTGGGTAGCCATGTGCCGATTGGATAACCGCTGAAAGCATCTAAGCGGGAAACCGACCTCAAGACCAGGTATCCCGGGCGCAAGCCCCTGAAGACTCGTGGAAGACTACCACGTTGATAGGCTGGGTGTGTAAGCGCGGTAACGCGTTAAGCTAACCAGTACTAATAAGTCGAGCGGCTTACTTCCCCCCTTCTCTTGCATGCCCCCTACAGGGGAGTAAGGGACTCGGGGCCAAGGCCGAGGCCAGGACACCCAAGTGTGTCCGCCCGGAAGACAACAGCTATTCTCAATTGCTTCTTCAACTTCGAAGAGGCTTCATTCAAGCAGAAACTTGCAACTTACCCTTCGTATGCACCGTCATTCGCTTTTCCGGTGGCAATGTCGGAGGGGTCACACCCGTTCCCATCCCGAACACGGAAGTTAAGCCCTCCAGAGCCGATGGTACTCCGCGGGAAACCGCGTGGGAGAGTAGGTCGCTGCCGGATTCTTTTT
>NZ_RAWE01000355.1 GCF_003611695.1 Corallococcus carmarthensis | reverse complement strand
GGCCACGCCCCCTCCGGCGGCGGAGCCCGCGAAGCCCACGGTTCCCCCGGAGGTGACGGTGCTCGTCACCGGCAGCGCCCGAGGCCAGCTCCTGCCCGTCGAGGGCAAGGGCGGCGCCGCGGAGCTGATGGGCCGCTGGGTGGCTGATGAAAAGCACTGTGCCGGTCCGCTGAAGGACGGCCAGGCGACCTGTTCGGATGCCGGCACGCTCGCCCTGACGACAGGCGACCTGTGGACGGGCCCGGCCCTTTCCTCGTTCTTCCTGGGTGCTCCGACGGCCGAAGTGATGGGGCACATGGGGTATGCGGCCTCCGCGCTGGGCAACCACGAGCTGTCGTACGCCAAGGATTCCTTCCTGAAGAACCGCACGGCCGGGGGCTTTCCCTTCCTGGCGGCGAACCTGAAGGTGACGGATGCGTCGCTGGCGAAGGACCTGTCCATGCCCGCGTTCCAGGTCTACGAACGCCGGGGCCTGAAGATTGCGGTGGTGGGCCTCACCTCGCAGAAGACGGTGCGCACGGCGATGTCCGGCCGCGCGGAGGGCCTGGAGGTCACGCCCAACGAGGACGCGCTCAACACGGCGGTGCCCGAGGCGCGCAAGGCGGGCGCGGACGTCGTCGTCATCGTCGCGGACCAGTGCCCCACGGACCTGCAGCCGGTGCTGGCGAAGCACGCGGACTGGAAGGTGTCGCTGGTGGCCGGTGGCCGCTGCGGCACGGACGCTCCCGGCGTGAAGACGGAAGGTGACACCACCTACGCGTCGCTGGGCCGCGGCTTCGATTCCTACCTGCGCGCGCAGTTCAAGTTCGACCCGGCGAAGCCCGCGGGCCAGAAGATGACCGGCGTGGACACGAAGGTCGTCCAGGTCGCGGGCGGCACGCCGGACGCGGAGACGGCGAAGCGCATCGCGGAGTGGCAGACGAAGGTGGACCAGGCGCTCGGCCGGAAGATCGGCTTCACCAAGGCGGGCATCCCGCAGGACTCGCCGCTGATGGCGAAGTGGGTGGCGGGCGCGGTGCGCACGCAGCTCAACACCGACGGGGCCATCCTGAACAAGGGCGGCATCCGGGGCGGCCTGGCCAAGGGCGACGTGACGCTGGGCAGCGTGTACTCGGCGATGCCGTTCGAGAACTCGCTGCTCACCGTGAAGCTCAAGGGCGAGGACCTGGCGAAGCAGCTGGCGAACCCGGACGCGCTCGTGGCCGGCTTCACCCCGGCGGGCAAGGGCAAGTTCAAGGACGCCCAGGGCAAGGCGCTGGATCCGAAGAAGGAGTACACGGTGGCCACCGTGGAGTACCTGTACTTCGGCGGTGACGGCTTCGACTTCGAGAAGCTGGACAGCGACCCGGCGGAGACGGGCATGGCGTGGCAGACGCCCGTCGTCGAGTGGACCGAGGCCCAGGCCTCCACCGAGGCGAAGCCGCTCGAGAAGCTCATCAAGTAGTCCGCACGCGTTCCTGCAACACCGGGGCGCCGGAGTCCTCCCTCGAAACGGGGAGGGCGGCCGGCGCCTCGCCGTTTCCGGGGCTCGGCTAGAGTGGGCCCATGGAGATGGCGGAGTTCATCGAGACGCGGCGACCGCGCTGGCAGCAGCTGGAGTCGCTGCTGGACAAGTCCGAGGGCGAGGGGCTGCGCAAGCTGAGCCTCGACGAGGCTCGCTCATTGGGGAAGCTGTACCGCGCCGTCTCCAGCGACCTGCTGTGGGTGCGCGCGCGCAGTGGCTCCGCGGACGTGAGCGCTTACCTCAACGACCTGGTGGGCCGCGCCTACGCGCTGACGTACCCGGGCAGCCGGCCGCGGTTCGCGGACGTGTGGGCGTTCGTGGCGCGAGGCTTCCCGGCGCTCCTGCACCACGAGTGGCGCATGTACGTGGCGTCCGTGCTGCTGTTCCTGGCGGGCGCGGGCTTTGGCTACGTGGGCATGGTGGTGGATCCGGACGCGGCGCACTACCTGGTGCCCGAGCAGCACACGAGCATGGATCCGGTGAAGCGCGCCGCCGACGAGGCCGCGGGCAAGGGCATGTCCGTGGAGGAGCAGGCCCAGTTCACGACGTTCCTCTTCACGCACAACATCCAGGTGGCCTTCCTGGCGTTCGCGTTGGGCATCACGCTGGGGTTGGGCACGGCGGTGATGCTGTTCGTCAACGGCCTGTTCCTGGGCGCGCTCGCGCAGGTGTACGCGGCGAAGGGGATGGCCGGGTGGTTCTGGGCGTGGATCCTTCCGCACGGCATCCCGGAGATCACCGCCATCTGCATCGCGGGCGCGGCGGGGCTCGTCATCGCACGGGGCATGGTGGCGCCGGGTGGGTTGTCGCGCGGGCAGGCCCTGCGCAAGGAGGCGGTGACGGCGGTGAAGATGCTGTTCGGCACGCTGGTGCTGTTCGTGCTCGCGGGCTTCATCGAGGGAACCGTGTCGCAGATCCACCCGCCGAAGCTGTCGGTGGCCTTCAAGGTCTCCTTCGCGCTGACGGTGGGCGCGGGCGTCTACGCGTACCTGCTGTCGGACTGGATGCGCGGCCGGCGGAGCAGCGAGCGGGCGGCGGCGGAGCTGGTGGGATGAGCGGGCCGGACCTGTCCGTGCCGTCGTTGCCGCGCGAGCCGGAGGTGCTGATTGAGTGCCCGCGCTTCTCCATGGTGAAGCGGCGCGCGGACGGCTCCGTGGACTTCGTGTCGCCGCTGCCGTGTCCGTACAACTACGGCTCCATTCCGGGCCTGCTGTCGGATGACGGAGACCCGCTGGACGCGGTGGTGCTGGGGCCGCGCCTGTCGCAGGGGCAGCGCGTGCGCGTGCCGGTGGTGGCCGTGCTGGGCTTCATCGACGCGGGGAAGGGCGACCCGAAGGTGGTGTGCGGGACGCATCCGATGACGCCCGCCGAGCGCGCGGGCCTGGAGCGCTTCTTCCGCGTCTACGCCCTGTTCAAGCGGGGGCTGCACCGCGTGCGCGGCGACGTACCCGATACGCGCTTCGTGGGCTGGCTGCGCGAGGGCGCCGGCACCTAGCCGAGGTCCTTCGTCATCTTCAGGACCCGGTTCCACCGGAGCCCCTGCTCGATGGGGCCCACCCACTGCTCCGGTTGGAAGCCCACGCGCTCCCAGAAGTGGCGCCCGGCCGTGTTGTGCTCCACCACGGCCACCCGCAGCCGCCAGCCGCCGTTCGCGCGCACGTGGCCTTCGTAGGCGCTCAGCACGGCCTCACCCCGGCCCTGGCCCCGGGCCTCCGGCGCGAGGAGGAAGAGGCCGATGTACCACTCACCCGGAGCCGGGTAGTCGCGCAGGGCTTCGAGCATCCCCGCGAGGCCGCCCTGCGCGTCGCGAAGTGCGAAGAGGTGTCCCTGGCCGGGAGCAAGGCCCGGAGGCCGTTCGCCGGGGATGTTCCGGGCCTGATCAGGAAGGGCAGGACGCCCATAGGCAATCTGATGGTAGTCCTCGCAGCGGTCGAGGAGCGGTTGCACGACGTGCGTCTCGCTGTCGTCGACGGGCTCCGCCGTGAAGTCCGCCGTCTTGAATACCGTCTGGGCCATGGGGGCTCCTACAGGACGCCGCGCGCCTTGATGTCGAGGTAGCGGTTCACCGCCGCGAGGCTCAGTTCGTCCGGCGCGACGTCCAGCATCTGCACGCCGCCCTTGCTCACGCGGGCCTTGAGCACCTCGCGGTCCGTGAGCAGCTCGGATGCCACCGCGTGCTGGAAGGCTTCCTCGGGACCTGAAGGCGGCGTGCGCAGCAGCTTCTGGAGCGCGGTGTCCTTCACGGACAGGCACAGCGGGACGTGGCGGCGGGCCAGCCGGTGCAGCGGTGCCACCAACGTGCCGGCCTGCTCTTCGTCGAGGAAGTCCGTGAAGACGCACAGCAGGCTGCGCCGGTTCAGGCGCACGTTCAGCTCCTTGAAGAGCGCCAGGTAGTCCACGTACGTGAGGCTGGGTGTCGCGGAGTAGAGCGTGTCCACCAGCTTGCGGTACTGGCCCCGGCCCGCCGCGGGCGGCAGGTAGGCCTTCACTCCGTCCGCGAAGAGCGCCAGGCCCACGCGGTCCCCGTTGCGGATGGCCACGAAGGCGAGGAACAGCGCCGCGTTCACCGCGTGATCCAACTTGGTGAGGCCGTCCACCTGCGCCGCCATGGAGCGCCCCGCGTCCACGCAGATGAGCAGCGCCTGCGAACGCTCCGACTCCAGCACGCGCGTCACCGGCCGGCCCCGGCGCGCGGTGGCCTTCCAGTCCACGTCGCGCACGCTGTCGCCCTGGGCATAGTCGCGCAGGCGCGCGAACTCGCTGCCCTGGCCGTCGCGCCGCAGCTGCCGGAGGCCCAGGTTCACCAGGTCCAGCGCCGCGCCCGACAGCAGCAGCCTCCGGGCGCCTCGCAGGTCCGGGTACACCGACACGGAGCGCTCGGCGGGAAAGGCGCGCTCGTGCGAGACGAGCCCCAGCGGGCCGCGCACGCGCACGTGCACGGCGCCGAAGCTGAACTTGCCGCGCTTCGCGGGCGTGGCCCGGTACACCCACTGCGTCTGGCTGTCCGGTGAGAGGCGCAGCGTGGCCTCCGCGGGCTCGGTGGTGAAGGACGGGGGCGCGTCGTCCTTCACGCGCACCTCCACCGTGCCTCCGCCCCGGTGCACCAGCCGCAGCTCGACGCGATTCGCCACGCCCACGTTGAGGCGCTCCGGCAGCGTGCGCACCACCTCCAGCCGCACACGGCGCGCCTGGAGGTAGTCGAACGCGGCCAGGGCCACGGCCAGCGCGTCCAGCGCCAGCACCGCGCCGCCCACACCCGGGAAGAAGCCCGCCAGCGCCATGGGCAGCGCGAGCAGGGCGAGCAGCCCCCACAGGCGCTCGGAGGGAATCACCGGGGGACCTCGACGCCCTGGACCACCTCGCGCAGCACGTCCGCGGGCGTGGCCCCGTCCAGCTCCGCGTCCGGCGACAGGAGCAGCCGGTGACGCAGCACCGGGCCCACGAGGAAGCGCACGTCGTCCGGGGTGACGAAGTCGCGGCCCCGGAGCGCCGCCAGCGCCTTCGACGCGAGCAGCAGGTGCACGCCCGCGCGCGGCCCCGCGCCCAGGCGGATGTTGGGCGAGCTTCGCGTCGCTGCCACCAGCTTGCGGATGTAACCGAGGACGGGCGGTTCCACGTTCACCGCGCTGAGCGCCGAGCGCGCCTGGAGCAGGCCGTCCTTCGTCACCGCCGCGTTCACGCCGGCCCTCGCCAGGTCTCCCGAGTCGAAGCCCCGGTGCACGGATTCGAGGATGGCGTCCTCTTCCTCCGGCGCGGGGTAGCCCACGTCGATCTTCAGGAGGAAGCGGTCGAGCTGTGCCTCGGGGAGCGGGTACGTGCCCTCGGACTCCACCGGGTTCTGCGTGGCGAATACCGTGAACATGGGCGACAGCTGGAGGTTCTTGCCCTCCAGTGACACGGCGCGCTCCTGCATCGCCTCCAGCAGCGCGGACTGCGTCTTCGCCGGTGCGCGGTTGATTTCATCCGCGAGCAGCAGGTCCGTGAAGATGGGGCCGCGCGCGAGCACGAAGGCCTGCGACTTCAAGTCGAAGACGCTGGTGCCCAGGATGTCCGCGGGCATCAGGTCCGGCGTGAACTGGATGCGCTTGAAATCCGCGCCCACGCTGCGCGACAGCGCCTTGGCCATCAGCGTCTTGGCCACGCCGGGCACACCTTCCAGCAGGATGTGCCCGCCGGCCACGAGCCCGCAGAGCATCAGCTCCAGCGGTTCGTCCTGCCCGACCACGGCCTTGCGCACCTCCGTGAGGACGCCCTCGCGGATGGCGTTCGCGGACCGCACGGCGTTGCCGCTGTCCGGGAAGGGAGGAGGGGAGAAGGGCGGGGCGTTCATGAGGTTCCGGGG
>NZ_RAWE01000354.1 GCF_003611695.1 Corallococcus carmarthensis | reverse complement strand
GACCGCTCACGATTCCCGAATGGCAGGTGACGCCGGGCCCCGGAAAATCGGCCTCAGCGACAGACCAGACGTCTAGGAATCGAAACCTCTGGTTTAGTACTACGACCGGGTGAAATCTGTGGGTTGGTAATGGAACTTCGCTCGGGCCTTCGGCACGGTGATTTACCAGCGAATCCGGATTCGCTGGCGGTTGGCCCACTTCTGCCAGGCCTGCGTTTCGCAGTGGAGCTTCTTGAGCGTGGGGAGGCGCCGCTTCCCCAGACACTGACGGGAGAGCAGAGAAATCTCTACCTCCGCTTGGTTGAGCCAACTGCCATGGACGGGCGTGTAGTGTGGAGTGAATCGACGCCAGAGCCGGCGCCCTGCACGTGCTCCGTATCGCACTTCCAACGCATGGCGGCTGTGGGTACTGAGGTTGTCCAGCACCAGGTGGATGGTGTTCGCCTCCGGGTACCTCTTGGCAATGTCCTGGAGGGCTTCGGTAAACGCTGGACTCCTTCTATTGGGTGTGGCCTTCACGAAATGCCACCCCGCCTTGGGCTCCACCGCGCAAAAGAGATTGGCCGTGCCACAGCGGAAGTAAGCGTAGTCACGACGTGCCTCACGCCCAGGGCAGGCGGGCGATGCCGGACGTACCCACTCGAGCAATTGCACGGGCCGCTCATCGAAGCAGACGACGGGCTCAGTGGGACACAGAGGCCGCTGGTACAGCTCCAGCACGTCTTCCATTAGCTCGGCGTACTGGGCGTCCAGCTTTGGCACGCACCACATTTTTCCCGCCACGGCTTCAAGTCATGACGCAGGAGGAGCTCGCGCACGGTTTCCCGCCCAACCTCCGGAACCAGGCCCCGGCGTATTGCTTCCTGCGTAATGAGGCGGACCGTCCAGCGGGCACGCCCCTCGAGCGGCAGTGCACACACCATGGCAAACACCTCGCTGGCCTGCTTCTCTGTGAGACGCTGCACTGCCCCGGGCCGCGGCTTCTCATGGAGCGCTGCGCTGAGCCCCTCCTCCCGGTAGCGTCTTCGGACGGTGCGCACCGTGGTTTCAGTGACGCCCACCGCCTCGGCCACACCCACAACCGTCCAGCCCTCCGCTAGCAGTTGCAGCACCCGGGCTCGCCGCACCACCCGCACCGACTCGCGTCCTCGGTGCGTCAGCGCATTCAGCGCTGCGCTGTCCTCCTGCTTCAGCTTCAACCCCTGGCTTCTCGTGTGCCCCCTCATATCCGGAGCAACAGCTGAAGCCCGCCCGTTAATCTCCACCCGGCCAAAGGATTAGAGGGTGTTGTCGAACCCTCATGGAGGCGCGAGTCGACGCAGCACGAGCGCTGTCATGACCAGCCAGACGAAAGCCTCGCTGTATGAGGGCTTCTGCTCATAGTCTTTGCTGAGGCGGCGAAAGAGATTGAGCCAGCCGAAGGTACGTTCCACGACCCAGCGGCGCTCCACCACCATGAAGCCACGAGGAAGCGGTGGCCGCTCAATCTCAGGAGACAGGCCGTACCAACGCTGCCGCCCCTCGTTGGGGCGACGGACGACCTCCACTGCCCATCCGAACTTCTCCTCCAGCCAGTACTTGCACCGGCCCGCGTAGCCCGAGTCACCCAAAGCTTCCGCATACGTGGGAAGTCTTCCTTGGACTTGCCGCCCAGCAGCAACTGCGCGCCGTCCCTGTCCTGGACATTCGCTGGATGGACCCGCAGCGCGTAAACGAGGCCTTCGATATTCACCAACAGGTGACGCTTGCGGCCCTTCACCTTCTTGCCACCGTCATACCAGACGGGCCCCCTTTTTCCGCCGTCTTCACGCTCTGACCGTCCAGCATGCCCGCACTGGAATGAGCATCACACTCTAACCGGTGGCGTGTTTCCGCGCGCAGGGCCGCGTGGATGCGCTCCAACAGCCCGGCGTCACGCCAACGTCGGAAGCAGCTGCACACCGTGTCCCACGGTGGAAAGTCGTGCGGCAACATCCTCCAGGAGATGGCTCCCCGCGTGACGTACAGGAGGGCATCGAGAATGCGCCGACGTGGATGGAGGGGCGGCCGAGCGCCCCGTTGGTAGAAGTCCTCCAGCAACGGCTCAACCAGTCGCCACTGAGCGTCCGTAAGGTCCGATGGGTAGCTCTTTCCCATGTCCTCATGGTGATCACCGCGCCGAGGTTCGACAACACCCTCTTAGACTGGGCCGGGGTTGCTGTACCGAGTTCGAGCGCTGGCGGTCTCCGCCAGCGCTCGGCGTTGTATCCCTGGCAGGACGCGCGGGGCCGTCCCCTGCGCAAGTGGGCTTGAGCGCCAAGCCGTTGCTGCGCCCAAGGGGGGAGCAGTGCTTCTCGACCGGCGCCGGCGCACTGCCCTCCCCGTGCGTCACTCGCAAGAGGCTCATCTTCTCCCCTCTACACCAGCCCACCTCCCTTTCCTTCCCCCCCTGCCTCCTCTACTCTCCGAGATGTCATCACACCCTAACGAAGGAGATCGCGGTGCCTAAGCGTAAGGAGATTGCGGTGCCTAAGCGCATTGACCTGCCTCACATTCAACGCAATGCCTCTGTGCCGAACGAGATTGTTGGGCCCACCATCATGGACCTGCCTCGCGCTCAACGCGATGCCACCGTGGGCACCACAAAGATCGAACCAAGTCTCCCGTCCGGAAACGCATATAAATTCAAGGTGTTCTCCGATGTGCCTGGAGGGGGGTGGGGATACTATCACCCTCGCATAAAGGGGGGGTGCCCGGTCTCGATGGATGCGGGAGGCGGCGTCGCTTTTTCGGAGAGTGAAGACGGCGTGGATCAGACCTTTGCGTTCTGGGAGATCTGGAAAGCATTCGCGCTGGAGGCTGGATATAGCCGCGACCTCCTCGACCAAGTGGAGCCAACTCGCGACAACTATCGAAAGCCCTCGCGGTTTCCGACTCCGGGAGGAAGACCTGCAGACGTTGAAGCGCTGCTCAAGGAGGTTCGACTTTCGTGGGAGTGGGCTAAAGGGGACCATGGCGAACCGGGGGCATATAGCATTGCAGGCATGCTCCGCGTGCCGATTCGCGGATCAGATGGAAAGATTCGCTTTGATCGCTTTGAGTTCGGCGTTCAGCTTTTCCTAGAGTTGACGTATCAGCTTTCGACTACGCCCACGCGCTACGGACTAGGGAAGACGATTCGTGCGCTGACTCTGCTACCAGGAGAAGAGCAAGAGATAACTCTGAAGACGTGGCAAACCACTGCATCTACGAAGACATCAACAACAACTCTCGTTGACTCGCTTCAGGAAGAGACGAAGTCCAACTTTCAGTCTGAGCTAGAGCGAGAGACGCAGAGTTCGTCTTCGACCGAAGACAGCTTCAAGTGGAACGTTCAAGCCGCCGCGTCAGCATCATTCTTTAGCATGGCGACGGCATCAGTTTCTGGCGGAGCCGCAGGCGAAACTAAGTCCGCAGTCAATGATGCTGTCAGAGCTGTCAGCAAATCGCTCAATGAACATGCAGCGAGCGCGAACCGAAATCGACAGATGGAGGTGAACACGAAAGATGAGCTTTCGCAGACATCCGGAGTAGAGGAGACCGTCCTACGCCGAATCAGGAACGTCAACCTCCGTCGTGCGCTTCACTTCGTTTTCAGGGAGCTTAATCAGGTCTATGAGACTCGCATACACTTGCTTGGCATTCGTGTCGGAGTGCGTTCGAATGTCCCCAACGACTATTGCCTTGTAGATATTCGAGACGCCCGAGACCTCTTTGAGGGGTTGCGGCAAGCGCTTCCGGCCGACGTCATTATGCATAATTTGGTTCGAGAAGTAGGCACAATGTTTGATGCAAAGGAAGACCTTATTCCTGTTCTAGAAGAGTACGGGCCGCCGGACTGGAAGCCGATCCCGCGTGATTCGGCATTCTTCCATAGCTTGACGGTGGCGGACTCAAAGACACCCGCCGCCAAACTCATCTCAAGCGAAGCTCGCCGCTGGAGGTTCCGGCGGAACATCAACCCACTCGCGAAAAGCTTGGCGGAAAGAGATGCGATCGGCCAGGAAGGAGAGTCCGTAAAGGTCGCGGGGCTAGTGGTGGCGCGCGATGAGGCGGTCCTCAAGACTACAAGCATTGTGACCGAGGCTCTGCTCGGTTCGGAGGATGCACTCGACAACTTCGCGTTCCGGATGCAAGAGGCGGCTGCTACGGAGAGGGAGCTCCAGAACAAGAAGATCCAGGCTGGCCTCGACGCAGTCGCAGCAGCGAAGGACCAGTCGACGGCTTATCGGGAGGTCTTTGGCCAACCCGTGGTTGTCGCGCCATGGCCGCGGAACGATGACAAGCCGCCATCGCCATGATTCGAAGCGTTTACTGCAATTCGCGACAGCCGGATCGGTCAGCGTAAGTGGAGGTTTCCTGTGTCTTCATCGAGAAGCCAGTTCTCGCTCGACATCGAACGACTCGTTGACGTTGTGACTGGTTATGGAAAGGAGGCTTCCGAACCGCCCGTGGATGGAAGTCCAGAGGACGAGCCTTGGAATCCACAGCAGCTTGTTGGCATGGCCGACGGATCAAAGATCCATGACAAGCTGATTGGAATCGTCGAGCAGTATGTTTCAGAAACATCAGACCGGATAGCTAAAGGTATCGAAAATATGGCGGAAGGGACGGAAGCGCATGCCAGGTTTGCGCGGGAGATGACAGATGAGATGGGCTACAAGAAGAAGGTCTCTAAGAATGACCAGGTGAGCTACTGGGCTGAACTCTCGACGAAGTGGATTGCCCACTTTGTAGGCGCGGATGGAGAGACACTTTGGCGCAAGGGGGTCGACGGATTCCCTGATATCACTCGAATCGAGACACCAGGGAGCCTGGTTAGTTTGCTGGAGCTGAAGCCCTATGGAAATATGGCAGGCGCCCTCAAGTCACTGGAACGATACGAGCGTGCACTCGACTTGCGGAATGTGAAGGTTCGGCGGATGGAGCTCCCAGAGTATCCGATTGGCACGACCGTTCGCGCGGGTGATTACGTGTATAGCTTCGAAGCTCCGGGAGTGGTGTACTGGCGCTACAGTACAAGCCCAAGGGTACGTGTCCCTCTGGAGTACGTGGCGCCCGTTGCGCTGATTCTCCTGGTATTGATGCTTTGCTTCGGCCCAGGGGTGTTTGCTGGTGGGGCGGCGGCGGGCGCCGCTGCCACATAGGCCAGCCACTGCCCCCTCGAGCATAGGGGAGCCGGGGCTGGAAGCTCGCCAGGTTCGCTCGTGGGCGTCGTTCGTGAGGCTCGCTCCTGTCCCGAAGCCTGCCGCCGTCCTTCCCGGTAGCGACGCACCGCGCCCACCACCGTCGAGGTCGCGCACTCCAGGGACCGGGCGACGGCGTGGCACGAAGTCCCACGTCCGCCACCGCCATGCATCTGCGGTAGGTGAGTTGGCAGCCGCTCCGAGCTGCCCACCGATGCAGCGCTTGCCGCTGCTTTCTCCTCAACCACTGCCTACCTTTGCCCTGGGGCAGGGCCTTCTCGCTCTCAGGTCTTCTGCGCACACAGAACCGAACGAGAGGTGCCCCTGCTCTCTCTTCCCGCTCGTCTCGCGCCTGCCTACCCCTCAACCTGATCTAGAATCACGAACCTCG